>JBLIND010000163.1:0-13216 GCA_047639095.1 Candidatus Omnitrophota bacterium | reverse complement strand
TCAATACAATACTACCTTCGTGGGCTTCAATGGCTAATTTGCAAAAAGCCAAGCCCAGACCGGTAGAAGGAATTTGGGAAATGGTATCACGCGAAGTCGGTCCGGTGACAAAGGCTCCAAAAATTTCATCTACATCGGAAGGCGAGATCAGGCTGCTCCGATTGCCGACATCAAAATAGAAGTTGCCTTGCGCGTCGTTTCTACACGTCACGATAATGGTCGAGTCGGTATTGGCATACTTGACCGCATTCCAGATCAGGTTCTCGACGACTCGTCGGAAAATAGCCGGGTCGAGCAGCAGGGTACTGCAAACATACTCACCCCGCTCCAGCACGAGGTCCTGCGAGGCGTGACGTGCGTTCAACTGGTAGGTCTCGATCACCCCCAGGATGACCTCCACGGGTTCAACCGGCATCGGCTCAAGCGGCATACGCCCATCCTGCATTTTCCGTATATCGAGAATGGAATTCACCTGTAGAAGCAGCTGACTGGTGCATCGGTCGGCATAGATGGGCAATTCGTTAATCAGGAAATCCAGGTCCTTTTCACCTTGGGCCATTTGGACGGCCATACTCAACGGGACGACGGCATTTTTCAAATCATGCACCAGCATATCGGTGAACTGCTGCTTTTTCACCTCCAGATCTTCGAGCCAACGCCGGCGCCGACGCTCCTGATACCAGTATAAGGTGCCCAGCACGACCGAGGAAAACAGCAAAGCCAGAAGGGGTCCACTAAGGGGCAGCATCAAGCGCCCGAGAAGAAGGGCCGCATACGCCAGGGCCAGATATCCAAGCCCTACCGCCAGGCAAAAGCCCAACATGACCGGCGCGCGTTCAAAGTGGATGAGTAAGGGCGAGAGGCCGACCAGGATCAGCAACAACAGACCGGCCCATACTGGCAGCATGCGGATGTGACGGCGATTGAGCATCGAATCAACCGCGGAAGCGTGGATTTCGACCCCAAAGGTATTCCCACCCGCGGGCGTGGTCATCGTATCCTGCAAGAGTCCGAAGGCGACCGAACCAACGATCACAATCTTATCCTTAAAGAGGTCCGGCGTGATCGGGTGTGCCGCTCCGGCCGCCGCCGCTCGCCAGGCATCAATCACGTCAGCGTAGCGATAGGCCATGTGCATGCCACGGGTCTGGGAGAACCGATAGGAGGCACCCGCCTCCAGCGGAATCTCCAGCGACGAACCCATCCGGACCCCATGCTCGTCTGCGACGACGGCGGGGTGACCGAGATAGGCGTGGACCAGTGACAAGCCGAGCGATGGCAGAAGCCCCGATTCGGTATGGATCATGGAGGCGTACATCCGGGTGGTCCCGTCGGAATCAGGGACGATATTCACATGGCCAATGGCAGCAGAGGCCGCCAACAGTTCAGGATACGGTGGAATCACGGTACCGGCATCGACCTCCAGCTTCAGCGCCGGGCCAATGGCTTCGGGTAGTGCCAGCTCGGCAAGGCGTGGGATGCGATTGGTATCAAAGGTGTAATGATCCACCGCCAGGGCCGCGACAAAGCTATCCTGCTTTCGAACGATGCGCTCGATCTCCTCCTCCACACCCGCCACCCGATCGACCAGGCGCTCTGCCAGGAGGACATCCAGGCTGATCGCCTTCGCCTCCGAACAGAAATCAATGACCAGCGCATGCAGGTCGCGCGTCCAGGGCCAACGCCCCACGGCCGGCTCCAGCCGATCCAGGGTTTCTTCATCGATCGCAATGATGACGATGTCCGGGTCCGGGTCAGTACGCAGCGAAAGCGTATGCGCCCGCAAGTCATACAAACCCCACTCAATCTTCTGAATAGCAGGCAGGAACTGCACCAGCAGGGCGAGCAGAACCAACAGTCCACTAAGAGTAAGGCGCCAGCGCAAGGGGTCCTTGCCTGGGATCTTTATATCGCCTAACTCCATTGGGGGTCTTGGTGCATCGCGAGGACTATAGGGTGAACTCCCCGGAAACGAAAAGGTGAAAGCACGCATTTGCACCCGATGGCATCCATAGACCAGCCCCGAGAAGGCCCGTAATTCATACAAAAGTGACAGCACCGACCCAAAATCGTTACAGAACGCATAAACCATCCGTAAACAACTTGTAATAAACCACTTAAGCCGAATACCCAGCGATCGGCCCGTAGTATTAGCTCTACAGAAATTCCCGAAAAAACTCACATAATCGTAAGCTTTAAGGGTTTCTACTTGACCGAACCCCCTCATTTGTATGAGAAAGCCATGTCTTGTTAATAACATCCGTGCTGACAATCCCCTGATGGTCAACGACTTGGGTCAGTTATTAACAATTTTATTAACACATGAGAGAGGAAAGTAGAATGAAGAAATTGATCACCACAGGTGCAGTTATCACCATGGTACTTGGGACCTTCAGCGCAAATGCTGGCGATCTCACGGCGAGCGCAGGATTGGACCTGAACACGGCCTATATCTTTCGCGGAGCAACGGTTAACGACGACGTAAATCTGAACCCGACGATGGGTGTGGATCTCGGATCAGGCCTCAGCGTAGGTACCTGGGCAAACTTCAACACGGATTCCAGTGATTTCGACGAAGTCGATTTGACCGCCGGTTATGCCTTGCCCATGGGCGAAAATGCGCCAGTAGGCGTATCCCTTGGATATACCGAATATCTGTATCCGAACGCCTCTGGCGTGAATGCTGAAGGTGCCAACACTGGCGCAACCGCAGCAGATCGCGAAGTAGGCATCGTTGCTGCATGCTCCGGTGGAACCATCCTCCAGCCGTCACTTGGCGTATATCTGGGTATTGATGGTGGCATCGATGAGCAAGTCTACCTTGAGCTGACCAGTGGCTACACGGTAGCGCTGAGCGAAGACCTGGGCCTGGACCTCGGCGCGACCCTCGGCTATATCGCGGATGGCGGCCTGGCCAATGGCGAAACGGGCTTATCGCACCTGACGCTGTCTGCAGGAACCGGAGTTGAAACCGGATTCGGCACGGCAAACATCGGTGTCAGCTACATCGTCGAAACAGATGACAAAGTACTCACGGTTGACGAAGACCTCTTCCTCACCGTTGGCATCGCCCTCTAAGCGATCCAAATCTGAATTAGAAAACCCCCGGCTTCGGCTGGGGGTTTTTTATTGCCCTCCGTGTAGGATCCCGGAAGATGCGCCGATGCAAACCAGGCATAAATCCCTCCTCGTCATCTGCGCGCTCTGGATCAACACCCTGAACGCAGCGGACCTGCTTTACGTCGTCTCATCCACGGGCGATGATGCGAACCCGGGAACGCAGGCAGCCCCCTTCCGAACCATTGAGCGCGCCCGCGACACCCTTCGCCCGCTGCTCACAGCGAGCAAGGCCCGGATTGCGCGCATCTCGCTGGAAGGCACATTCGCGCTCTCCGAACCCCTGCTCTTCACGCCTGATGATGGCGGTCACCAGAACCTCCAGGTCATCTACGAGGGCGTCGGGAACGCTGCACTAATCCACGGGGGGATCGAGCTCAATGCATGGGAGTCCGATGGCAACACCTGGCAAACGCAGGTACCTCCCGGCGTCACCCCTCGCGACCTCTACCTGGGCAAGGCGCGCGCCACACGCGCACGGCATCCAAACACAGACTGGCTCCGCATCGAAAAAGCATTCCCCGACAACCGGACCGGCTTCTTTTTTGGACAAGGGGACTTTCCCGAAGGACTGGACCCGCAACACATGGAAGTGGTACTCCTGCATGACTGGTCCATCTCGCGCATACCTGTCCTATCGATTGACGACGGGGCCCGCCGCCTGAGCACACGCTTTCCCATCGGTTGCAAAGCACCCCACTATGCGATCACCCACTTCGAAAAACACCCCCGATACGCCCTGGAAAACCATGCGGCTTTTCTCGATGCGCCGGGCGAATGGTTTTTTGATCCGGATATGCGCACCCTGCGGGTGATGAGTAAAAATGCGCCGGCCCATGCGGTTGTACCGGTGGCCACAGGCCTGATCGAAATCCGGGGAACCCCCGAACGGCCTGTGCGCAACCTGCACTTTCGGAACCTGCATTTCGCCTATACCGACTGGGCACTTCCGCCAGAAGGCTACGTTTCCGGCCAGGCGGCGGTACATGAAAGGCGGGATGGCAGCGCGCAAACAAACCAACGCATCTTCGTGCCTCCAGCCATTCTGGCAGACCATGCCGAAGGCCTGCACCTGACCGGATGCACCTTGCGCAACCTGGGCGGATCCGGCATCTGGCTGCAACAGAACTGCCGTGCAAGTACGGTCAACAGCAATCACTTTTTCGACATCGCGGCCAACGGGGTGATGATCGGCGAAGGCAATCCCTCAGCCGAACAGACCACGCGAAACATTCGGATCAGCCATAACGACATCCAGAGCTGCGGTACCCGGTTCCATGGGGCGGTCGGCATCTGGGCGGGCATCGTACGCGACGTTCGGGTGGATCAAAATCACATCCAACACCTGCCCTACACCGGCATCAGCATCGGCTGGAAATGGGATGACAAATCGACGCCGGCGGGCAACAACATTATCGCAGATAATCACATCCACCGATGCATGCAACTCCTCTCCGATGGCGGAGGGATCTATACCCTGGGCAATCAGCCCAACAGTCAACTCATTGGAAATCGGATTCACGACATCCCCCTCAACGCGGGAAAAGCGGAGTCCAACGGCATGTTTCTGGATCAGGGCAGTACCGGCTTCTCGATCATGCACAATACGATCTACGGACTGGAGCGCTCGCCGCTACGCTTCCACCAGGCTGGCACCAATACCGTACAGATGAACACGCTCATCTGCGCGCCCGGCATCGACCCCATTCGCTATAACAATACGCCCGCGGAGCGCATCACGGTTATCGACAACGAGGTGACAACAGCGCCGAAGGCCACACCCGCACGCCCGGCCGCTCCGTAAGGAAGGCCTGCGGGAATCAGCCTTCGCGGATCGCGTCTTTATCTGTTTCCGCCTGGTCATTCGCTTTTTGAACCTGCTCATGGAGCGCCACTTCCAAGGCATGTAGCGCAAGACGGTCCATTCCGGCTTTTTCGACATTCTGCCGGTGCATGATTTCGAGCTCGGCGACTTTGGCCTTGGCCTTCCGATCGATCTGGGCGATTTCCTCTTTCTGCTCGTCGCTTAAGTTGCGACACTCATCGCCCGGCTCGCTCAGGCGTTCCATGGCCAATTCGTAGGCACTTTTCATTCCGCTGTTTTTCTTGCTCATGAAAAGATGCTAACAGATTGAAAAGGCCAGCGCGAGATTCGTCACACCCGGGCAGCGACCGCCTTACTCGAGACTGAAGCGAAGCTGTTTGATCGGCGTTTCGTTCCCCACGACGTCCACCGCCTGATACCGCGTCAGCCCGTCGCCCTTCCCCGCCTTAACCGGCCCCTCGTAAAAACCGAGTGCACCATCCGGGTAACGCTCGTGTCCGATTGCGCCGACGCCGCATGGATGTGATGCGCGGAGGAAACACTGACCGTTTCCTCCCAGGTGTACACCGGCTCTGCAACTGACAGCTTCACCGTCAGATCCTGGTGAACGGTCAACACGGAAGACGCGGACGAAAAGCCGGGGATCCCCTGTGCATCCAAGGGGGTCCACCGGAAAAAATACCGACCAGCCGGAAGTACGTCCGGACGAAAGGTGTGCAAGCTGCCCACCATGCGGGACTGCTCGATATGCAGGAAGGCCTCATCCCGGGCGATCTCAACGCGCACGCGGGCGGCCTTGGTCTCCGGCGAACTTGCCTTTCCGATGAGTGGCGTTTGATTTGCGGTCCGAAGTGGACGCGGATCGTCCAGCTTGAGCAATTCAGCCGTACCGAACTTCTCCCCACCCTGCCAATTCCCCCGGCCGGCAACGAGCGCCTCTTCCGCCAGGCGAGCCGTGCCCTTGGTCACCGCAACCACAAAGCCGTTGGAGCGAAACCGACCATCGGCCCCATCCATCACGACCGGTTTGACCGGAAGTGTTTTACCGATCGAAGCGCCCATCAGCCACCCCATCGCAAACCGACTATCGGCATGCGCCGGTGGCGGGCAGGCCACATACAGGCCATCGCGCTGAAAATTCTTATAGTCAAAAAAAACGCTCACCCTGCCACGTATCACCACCCCTCGCTCCCCAGCAAACATAGCCGAGGGAATAGCCTTGGCAACATTCAATTTTTAAGTCAACTTGCACCAACACCTGCTTTTTAAAAGGGAAAACAATGATACAACCTGATGCAACATATGTGGTTATGGGCCTGCTGGACTCCGATTCAATTGCTTACGCGATAGGCAAAGCCATCACGGATCGTGGGGGCAAGGTCATCTTCACCGTCCAAAGCGAGCGGATGAAAAAGATTTTCTTCGACCGCAACAAGAAGCTGGATCAGGACGTCAAGGATGCGTTGGACATCCGTTTTTGCGACATCACGGTAGACGAAGAGATCCAGGCGCTCTTCGCCGACATTGGGCCGATTGCCGGCTTGGTTCACTCGATCGCCTACGCAAATCCGAAGACCTGCCTGGGTCCGGAATTCCATACCGACGCCTATGACGACCTGAAAACCGGGTTTCACATCAGCGCAGTTTCCCTGGCCAGCGTCACCCGGTACGCCGCGCCCAAAATGGCCGAAGGCGGCGCGGTCGTCGCCCTGAGCTTCGCATCGGAAATTGCCTTCGCTTATTACAACTGGATGCACGTGAATAAAGCCGCACTCGAAGCCACCGTCCGCGGCCTGGCTCGTCGGCACGGTCGGGACTACGTCCGGATCAACGCGATTTCCGCCGGCCCCCTCGCCACCAAAGCAGCCGGAGCCATTCCAGGCTTCAAAGAATTGGGGAACACCTGGGAACGCATGGCACCGATCCCCTGGAATCCGGAAACGGATAAAGAAGAAGTGGCCAACGCTGCGCTCTTCCTGCTCGGCCCCTTCTCCAAAAAGATTTCCGGACAGGTCCTCTACGTCGATGGAGGCGCTTCGATTGTCGGTGGCGAACTCCTGCCACACGAAAAGCCCGGCGGACCCATCCCCGGCGCGGAATAGCCTGGTGCGGATCAGCCTTGACTGGCGAGGACCGCCAGCATCTTAAAGAAGGCGGAGCGCCAGAGCAGCGACAGGACCATGCTAGCCAGCGTGGCCACCAGGCACAGCACGGTCATACTGTTCCAGGCTGACTGAAAGCGTTTGCCGACCTTCCGTTCCTTCTCCACAACAAAGCCGAAGATCGCACCGACTATCGCACCGCCGAGGTGGGCCATATTGGCCGCCCCTACGGCAAATCCTGCGATGAAGGCAAACAGCACCCACTTTAAAAGCCCATTGCGCTGATCGTGCATCGTCGTGCCATAAAAGTGCATGTAAACCACACCGAACACGAGCAGGCCGAACAATCCACCGCTGGCTCCCACTACCGGAATGGGGGAATACGCGGGTGAGTGCATCAACTGAGCCAGGCCCGCCACCACAACCGACAAGGTGTACACGGTGAACATGCGGGCGCGGCCCACCTCCTCCTCCAGCATGGGCCCAATCACGCTCAAGGCGTAAAGGTTGAAGGCGATGTGCCAGACGCCTCCATGCAGGTAGCCATACGTAATCAGCCGCCACCACTCGCCGCCGACATCAAAGCCATCGGCAAACTGCATCCACCCCCGGTAAATCAGGTTGTACTCGGAGATGGCGAACTGGTTGAACAGAGCGGGGCTCAGCGCGCCCATCAAGGTCAGGGACTTGGCATCCGGGTTGAAAAATTGCTCGGCACCATGGGCCAGCATGAGCAGCAGCATGCCGCCGACGTTGGCCAACAGGAGCAGACTGGTTACCGGAGCGACACCCGGCAAGAGCGACTCCAGGCGACGTCCAGCGACCTGGCGTGTATGACCCGATACCCGGGCGCCACAATGATCGCACACCTTGGCATCCTTACTGAGCATGGCCCGACACTCCGGGCAAAACTTCGCCTCGACCGTGACCTGGGCTTCCTTGTGACGAAACCCATCCAGGAAGGCATTCCAGCTCTTCTGCCAACGCAGGATCCGCCACTGCCACTGCGTGCCGTTCATGCCGAGTTTGTCGAAGAATGATTTCCAATCCATAGAGTATGGAAATTCCGTTTTTTCAGGGGGGAATGCAACCGGAATCCCTCAGGGTAAACCAAGGTGGAAGCGAGCGGAGGAGCCGGATGGCGAGCAGAAACAGCCTGGCGGAGAGAGGGGGATTTGAACCCCCGGTACGGAAAAACCGTACGCCGGATTAGCAATCCGGTGCCTTAAGCCGCTCAGCCATCTCTCCGAATAGGCGGGCTAGATGTACGTCAGCCCTTTCGGGATATCAAGGGCGATATAAAGTTTTTGTCGGAGATTCTGCGACGCAAAACCCGATATTTGGATTCCGCACACCGCCAATACGAGATAACCTATACCTTATGAAGCGCTCCATCACCGCTCTGCTCCTCCTCACATCCATCGCCGCCGCCCGCTCGCCCGACCCAAGGGAAATGCGCGCCGCACTTCAAAAGGCCGTCGACTTTTTCTGCGAACAGGTCGCCATCGAAGGCGGGTATCTCTGGAAGTACAGCGCGGACTTAAGCGTCCGGGAGGGCGAAAAAGGAACCGGCCCCACGACCATCTGGGTACAACCACCCGGCACTCCCTCCGTGGGCCTGGCCCTGCTGGAGGCCTGGGGAAAGACTGGCGAAGCGAGCTGTCGGGCCGGCGCCATCGCGGCGGCGCGCGCACTGGTCAGCGGTCAACTGGATACGGGCGGATGGAACTACCGCATTGAGTTCGGCCCGGCAGACCGGGTCATGTGGACCTATCGAAAAGATGATCGTCACAGCCGCAAGGCCCGCAACACCTCGGTGCTGGACGACAACAACACCCAGGCCGCACTCCGCTTGCTCATGCAGGTGGACCAGACCTTGGACTTCAAGGATCCGGCCATCCATGAATGCACGCGCTTCGCCTTGGAAAAACTCCTCCAGGCCCAATTTTCCAATGGCGCCTTTCCGCAGGTCTTTGATGGCTCAGTGGATCCGGCCTCCTGTGCTTCACGCCGGGCGCGCATCCCGACGGCCTGGTCCCGCACCTACGAGGGCCACCAGCAATATTGGTATCGACCGACTTTTAATGACAACGTGCTCGCCGATGTGATCGAGGTCCTGTTCGAGGCCAGGGCCATCTATAAGGACAAGCGCTATGAGAATGCGGCGTTGAAGGCCGGTGCGTTTATCCTCGCGGCACAACTTCCGGAACCGCAAGCCGGCTGGGCGCAGCAATACAATTACGAGATGGAACCCATATGGGCGCGCAAGTTCGAGCCCCCGTCCATCACGGCCGGCGAAGCCCGGGGCATCCTGGAGACCTTGCTGAGTCTCTATGAACGAACCCGCGATCCGGTCTGGCTGGAGCCGATCCCGCGCGCGCTGGCCTACTATAAAACCTGCGTGCTCCCGGATGGACGGCTCGCACGCTTTTACGAACTGGGCACCAACAAACCGCTCTACTTCGACCGATCCTACACGCTGACCTATGACGACTCGGACCTGCCAACCCACTACGGCTTCATCATTTCCAACTGGATCCCCTCGTTTGAAAAGCAATTCGAACGTCGGCGTGGAGCGAAGCTTACCGCAAAAAAAGCACCGGCCCCGCTCACCCGATCGGAAGCGGAACGGGTGAGTGAAATCATTGCCGCCATGGACGAACGCGGAGCCTGGATGGAAAACGGACAGCTGAAAAGTCGCGGGAGCCGCGCGGCGGAAGAAAAAATTATCGACTGTGCGACCTTCAACAAACATATCCGGTTTCTGGCTGGTGCGATCGAGCGGACGACCAAACCCTGACCTCAGGCACGGCCTTCCCGCTACCGCGTGACCAAGCCGTCGCTTATTCCGCACAGACAAGCGAATCCCATTAAAACCCCACAAAACGTGGGAAATACTACAGGCCAAACGGGTGCATATTAACCGGCAGAACACTTGCCGCAGGCTGCCCGACCGTGATTCACTACGCCGTCATGCGAATAATCATCATAGGTGCGGGAACGGCGGGGCGAACATTGGCGGGGCGACTTTGCGAAGACAAACACGACGTCGTCCTGATTGACTGCAACAAAGCCGACTTGGAAAAACTGGACTCCCACCTGGACATTCTCACCATTGAAGGCTCCGGATCCAATCCACATGTGCTCGCCCGAGCCGGTATCGATCGTACGGATTTCCTGGTTGCCGTAACGAACATCGATGAAGTGAACATCCTCTCCTGCCTGCTCGCGCATGCGGTGGGCGTAAAAGCCAAGGTTGCCCGAGTGGCGTGCATCGATCTGATTCATCCACCCGAGGCCTTCGCCCTGGAACGCCTGGGGATCGACCTCATCGTGAGCCAGGCTGAAGAGAGTGCGATCGAAATTTACAATATGATCCGCATTCCAGGTGCCCAGGAGGTCATCGACCTTCTCGACGCCAAAGCCCTGTGCGCCGGATTCAAGATTCCGACCGACAGCCCCCTCCTTGTCGCGCCAATTAAAGCCCTCCCCGACCACGACAATTTTGCCCACATCCGCTTTGTTGCCTATCAACGTGCGGGTAAAGTCCACATACCGGATGGCAACACCCAATTTGGTATCGGCGATGACGTCTACCTGACCGGTCAGGCGGACCCCGTCCGCACATTCTTCGCGTACGCCTGCCCCAGTGAGACGATGTATACGCGCGTAGTCATCGCCGGTGGCGGCGAGCTCGGCTTTCAACTCGCCCGCCTGCTGGAGAAGACCCCCTTCAAGATCACCCTGATCGAACAGGACGCCGTCCGAGCCGAGTTCTGCTCGGACGCCCTTTCATCTACCCTGGTGATTAATGGAAATGCCCTCGATGAGGTCACCATGGAAGAGGTGGGCATCAACGACCAGACCACCTTCGTCGCGGTCACCGGTGATGAAGAAAAGAACATCATGAGTTGCCTGGTCGCCGAGCGCATGGGCGCTCACTTCACCTCCGCCCGTATTGAAAATCCGGACTACCCATCGATCATCTACAGCTTGAGTCTGCTCGACCGGGTAATCCGGCCCCACTCGGCCCTCATCAACAAAATCTACCACTTCGTGCGCGGCCAGAGCATCAAAGCGGATGCCTTTCTCCAGCAAATTCCCGGCGAGCTGCTGGAAATCGACATTACCGAAGACTGTTTCTATGCCAATAAACCGCTGACCAAACTAGCCCTCCCCAATGGGAGCATCATTCCGATGGCCCTGCGAAACGAGGAACCCCTGATCGTAACCCACGATTACGTCTTTCTCCCCGGCGATACCATTCTCGTCTACGCCCTGCCCAAAACGGTCGCCAAGATCAACAACCTGTTTACCTGACCCCTGTGAATACCCGACCGGTTTTCCATCTCATCTCCTATATGGTCATGTTCGTCGGCGCGGCGATCCTGACCGCCGCACTGGCGGCCAAACTGATGCATGACCCGGAGGTCGTCGTCTACCAGCTTCTGGAATCCAGCGGCATCGTCATGCTGATTGGAGCGATTCTCTGCTTCCTCACCCGGGGGCCGATCGACCTGAGTCGCCGCGATGGCTTCGGCATCGTTACCTTTGGCTGGCTGGTTGTCGCAAACGTTGGCGCCGTGCCCTTTTTGATGACCGGGGTAATCACCCATCCAATCGATGCCATGTTCGAGACCATGTCCGGGTTTACCACCACCGGCGCATCCATCTTCACCCAGATCGACGAACTGCCCTACGGCATTCTCTATTGGCGCTCCCTCACGCAATGGCTGGGTGGCATGGGCGTACTGCTGCTTTGCGTGGCCATCCTCCCCTTCCTGGGCATCGGCGGCATGCAGATTTACCGCGCAGAGATGCCGGGTCCATCCAAAGATCGCTTGACGCCGCGGATCGCGAACACGGCCAAGCTGCTTTATGGCGTGTATGTGATCCTGACTTTTGTCCAGACCCTGCTGCTGAAGATTGCCGGCATGACCTGGTTTGATGCGATCAACCATGCCTTCTGCAGTCTTTCCACGGGCGGGTTTTCGACCCACCTGGCGGGGCCGCGCATTTACAACAGCCCTGCCATTGAAATCATTCTCATCGTATTCATGCTCATCGGCGGGATCAACTTCGCCTGGCACTTCCGGGCGATGCGGGGGGATTTTCGCGCCTATACGAAAAGCCCCGAGCTGAAGTTTTACCTGCTGGTCTGGCTGGTTTTCAGCCTGGTCATGACCGCGGACCTCCTCGTGAACCATACCTACACGCACGTGGGCATGGCCTTCCTCGACGCCTTTTTCCAATCGACCTCGATCATTACCACCACGGGGTTTGCGACTGCCGATTACGATGTCTGGCCGGTCTTGAGCAAGATGCTGCTCTTTATGCTGATGTTTTCCGGGGGCTGTGCCGGCTCGACCACGGGTGGGATTAAAATCATGCGCAGCCTGGTCGTCTTAAAGACCGCCATGCGGGAAATCCGAATCTTCATGCAACCTCAGGCGGTCATCAAAGTAAAACTCGGTGATCAACCGGTTGATCACCCCATCGTCGCAGGGATTACCGCCTTCGTACTGGCCTTCATCATGATCTTTGCCATCGGCACGTTGGCCATGACCTTCTTCGTCGACGATGCGACCACGGCCGCCAGTGCCGTGATTGCCTGTCTGGGCAACATCGGCCCCGGATTTGGCGGCGTCGGCCCGAGTATGAATTTTTCAGAAATCCCCAGCGCAGGCAAACTGATTCTCACCCTGTACATGATGCTCGGTCGCCTGGAACTATTTACCGTGCTGATTATTTTCGTCCCGGCCTTCTGGAAAAAATAAACGACCCCTGTTCACCTCCGCCCCTCACTCCGCCCCTCACTCCTCCCCCCCTTCCTCCTCCCCACATGCTTTCGAAAAAATCGAGGGCATGTGAAAAACACATGCCCTCGTCCGTTGTGGGTTGTTTCGCAGATGACGGGCTTAATACCCGCAGGAGCGGCGGCTGGCATAGTGCCCCCGGCGGTGAGGGATCCAAACCTTCACCGTTTCACTCTTGTAGTGCCCGGGGTGGAACACCCGCACCTTGTGTCCGCAGGCATCCCGCTCATAGTCGTAATGCCCGGGGACCCATACCCGCTCTTCCCGGTACTCGAAATGTCCGGAACTCTCGCGGTGCGATGACCCATGGCTGGGTGCAGCATGGTGGCCGTGGCTCTGGTATGCGGCATGCGTCA
>JBLIND010000162.1:0-13222 GCA_047639095.1 Candidatus Omnitrophota bacterium | reverse complement strand
CCGAGATCGGCGACGATGGTTACATCGCTCGCGTACTCCACACTGTCCATCGATGCGGATGCGTACTTGCCGTTGAACAGCGCGTTCGGAATTTTTGCATCGGGATGCTTGCTGCCCGCTTGCGGGTCCGCCGTGTAGGCGTACTTGAGCCCGTTGATCTTCGCCTGACCGCCCGCGAACAGGGCGCGACCCAGCGGGGACTGCGGCGTCTCGTCCGGGTTCAGCCAGAGCCGGAAAGTCCCGCACATATCCTCGCCCAGATAAGGCCGCGGTGCGGCGAGAAAAACCGAAGCGCCCGCCTCGGCCGCCGCCTGTGCCGCCGCCACGCCGCGCGTGGTGCCGCCGATCACGACCACATCGACGTCATACGCGAGGGGAAGATCGCGCGCCGATTCGGTGACGGTTTGCACCGCGGCGTGCACCCCCGAAAAGGTCAAAAAGAACACACAAAAACTCGTCAAACATTTCATCATCGCCACATCCTGTTTTGGGTAGACCAACGCCCTGGTTTCAGGGGAGGAGCCTATCTGCCAAGTAGTGAGGTGGAAAGGCAATTGTATCGGATACCGCAGGGCAGGAAGTAGGACAGGTAAAAGGTCCCGCATCGGGAGAAGGGTCCACACCCCGCAGGGGACAGGTAATGCCAAGCGTCTTGTTCCTCGCCGCAAGGCTTTTACCTATCCTGCGAAACCCCTACCCTTTGTCGTCGACGTACTTCCACGCGCCTTTGTAACGCCGAAAACGAGACACCTCGTGCAGCTGTTGCCCTTCGCCATCGACGTAATAGTCGGCCACGAATTCGACTTTGCCCACCTTGTCCTCTTTCTGCCCTTTAGCGGTTCCAAGCACGCGCAGAAAGCTCCAGCTGATGGTAGGCACGATCTCCTCCAGCTCTTTTTTCAAGCCGGGCGTACGCACATCGGGATGCGTCGTCTCGAACAGGTAGTCGATCAGCCGGAAGAAGAAAGCGCTGTAACGCGAGCGCATGAGCTGCTCAGCGGTTTCCGGATTCGTACGCCGGGCATGAAATGGCCGACAGCATTCGGCATAGGTTAAACGGCTCTTGCATGGGCAGAGGGATTGCTCCCGGTCCCCCGGCATCCGCAATTCCCCTTCGTTCTGTTCGGCATCTTCGATCTGTTCGGCATCTTCGTTCTGTTCGGCGTCTTCGTTCTGTTCGGCGTCTTCGTTCTGTTCGGCGTCTTCGATCTGTTCGGCGTCTTCGATCTGTTCGGCATCTTCGTTCTGTTCGGCATCTTCGTTCATGGCGGCATTGTCCAGAGATTGGCGCGTTTATCAAGAGCCATACGCCGGGACTCCGGAGGATTCCGCACTTGTCCTGCAGTAAGCACGGCTTAAACTCCCGCCATGCTTTCCGTACGATCCATCGCCCTGCTTGCGGCCTTTACGCTGAGCGGCTTCGCATCCGAACCCGACCCGGCCGCGTCGATCGGACGGCTGATTTTCCAGGACACCTCCCTTTCGCAGCCGCCGGGCCAAGGCTGCATCTCCTGCCATGATCCCAAATTTGCTTTCGCAGACCCGCGAGCGGTGTCGCCGGGCGCGGTAAAGGGACGAGAAGGCTCCCGCAACGCCCCGAGCCTGATGTACGCGGCGCTGATTCCATCGTTTGCCTACGAGGAGTTCTTCACCAACGACGGCGAGGAAAAGGCGGCCTGGGAAGGCGGGCTTTTTCACGATGGACGCGCTAGCGATCTGTTCGAGCAGGTGCAGGAACCGTTTTTTAATCCACTGGAGATCAACCTGCCCGATCCGGCGGCGCTCGCAGATCGCCTGCGTGGGGCCGACTACGCCGATCGGCTTCGCGCCTGGCTGGGGGAAGCGGCGTGGGTGAACGACGAGCAGTTGACCTATCACGCCTATCGATCCCTGGTGGCCTTTCTGAAGGAGCCGCTCTTCCGCCCGTTTGATGCGCGGATCGACGACTACCTGAGCGGCGACACGAAGGCGCTCAGCCCCTCCGAGCTTCGCGGGCTGGAGGTGTTCAAGCAGGCCGGTGCCTGCGCGGATTGCCATTTCCTGAAACCCATGACCTGGAGCAAACCCTTGCTCAGCGATTTTGGCTACGACAACCTGGGCGTTCCCTCGGGAAAGGAAAAGGATCCCGGGCTGGGCGGCCGCACGAAATCTGCCGAGGAGCTGGGTCAGTTTCGCGCGCCAAGTTTGCGCAACGTCGCCCTCACCGCGCCCTACATGCACAACGGATCCATCGCGACCTTGCGCGAGGTGCTTGAGTTTTACAACCAGCGCGATCTGGAGCCGGAGCGCTGGGGGCCGACCGACTACCCTGAGACCGTCAATCATGCCGACATGGGCAACCTGGAATTGAGCGATCAGCAGCTGGACGACCTGCTCGCGCTGATGGAGGCCTTTACGGATCGTTCCCTGCTCACCATGCGTCCGGGGGATGCGTTTCCCGAAGCGCCACCGGGCGTTCCGACAACGGATGCGAAGCGCCTGTATTTCCCGGACTGGACGCATCGTTTGCATCCGGCGTTTCCCGGGGTTGAAAAAGGGCCGTAGGGGTTGGCCCCACGGACGGTTGCTGAGACAAGGTGTCCATGATACGGTTTTTTCATGGAAAAAACATCACGACGCCACTTCATTCATGCCGCGGCCGCTGCCGGGCCCCTTCTCACTTTTACCCCGGCCGCTTTTGCCAAGGCGAAGGATGATCCGAATCGTTTTCAGATCGGCATCCAGGAATACACGTTTCATCGCTGGCTCGGCAGCGGGAAGCTGGACCACCTCGACTACCCCGCCCTCGCGAAGGAAAAACTTGGGATCACCCACATCGAATATTTTAATCGCCCGTTCAACGGCAAGCACACCGACAAGGCTTATGTCGGCGAGCTGGTCAAACGCACCACGGGTGAAGGCATGACGAACGTGCTCATTCTCGTCGACTCCAAGCACCAGATCGATTCAGCGGATGCGGCAGAGCGCACCCGCTCTCTGGATGAACACAAGGGCTGGGTCGACTGCGCAAAACAGCTGGGCTGTTATGCGGTGCGGGTCAACTGCCGCTCTGGCGGAAACCCTGATGCGAATCTGGCGAACGCAGTCGAGGGTCTGGGGGCGCTCTGCGATTACGCCAAGGGCAGCAAGGTCGACATCGTAATCGAACCGCACGGCGGCAACTCCTCAAACCCGGATTGGCTGGTGCAGGCCATGAAAGCCGTCAAGCGACCCAACGCCGGCCTGCTCCCCGACTTCAACAACTTCGGATCATACGATCGCTACGATGGCGTTACGAAAACCCTCCCGTACGCTCCCGCGGTTTGCGCGAAAGCCTTCGGCTACGACGAAGCGGGAAATGAAACCCATACCGACTACTTCAGGATGCTGAAGATTGTGTACGACTCCGATTACTCCGGTGTCATCTCCATCGAGTTCGAAGGCCGCGACATCGATCCGGTGGAAGGATCCTTGAAGACCAAAGCCCTGATCGAGAAAGCCCTGAAGGCAGCGGCAGCGGGGTAAAAAATTGTAGCATGGGCTTCAGCCCGTATGTACCGGGTATACGGGCTGAAGCCCATGCGACTACGCATGCCCTCCATTTCCGACTTGGATGTGGATCACCGGGCGCCTAACGTTCTTCGCTATGAAGAAACACCTCAGCCTGATCCTCTTTTCGCTCCTCACGCTTCACAGCCACGCGGAGCCTTTACCGATTCACAAGAACGCTCGCGTCGTCCTCATCGGAGGGGGTCTCGGTGCACGCGTGATGCACTACGGGTCTTTCGAGACCGAGCTGCATGCGCGTTATCCCGAGCATCAACTCTTCATCCGCAACATGTGCGATGAAGGCAGCACACCCGGTTTTCGACCGCACTCCGCCCGGAACAGTCCCTGGGCCTATCCGGGCGCGGAAAAATTTCGCCCCCTGGAAACGGCCAAAGATCGCTGGGGCTCCGGGCATAGCGGTTCGGGCTTTTACAAGACGCCGGATGCGTGGCTGACCCAGCTGAAGCCGGATCTGATCATCGCCTTCTTCGGATACTCCGAATCCTTTGCGGGGCCCAATGGCCTCCCGCTTTTCCGCGAAGAGCTCGAAGGCTTCATCAAACATACCCAGGCGAGTGCCTATAATGGCAAGGCCCCCGCGCAGCTCGCCCTCGTCTCACCCATTGCTTTTCAGGACGTGTCCCGACACTACGGAACCCCCGACGGCATCCAGGAGAACATCGACCTCGCGTTGTACGCCACGGCCATGCAGGAAGTCGCCGCCGCCCATCAGGTGCACGTTGTGGATCTGTTCACCCCGACCAAGGCCTTGTTTGACGCAAACCTGGAACCGCTTACCCGGGATGGCGCGCTGCTGACCGAAGCGGGTTACGCCAAGTTGGTTCCCCTGCTCACCGATGGACTGTTCGGATCGGCCAAAGCCTCGACGAAGATCCAGTCACCAGCCCTGCACGCGGCCGTAGCGGAGAAAAACTGGCTCTGGCTCAACTACTACAAAATTCCAAACGGCGTCCACGTCTTCGGCCGGCGTCACAATCCATACGGTCCAAAGAACTATCCGGCCGAGTTGAACAAGCTGGAACAGATGCTGGACGTCCGCGATCAGGCGATCTGGGCAACCCTGCGCGGCGAGGCCTTCGACCTGGTCAGCGGCGATGCAAAAACCGATGCCCTTCCGGATATGGGCACACCCACGGCCACCTACCTCCCGCTATCCGATGCGATTGCTCACCTCACGGTTCCCGATGGATATAAAATTGAGCTCTTTGCATCGGAGGAACGCTTCCCTGACCTGGCCAACCCGGTGCAGATGTCCTTCGACAACCAGGGCCGCCTCTGGGTTTCGACCATGCCCAGCTATCCGCATTACAAGCCCGGCGACGCCAAACCGGATGACAAACTGCTGATCCTCGAGGACACCGACTTCGACGGAAAAGCTGACCGACAAACCGTGTTCGCACGGGGCCTGCACCTGCCCATGGGTTTTGAATTCGGCACCGATGGCGTCTACGTCTCCCAGGGGTATTCACTCGTCCTCCTCCGCGATACCGATGGTGACGATAAAGCCGACCGCACAGAAATCGTGATGAGCGGTTTCGACGATCACGATACGCATCACGCCATCTCCGCCTTTTGCGCCGACCCGTCCGGCGCGATCTACATGGGCGAAGGAACCTTCCTCCACAGCAACGTCGAAACCGCCTACGGCACCATCCGGAGTTCGAACGGCGGCTTCTTTCGCTACGACCCCGCCCGCCGGCATCTGGAACGAAGCGCCCGGCTTTCCATCCCCAACCCCTGGGGCATTGCCTTCGATGATTGGGGCCAGAACTTCTTTGCCGACACCTCCGATCCAAATATGCGTTGGATGCTGCCGGGTACGGTGCGCGTCGGCTACGGCAAGTTCGCGCCCGTCCCTCCGAATCTCCTTTCCGTCCGCGTGCGTCCGACCTCTGGACTCGAGCTCGTATCCAGTCGGCACTTCCCCGACGAGGTGCAAGGCGACATCCTGATCAACAACACCATCGGTTTTCTCGGGACCAAGCAGCATACGCTCGAAGACGACGGCACCGGATACAAGAGCCAATTCCGCCAGGACCTGGTCAAGGGGAGCGACGGCAACTTCCGCCCCGTGGACATGGAGTTCGCTCCCGACGGCTCGCTCTATCTCGTCGACTGGCACAACGCACGCATCGGCCACATGCAACACAGCGCCCGGGATCCCAATCGCGATCACACGCACGGGCGCATCTACAGAGTGACCTACCCCTCCCGCCCGCTGGTGAAACCGGCAGACGTGGCCGGGGCATCCATTGAAACCCTGCTGGAGAACCTGAAACTGCCGGAGTATCGCACGCGTTATCGCACGCGCCGGGAGCTGCGCGGTCGCACGCCGAAGGACGTGCTCGCAGCGATTCACACCTGGGCAGCGGGTCTGGACAAGACGGATCCTCCATACGAACATCACCTCCTGGAAGCCCTCTGGGTTACCTGGGGCATGAATCAAGTCGATGCCTCCCTCCTTCAGCAACTGCTCCACGCACAGGATTTCCGCGCACGCGCGGCGGCTGTGCATGTCCTCCGCTACTGTGGCCATCAAGTGCCCGAGCAGGTCGAATGGCTGATGGGAGCCGCGGGCGATCCGGCCGGCCGAGTGCGGATGGAAGCGATCACCGCGGCTTCCTGGTTGGGCAAAACCGACGGGATAAAAGTGCTCCAGGCCGCAGCCGAACCCCGCACGACCGAAGCACCTTTACCGATCGAAACCGGGGTCGCACGCATCGATGGAAAAGGTATCCTTCACTTCAGGAACGACCATTTAAAGACCCGATACGTCGACACGATCACGGTCTCCCTTCCGGGTCCGCGTCAGACCCTGAATCTTTCTGAGGTCGAAATCATCAGCCACGGAAAAAACGTAGCCGCACAAGCCAAGGCTTCTCAATCCTCTCGCTACGACGATGTCTACGTGGTCAGTTTCCTGACCGATGGCGACCTGACGAACTTCGCCCACAGCAAGGTAGACGACACCAACCCCTCTTTCACCTTCACCTTCGCCAAGGCGATCATCGTCGACGAAGTCATCATCCACAATCGCACCGACTACGAAAGCCGGTTCAAAGACGGTGAAGTGCACTTTTCCGCCGCGGGAAAATCCCTGCTGAAGATGACTGTCAACCTGAACACATCCGTCCTCGGAAAACTCAAGGACCCCTGGCTGGCCCCCGTCTTCCAAACCGCCGAGGCCTACCTGCAGGGACAGAAGATCGAGGCCGACAACGCCCCGGTTTACACCACGCACCTCACCGGTGCCGACAAGGCGATCTTCCTGAAAGGCGCCGAGGTCTTCAACCGTGAGGCCCATTGCATCACCTGCCACCAACCCGATGGACTCGGCCTGCCCGCGGCGCAATTTCCGCCCCTCGCCAGCAGCGAATGGGTCACCGGCAACGAAGAACGCCTGATCAAACTCACGCTCCACGGCCTCATGGGGCCCATCGAAGTCAATGGGAGCGCATTCCCCGGGGTCGTACCCATGCCTCCATTCAAGATGCTCTCCGACGAAGAGCTCGCCGCCGTGTTGAGTTTCGTCCGAAACACCTTCGGCAACCAGGGGTCGATCATCCAACCCCAAACCGTGAAACGCATCCGGTCGCAGACACAAAGCCAATCCAGCTTTTATCCACCTGCGGAACTCTTGAAAACACACCCACGCTGAGGGCTCGTAAAGGTAACATGAGCTTCAGCCCGTACGTTTTATAATACGAACTGAAGCCCATGCTACAGATCACGTTGCGAATAGCCGGGCATGGTGTAGGGTAACCTCGTCATGGCGACCTTTATTCGATCGATTGAACTCCCCGTCTCTGCCGAACGCGCGTTTGCGTGGCATGAGCGAAGCGGCGCGTTCACACGTCTAACACCACCGTGGGAAAAGGTTCGTTTACTAAAATCCGTTGGGGGTATCCGCGATGGTGCCGAGGTGGTGGTCCGGGTGAATGCGCTGGGCCCGATTGGATTCACGGCGGTCTACCGGCATGTGGATTATCAGCAGGGGCGCCAGTTTGTGGATATCCAGGAGAAGGGTCCGTTTCGCGCATGGCGGCATGAGCATCGCTTTCACGCATCCGGAAGCGATCGTTGCATCCTGGAAGACCATATCACCTACAGCGCGCCTCCGCTAACCGGAGCGATCATCGAAGCCCGATTGGATCGCATGTTCCGCTACCGGCACGCGATCACCCTGGCGGACATGGCTTATGAAGCCGCACATGGACCGGTTCAGCCTTGCCGCGTGCTCCTTTCAGGCGCGAGTGGCCTGGTGGGACGCGCCTTACATGCTCGCTTGACCACCCGGGGTCACGAGGTCCAGTTGTTGAGTCGAAGAGGCGAAGGGCTTGCATGGGATCCGGCACGGGGAGAACTGGCCGCGCATGCGATGCAAAACATCGATCGGGTCATCCATCTCGCGGGTGAACCGATCGCGCAACGATGGACGTCCAAAGCAAAGCGGCGCATCATGGACAGCCGTGTGCGCAGCAGCCAATTGCTGGTCGATGCCATTACGCAAGCGGATCATCCCATCGGGTATGTTGCGGCGTCCGGCATCAATTTTTACGGGAGCTCCTGCCCTCAATCCGTAAACGAAGACAGCCCCGCAGGCTCGGGTTTTCTCGCAGAAGTCTGCAAGGCCTGGGAAGGCGCCGCCGAACCCTTACAGGCCGCCGGCAGCCCGACCACCTTCCTGCGCACCGGCGTGGTCCTGAGTGCCCGCGGGGGCGCCCTGGCCAAAATGCTGCCCGCTTTTCGCGCGGGTTTAGCCGGTCCACTGGGCACGGGCCAACAGCACATGAGCTGGATCGCCCTGGATGACCTGGTGGATCTGTTCCTGCAGTCCATTGAAGATCCGGCCTACCAGGGCCCCTTGAACGCCGTCGCGCCACAGCCGATAAGCAATCGCGCGTTCACCCGTTCGCTTGGCCGACAACTCAAACGCCCGACCGGACTCCCCGCGCCTGCGGGTCTGCTCCGCATGCTCCTCGGGGAGATGGCGGATGAAACTTTGCTGGCCGATCTCCCCGTCGAACCGGACCGGTTAAACGCGTTAAAGCACCTGTGGCGCCTGCCGGACCTGGCGTCGACCCTGCAGCTTGAACTCGGTTAAACGCCGGGCGACACATGCCCGAGTAACGAAAGCATAAAAAAACGGCCCCTTTGTAAGAGCCGCACGGCGATATGAACAGGACGTTATGCCTGCCTGGTAACTGAATTTGATCTCGTCGAAGCAGAGCGTAAGCTCTTCCATAGCGGCGACTCCGGAAGTCGAGTAACTCGTGACCATCACATTGGTGAGCTGGTATTTATACGCCACGCCTTCACCCTGATCTTTCGTGAATGTCGTGACGATAACTTCGACCGTCCGCGGCCCGACGATGCCATCGGTCTTCAACAGTTTACCGCCGACATTTTCGGCCTGTGCGCATCCGATGGTAACCGTATGCATCGCGCCAACGGTTGCCGCTTTGGCATCGATCGGGTGGAATCAAAGGGAGCTGATTTGCGCCCAATCCGCTTGCTGTCCTACATCTTTCGACTCCCCGTCGACCCATCAAATCTAGCGTAGACGGCGGCCGAGCTGCTTGATGCAACCAAGACGGTGGTGAGGAGGGCGAGCGATTTAGCACACACGGTGCAGCTGCGAATGTCTTTGAGGATGCGTTGCATGGGATGGCGGAAGTATCCTCTTTTGGGAGAGGGCTTGCGAGCGTGAAAGGACGAGCGGGCTGAAGCCCAAGCTAGGGCAGACGGACGGTGGAGCGATACACCACGGCGGAGGGGGGATTCAGGTGGGGAACGCTTAAGGTACCGGTGATGCCCGACACCCCGGTCTGCACGGATTCCCAGACGGGTTCGGCTGCAGATATATTCCGGGTGAAGGCCACATCGTACAGGCGACCCGGCACGGACGGGATGAGGATGTTCACGCCGCCTGCGGTCAGCTCGGTCATCAGCATCGGATAGTCGGCACCATTGTTGGCGGCGGTGCCGGCAATGTATTCGTCACCGTTCGGGCTGTGGTCGTGATCGAAATCACCCGCGGGTAAGGGCCATGCACTGCCAAAGACGGACGTCTCCCAGGCATCCGGCAGGGTGTCGCCATCGAGGTCGCAATAGTTGCCCAGCGAAACGATGGTAGGGATCGCGCCATCGGGCATCGCATTCGGATCCTGGGTGAGCAGGATGGCGTCGAATACGCTGCCGGATTCACGCATCCAGACGTTCACCTGGTGAATGCCCCGGGTGGGAACATTCAAGGCGAGGCGCGTCGCTCCGCTGGCGACGGAACCGAGCCACTGCCAGGTGTTGAACGGGGCCTCCACGGACACACCGCCCCCCGCGAGGGAGATCGGCCCTCCGTTCAATCCGAAATGAATGGAGTTCTGGGAGGAGACACTCGCGTACATGCGCACCCAGGCATACCAGACGCCACTGGTGGGAAAGGAAACCGCATAGTCGAGGCGCCCTCCAATGGCCGCGGCATCTCCGAGGTTGACCCCGGTCGCCGGCAGCGACTGCATGACCAGCTCACCGCTATAGCCATGGTATTCGGTGACCGGTGCCAGGGAATATCCGGCGCCGGCGCCGGTACCCGCGGTATAACCGGAGAAGGACTCCGCTCCGAAGAGGGTCCAGAATTCGTTGGCCAGGATGATGGGTTGCCCCGCGCAATCGCCGCCATCCAAGATGGTGATCAACACATAATCAACCGCGGTTTTCCCCCCGTCGTTCGCCACCAGCTTGAACCAGTAATTCCCTCCCGAAGGCAGGGTGATCGACGAGGTCAATTGATTCGGCTGATGGATCTGTACGGTGCCGGGACCCGCGTGCAACTTCCACTCCACGCTCAAGCTGGCGGGCGGATCGGGACTGCCATCGTCTGCCGCCTGCCCGCTCAGAGTCGTGGTCACCTGCGGCCAGGTAAGCGTTTGATTCGGGCCGGCTTCCACGGTGGGCGCGGCATTGCTGTTGATGTACTCGAGCAGGGCGGCCCCAAACTTCTCAGCCATCTTGAGGGCACCGGAATCGTTGGGATGAATGTTGTCGCTCTGCAAATCCCCGGCATCGAATCCAGCATAGTTGTCGACAATGATCACCGGCGACTGCGCGGTGCTGAGGCTGACCATCCCGCCGATGCCGCTATTGATGGATTCTTCATTGAGGCGCCCGGTGTTGATGATCTGGGACAGGAAGATGGCCACATTGGGGTTGTCCGCGCGGAGGCTGTTGATGATGGTCGTGAGATTCCCCACGCTCGTACTCGTGGACCAGCCTCGGAACAGGTCGTTGAGCCCGAGATGGATCAGCGCGATGTCCGGGGTATAACCCGCGAGCCAGGTGCTGAGCTGGCCACCGGTTACGCCGGGGCATAGCGTCTCGTTGCACACATACCCGTTGAGAATGTCGAGCGTATCCCAGGCCCAGTGGCCTTCGTGGTGCCGATCAAATGCCCGGCCTTGATAGTTAGGGAATACAGGGTTGCCACCAAAGTTTGTGGTGTACGAGCCGACATAGTCGAAGGGAATCCCGGCATCGATCAAATCCTTCCACAACTCATACCGATAGCCTTTGTAGTTGCTGTTGCTCTGGGTGATCGAGTCGCCCAGGCAGACGATGCGCCAGGTGCCGGTGGGAGGTTGCAGGTCTGCATGCAGCAGCCCCACAAAAACGACCCAACAAAATGCGATACGACGAGCTATGGATGTAGAAACATTCATTGACGATGAAGGTATTCTTACCGAGCCTCGCCAGAAAATGCAAAGCGAAGTCAGTGCAAAATACGGCCGCAGGGCAGGAGCGCAACAGCTCCAAACCACTCAAGCGGAAACGCTTACAGGCGACAGCCTCTCCGCAGGATCTGCAACGTGACATCAAGGTGCGCCTGCCGCCCTCACCAGAAGTCGAAACTCCATCAGACCCGTTTAAGGCGTCGCTACTTCATTAAGCCAAAGTGTTGGCAGCCTTCGAGCACGCCGCTGGTGGCTTGGCCTTTGGCGACATAAAGGCGATCTCCCTGGTCGCGCGCTTTAAGTTCCTGCTGAACTTTCTCCACTAATCCATCGCTGCTATTGGCGACAATAATGGCGCGGAAACCGCTGACCAGGGCCGCGTAGTCGTTGCCTGAATCGCCGGAATAAATGACTTCGTCAGGGCTGAAGTCAGCGTGCGTGGCCAACCAAAGCAGGGCGTAGGATTTGGACACCTTGCTGGGGAGCACGTCGATGAGGCCGCAATGCTTGAAGGGGTCGTTGCTACCCATGCAGTCGTACGGCATGCCGGCGTCCACCAGTCGAGACGCGATGGTGGTCACCAAAGCGTTGAGTGCTTCCAACGTGCATTGGTAACTGATTTTGAAACGTTGCTGGTGGTCGGGCGGTTGCAAGACCAGTTCGTCGATGCCCGTCAGCACGCTTTCCACTTGGTCACGGCTGAAGGAACCCGTGCGTTCGGCGAGGTCCTCTTCATAGGGCGTGTAGGGTGTATACGCTTCTTCGTGGAGCCTGTAAATCGACGTGCCGACATCGCAAACGATCCATTCCGGACGCGGGAGGGTGTACGTTTTAATCGCTTCGAGCACGGACTCAAAATGGCGACCGGTTGCATAGATTAAGTTAAGGTCCCCGGACGCGTGGTCACTGAATATTTCAATTAACGCTTCCGTATTTTGATCGTTCCCGGGCAAGGGGATTAAGGTTCCGTCAAGATCGGTGGCAAGGGTCGTGGCAGGTATTTCGGCTTGATCGTTGTAATTATTCATCATCTGGCGTTATATAAAGTGCAATGCATGCGTGATTCACGAAGCATCAACGGGCTATCTGAATCGCGATGCATGATAGAACGCATGCAGAATACAAAATCGGAAGCCAAACAACCTTTACGCGAAGACGCGACACCTGTCGACGTTGTTGTATTTGGTGAAGTGCTATACGATTGTTTCCCCGAAGGTCAACGCGTGCTGGGTGGCGCTCCTTTTAATGTGGCTTGGGGGCTTAAGGGTTTTGGGTATGACCCCCTTTTTATCAGTTCCGTTGCCGATGACATTGGCGGGCATGAAATCCGCAAGCAGATGCTGGAATGGGGCATGTCGACTCAGGGACTTCAGACGTCTTCCACGCATGCTACCGGAGAAGTATCCATTACCATCGAGGGCGACGAACCCCGCTATGAAATCTGTGGGCCGAGAGCATGGGATGCGATTGATGACGCCGGGTATGTGCCCGAAAAGCTGTTGTATCACGGGCTGCTGGCAATACGTAATGAACACACGCAGCGCTCACTCGAAGCGATCCTTCAGCGTTCATCCGCGAAGCGCTTCTTTGATGTGAACCTGCGCCCGCCACATTTCACGGTCGAGGTGCTGCGCGCGTGGGTGACGGGCGCCGCTTGGTTGAAATTGAATATTGATGAGTTACGTATCGTGCTTGGGGTTGGGGCGATCTCCTTTGCCGAAAGTGAAGCCCATGTTCGCAAGCTGATAAACGACTTCGGGGTGGAAAATGTTTTGCTAACCGGGGGGAGCCAAGGGGCTATGATTCTGGGTCAATATGGGCAGGCGATTTGTGCTCCCGCGCCTCAACCCGAACGCATGGTGGATGTGGTCGGCGCCGGCGATTCGTTTTCAGCGTACACGATACATGGTATTTTATCAGGCCTCTCGGCTGACGTGATTGTTCGG
>JBLIND010000161.1:0-13315 GCA_047639095.1 Candidatus Omnitrophota bacterium | reverse complement strand
GGAAGGCTTTTCAACACGCGTTCCGATCATAGGAACACCCCACATGTGTTGCGATCTCTACGTTTGTACTTGGCAGAACCATCACCCGCTCTATTTTCAGGCAACCTAGAACGTCGCCATGATTAAAAACACTTTCGTTGTCTCCCTCCTGCTCGCCGGCATGTGTACGCACTGTCTGGCCGGTGGTGATCCGAAGGGTGAAGCAAACCATGCGGCCCGCCAACAGCTACCGCAGGGCAAGGGACTCGCAACCGCCTACCCGGCCGATGCCGGAATCGCCCAGCACCCGGACGTGATCTTTGCCGACGACTTCGAACGCGAGCAGGACGTGAAGGGCGCATGGGATGAAGCCCGCAATGCGGAGATTCAATCCCTGATTCCCAGTGGCGATCCCGCACGGCTTGGTCAACGATCGTTGCGCGTCACCTCGACGCTGGGTAAGAACACCGGCGGCGGCCTGACCCGCTGGTTTAAGCCGACGGAATCCGTGTTCATCCGCTTTTATGTCCGCTTTGATGAAAACTGCGATTACGTGCATCACTTCGCAACCCTTCGCGCAAACAAGAGTTTACAGGGAAGCGATCGCTGGAGCGGATTTGGTAAGGCGGGTCTTCTGCCCAAGGGCAACGAACGCTTCTCGACCGCGCTGGAACCCTGGGGCGATTGGGGACGATTGAAGCCACCCGGCCGGTGGAATTTCTACAGCTATTGGCACGAGATGACCGCGGCCCCGGACAAAAAATACTGGGGCAATGGCTTTCGACCCGCCGAGCAAGCGAACATTAAAAAGGACACCTGGATCTGCGCGGAATTCATGTTGAAGGAAAACACCCCGGGAAAACCCGACGGCGAACAGGCGTTCTGGATCGACGGAAAACTGCGCGGTCACTGGAAGGGTATCAACTGGCGGACCTCACCTACCTTGCATGCGAACGCCTTAACCCTGGAAGCCTATATCACGGATCGCTGGACGAAGAACCCAATCAACATCGTCGACTTCGACAACCTGGTGATTGCGAAACGCTATATCGGCCCAACGGGCACAAAGTAATCTTCGGAACCTTCCTACCCTAACGCCCAATACAAACCAGGGCTTTGTCGGAACGTACCAGGAAACGGTCGCCGCAGACCACCGGACTCGCATTGACCCGACCGAGCCCTTCCAGCTCGCTGACCTGGGGCTCACCGGGCGTATCACCGACCTTGAGCACGAAAGCTTTCCCGCTGCGATTGAAATAATAGAGATGCGCTCCAGCAATGATCGGTGAAGGATAAATCTGTCCGCCTCGTGGGAGTCGCTCTTCATAGATGACTTCGCCATTGGTGGCATCCACGCCATAGATCACGCCGATATTTTCATGCGCCCAATATAAACGGCCCTCGTGATAGACCGGCGAGCTGACATTGGAGCCCTTGTTGATCTTCCACAGACGATGGCTGGCGGTGACCTCCCCTCGCCCGCCGGCGCGGACGGCGAGTGCGCCGCCCTGCCGACCGCCGATCGCGTAGACTACGCCGTCATTAGCCACCAGACTTGGCGCCATGTACCAACCAATTTCCGTAGAGCATTCCCAGAGTTGCTCACCGGTCTGCGGATCCAGCCCGAGCACCTTGCCAAACATGGCAAAGACCAATTCCTGCTTGCCATCCACGTCCAACAGGATTGGCGTGTTCCACGACTCCTTGATCCCGTCTTTGCGCCAGACTTCTTTGCCGGTGTTCTTGTCCAGGCCAAGGATCGATTCGCTTTCAACACTCGCATTCACGATCAACAAATCCCCGGCGATGATTGGAGAGGCAGCCGAACCCCACCCACTGGTACCGCGGCCGACATCGGCGTGCCAGAGCAGTTTATTTTCATGACTGAAAGCGAAGACCCCGGATTTGCCGAAGAAGACATACACCCGATCCGCATCGATGACCGGCGTACTGGAGGCGTAGCCATGGTCTTCCCGATTCTTGGATTCCTCGGGCAAGCGGCTGGGCACTTCACGGGTCCATTGGATTTCTCCACGGGTACGATCCAGGCACAACAGCGATCGCTTGACCGATTCAGCCGGGCCTTCACAAGCGGTGAGATAGATGCGATCCCCCGACCAGACTGCACTTGAGGTGCCCTTTCCAGGCAGATCTGTTTGCCAGAAAATATTTTCGTTCGCGCTCCACTGAGTCGGCAAGGCGACCCCGGACACCCCTGAGCCACCCGGACCGCGAAAACGTGTCCAAGGCTCCTGCCCGTGAACATCCGGCGACAAAAAGAGTGACGAAAAACTACCGAAGAGAAGGAGGAAGCCGCGCAGAGATGGGATTACATGCATGAGAATCACTTTCATTGAGTTACCTTCGTCAGTATAGCAGGACATGCTCAGGAAGGGATTCGTTATCGGAGAAAATTTCGGGCAACGGGGACCCGAATGCTTCGGGCAACACGGACCTTTACGCTTCAGCAACTTTAAACCATGCTTACCCCATGATAAACCCACGAAAATACACCTCGACCTTCGCAGGCCTGATCCTCCTCAGCATGGCCACCCTTGATCTGACCTATGCGGACAGCATCAGTATTAATTTTATGCTCAAGGGTGGAGATCAAACCTCCGTGGATTCAGATGAGCACGCGTCCCAGCTCGCCGCTGGAGGGCAATGGAATAACATTCGTGTACGCTCCGGCGATAAAGCGGGGCCGGTCGACGACGGTTTCGCAGGCGCATCGATTGCGCTGGTCAATGGTGCGGGTGCTGAAGCAGCCACCCTGAACAATACGGTCGCAAAAGGTGGCGGCTATGCCGAGTTCGCGCAGGTCACGGATCATCCCAGCACCCTGAATGCCTCCGGCGAAGCAGGTTTGATGCAGTCGCATTTGAGCTTTGGGGCATCCAGCAAAGCGGAGATGCTGAAGGTTTCCGGCCTGGGACCGGCCTTCACGAAAGAAGGCTATACCGTCTATGCCTATTTCGATTTTAACGGAGCCCGAACCTACGGCTTCACGGTCGATGACGGGACGCCATCCGACACGTTCTGGACCGCGGATAACACAGCGGACAGCGATACGGATGAAGACGGAAAGATGGAGTGGGTACATGCCTCGGGCAAGACGGCTGCAACCGCAACGCCAAACGCCAACTACGCGGTCTTCACGGGCTTGAACGGGTCAACGTTTACGATGCGTGGTGTATCCACCAACGGACGCGCCATTTTGTCGGGCCTGCAAATCGTGAGTGGAGATCACCCGACGCCACCTGAAATAAAACGTTTCACCAGCTCGGCTCACTACGTAAGGCCCGGCAGCCAAGTCACCCTGTCCTGGGAGTCCCTCGATGCAGAGCAACTGAAACTGGAGCCCGGCGGCCGGGTCATACAAAACGGCTCAGGTTCAACCCAGGTAAACGTAGATGCCACAACGACCTATACGCTCACCGCTATCAACGAAGTCGGCACGACTTCCCAGTCGATCCGGGTGGGCGTTGGACCCGCACGGCCTAACATCCTTTTCTTCCTCGTCGACGACATGGGTTGGCAGGACACGTCGGTCCCCTTTCAGCACGATGCCGATGGAAAGCCCGTCATCTCCGAATTGAACAAGCGTTACCGTACACCCCACATGGAAGCCCTCGCCGCACGCGGCATGAAATTTACCAGCGCCTACGCCTGTTCGGTTTGCACCCCTACCCGCGTATCGATCATGACCGGAATGAACGCCGCACGCCACCACGTGACCACCTGGACGCATCCCTCCACACCGATGCACACGGGGAGCAACCAGATCAAACATCTCGCCCCTCCGCCGGAGTGGCGGATGGCCGGTATGGACGAAAACGACATCGCCCTGCCCGCACTCCTACAAGAAGCCGGATACCGAACCATCCATGCAGGCAAAGCCCACTTTGGCGCCAACGGAACCTTCTCGGGGAATCCCCAGGATATCGGATTCGATGTGAATATTGCGGGGCACGGCGCGGGTGGGCCCGGCTCGTACCTGGGCACCGAAAATTTTGGCGAGGGCATCTGGCATATCCCCGGGCTCGAGGCTTATCACGGAAAAGATATCTTCGCCACTGAGGCACTGACGCTGGAGATGAACAAGGCCATCGAGTCTGCTGTCCAGGACGGCACGCCGTTCTTTGCCTACATGGCGCACTACGCGGTTCACGGCCGTTTCATGGTCGATAAGCGTTTTGCTGATCACTATCCCGAACTCTCCGGCAACCAGAAGGCTTTTGCGACGATGATCGAAGGCATGGATCAATCACTGGGGGATATCATCGCTAAAATCGAGGCCCTGGGGGTCGCGGAGAACACCCTGGTGATCTTCCTGTCCGACAACGGCGGGGACATGACGAACACGCCTTTGAAGGCCAAAAAAGGCACCCGCTATGAAGGCGGGATACGGGTGCCGATGATCGTCGGCTGGGCAAAACCGAACGGAACGAATCCTTTTCAAGTGGCGCTATCGATTCCAGCCGGTAGCCGACAGGATGGCATCGTCGCCTGCTGGGATATGTTTCCTACGGTTGCGGGGATCGCCGGGATACCGTATGCCCACACGATCGATGGTCATGATTTACGACCGTACTTTCGCGGGACTCCCGGGACGCATCGCCCCCAGGAGTTCATCATGCACTTCCCCCACGCGCACAATCACGATTTCTTCTCCGTGATCCGTCGGAAGGATTGGAAACTGGTCTACAACTACGGCGACCAAAGCCACGAGTTGTATAACGTCGTGAACGACCTGTCGGAGACGACGAATCTTGCGAATGCCGAGCCTGAACGAGTGAAGGTGCTGGTTCAACGATTGGCGCAAGGCCTGGAAGAGATGGACGCGCAATATCCGATGAATACGCAGACGAATCGCGAGCAGCGACCCGAGTAAGGCAGCCTGGCGGTCCTCAGCCGGGATCCTACAGGATCTCCAGGGAGGCCGGAGGATCCACGAAGTATCCACGGCTGGGGACAGCCATGCTACGAGAGGGTGGATGCTGGCAGGGACTGTCGGGCTACTTCTTTTTGCGCCCGGGCTTTTCCGGCTTGGTGCCGGTGTACTCCTGCATGCGGGCGACGTAGCCACCATGGCTGAAAGTGCAGGCGCGCATGGCGTCCGTGTAGGGTTCAAAACCGTCGCCGATCCAGTCGATGATGTTGAAGATTTTCAAGGAGGCATAGGAGCTGTTCTGCAACAGATCGTTCCAACAGTCCTGCGCGCTCTCCTTGTCGCCTGCGCGATACAGGATCCACGCGGCCATGGCGCGCACGTGATGGGAATCATCGGCGAGACTCTTCTTGATCAAGTCCATGTGCAGCTGGTTGCCTTCCTGCAGATTGTAGAGGCCCACGATGGCCCAGTACCGAATCCCGGAGTCTTTATCGTTCAGGTTTTTGTAGAAGGTCGGGAGATTCGCGGGACTTTCGGCCAGTGCGAGCGCGGATGCATGCTGATAGGCCTTCAAGTCGTAGAGCGCGGGATCACGCAACGTTTCGTAGATGGTCTTGCTGTTGTCCTCGGACCGTTTGACCAATTCGCTTTCGGGCAGAAAGGCGGAATCATAGGTTTCCACCTGCCAGGCATCCATGGCGGCGCTCAGGCGTTCAATCTCCTTGGCATATTCGGGATTGCTCGCGAGGTTGTTCACGTTGTCCGGGTCGGCGGCGGTGTCATACAGCTCGATCATGGGCTTGGTCCCGAAGAAGCGACCGGTAATCGCATCGGTTTTGCCGGCTTTGTGATGGGCTTCCCAGGCCTGGGTGGCTTTCATGGTCCACAGGTAAGACAGATGTTGTCCCCAGGGCGCATAGGGCATGTAGTTACGGATAAAAAGAAAACGGCCATCGCGAACGGCACGAACATTGTCGCAACGTTCATCCATGCGGGCACGAAAGCTGACGTGGTAGTCCCGCTTCTCCGTATGCGGACCCAGAAATACTTTTCCCTGCATGTAGTCCGGTGGCGTGACCCCACAGATGTCCAGCCAGGTCTTCGGCATGTCGATGAAGCTGACCAGGCTCTCCACCTTGGCGCCGGGTTTGCCCGGGCGAAGGTGTTTGAATTTCTCCGGGATGCGGATGACCAGCGGACAATGCGTACCACTGTTAAACAGGAAGCGTTTGCTGCGGGCGATCACGCCCCCGTGATCGGAGTTGTACACGACGATGGTGTTCTCCGCCATGCCGCTGGCTTCCAGATCGGCCAGGGCCTTGCCTATGTCATCATCCATCTTTTTCACCTGGTCGTGATAGTGCGCATAATTTTTACGGATATCGGGAATGTCCGGGTGGTACTTTGCGAGTCGCACGTCGTCGGGGCTGTGCGTCGTGTTCTCGATGCTGCCGAAGGCCTTGGACTCATGCGACTTGGTGCTGTTGAGCACCATGAAGAAAGGCTCCCTGGTTTTCAGTTCTTTCCAGTTAACCTTGTTGGTATCCCAGCAGTCTTTGTCGTCCCGCCCGCCAATGTTGTAGTCGGTCTTGGTCACGTTGCCCACATAGTAGCCCGCCTGCTTGAGATGATCCGGGTAGTACTTGATCTTGTCATGCGGGATCGGATAGCGACTGCGCATGGGATGTGTGCCCATGGATGTCGCGTGGATCCCGGTGATCCAGGTGCTGCGCGAAGGGGCGCACACCGGTGCATTGGCATAACAATGCATGTACTGAAAACCCTCGCGCGCCAGTTGGTCGATATTCGGCGTTTCGGAAAAGGCATTTCCGTAGCAGCCCACCCAGTTGACGTTGTTGTCTTCGCTGGTCAGCCAGAGAATGTTCGGACGGTCCGCGGCGAAGGCCGATGTCAGAGTCAGGAGAAAGGTGAGGAAGTATTTCATAATTCGAATCCAAGGGTTGGCGAAGAAACTACTCAATACGTACAGTGAAAGGCCAGCGGTTTTGACCCTTGATCGCTCTGTACGGGAATATCATACCGCGTTGGGAACGTTATTTTTTCCGGGTCGCCTTGAAATAAATTCCTTCGCCCAGAGCGGCGATAAATCGCCCCAGTCCAGAGCCCATCGATTGCACGATCACGCATTAATCAGGCTGCTGGCCGTCATGGACAAACGCCCGAAGGTCCATTCCGCTCGGCTGCTGGTAAATGCGCAGCTCGAATTCACGGGCCACGGCAAACAGGTGGTCGAAGATATCCGCTTGGATGCTTTCATAAGCAACCCAGGCTTTATTCGCGCTGAAACAGTAAATTTCAATCGGCAATCCGGTCGGTCCGTAGGCCAGTTGTCGGACCAGCAGGGTCATGTCCTGATTGATATCGGGATGGTTGCGCAAGTACGCCACGATGTAAGCGCGGAACGTGCCCATATTGGTCAGGCGACGCCCGTTTACCGGGTTCTGCTCGCAGTTCACATCGTGCGAAGTATTCCATTTCGCGATATCCTGCTCCTTTTCTTGCAGGTATTCAGCGATATGCTCGATCCCTCGAAAGCGTTTGAGCATCGCCTCATCACACAGACGGACCGAATTCACATCGATGAGCAGACTCCGCTTGATACGACGACCATCACTCTCCGCCATGCCCTGCCAGTTTTTAAACGAGCCGGTGATGAGGGCATAGGTCGGTACCGTGGTCACGGTTCTGTCAAAGTTGCGGACCTTGACCGTGGTCAACCCGATGACCTCCACATCACCATCCGCCCCGTGACTCGGCATTTCCAACCAGTCGCCCGGAGCAAGCATGCGGTTTGACGCCAACTGAATCCCCGCAACGAATCCGAGGATCACGTCCTTGAAGACCAGCATAATGACCGAGGCAAAAACTCCCAGGCCACCCAGGAGGACAAAGGGTGATTTGCCTGCCACGAGAGCGATCGCGAGGATGACCGCCACCAGGGCGGTTAGCAACTTCGTCACCTGCAGGAAGGTGCCGATAGGCATTTTTTGGGCCAGGTCGGAACGACGGTACATGGCATGACCGGCATTCAGGATGGAGTCGATCAGGAAGTAGCCGGTCAGGATCAAGTAGACGCGCGCGCAGAGCAACAGCGTTTTGGCCAATATAGGGGCCTCGATAAAAAGCCCGGGTGCCACGGCCTGGACCATCAGTGCGGGAACCAGGTGGGTTGCCCAGCGAAAAACCCCATGACCAAAGAGTTCATTGTCCCAGGCGAAGGAGGTGCGTTTAATCACGCCTTTGACCGCCCGCAACAAGAGCGGGCGAATCAATGCGTAAAGCATCCAGCCGAACAGAATCAAACCGATCAGCATGATCAAGGTCGTCGAATGGGCAACCCAGTTTTCCGGGATCCAGGCCTGTCTGCTCAGCCCGTGCATCAGGCGGGTGGAAAGGTTCAAGGCCCCATCGTTGAGAGCGGTTTCCGCATCCTTAAAGGCGTGAACGACGGCGGCGGCTTCGTTGGTTTGATTGGTCACGGACATAACTGGAGGTGTGTATACCGCGTCCCCGGCATGAAGCCCACTCGAAATCGGGAAAGATTGGCGACGCGGGGACGCAGGTATTCGCGTTTATGCGCCAGACAGCGAACCCGATAGCCTTCTTTCTCCAGCTGACAGAGCAAGCGGCCACCGATGTAACCCTTCGCTCCGGGTACCCGGAATTTTTGCTTCTACAAAAATGAGCGCCTAAGCCCCAGGCAACTGCAGGCGCAGACCCTCTGCTTCGCCCATCAAAACGGCATAATCCTGGATTTTGCCCGCACGCTGAGCGTCCTGGGCCTCTTTGAGCTTGGCTTCGTAGGCCTTCTGCTCGCGCGACTTCTTGTTCTTATTGAATAAACTCATTTAGTTGAATCCGGGAGACTGGCCGATCCTTACGAAGCAATATCGGGTATAGGCATTCACCACACCTCCCGAAAGATTCGGGCGGCACATTATTATTCCAAACCGGATCGATAATACACCGCCCCATCTGGAGGCGTGGCGTGATCGATCAGGATATTGCCGGAAGTATCTGCAACGACGCTGCCAAGAACCTGCCAGACAATCGGCGTGGTCGTGATGTCCTGTGTCCACTGGATCTCATAGCTTGCCCCAGGCGTACCCGTGAAGGCGACCCGGTAATCTCCGTTAAGCAGGTAGGCCAGGCCGGACACCTTCCCCACGGGCGGCTCCGCACTCGGCAGGCTGACGGCAAGCACAGTGACCAGACCCGTGGCACTGTGGGTTCCATCGGACACGATGTAGGTAAAGCGGTCGTCTCCTTCGTACGCTGCGGGGGCCGTATAGGTCAGCAGGTTGGTCGCCAGGCTCAAGGTACCGCCATTCACCCCGGTGGACAGCACGCTGGTAAGCTCCAGCGGTCCGGCCCCCGAACCGATCAGATCGTTGGCAAGCAGGACCGAGACATCAACGGTAACGCTGTTGGTCGGCACACGGGTGATGATATCCGGGCCAGCATACACGCGTTGGCCGCCGGTTGCGGTCAGGGTGATTTCGCCACCCGTATAGCTGATGGTGAAGGCCTCACCCTGCGCGCTGAGCACCGCGCCCTCGGGAAGTCCGTTGAAGGTTCCGTTGATGTTCCCCACGGACGTGGCGATGCGGATCACGTCATTCACGGCGGGATCGTAGGCCGCATCCCGCACGAGCTCGAGGGTCGCGTCGTTCAGGTCGATATCACCCGTGACATCCAGGCGATCAATATCGGTTGCAAGCGCGCTGATAAATTCTGCCTGGTACACGGAAGAGAAGTCGGAGAAGACCAGGTTGGAACTCAAGGTCAACACGCCCGGGCTTAAGCCCGGACTCACCGTCCCCAGGGTGCCGATGGTCACATCAGCCAGGATGGTTCCGGTACCACTGAGCACGCCTCCCTGCTCCACGCCAACCGGCTGCGTACCGGCCGCAGAGGCCCCGTTCGCCAGCAGAGTTCCGTCCAGGATGGAACTTCCACCATTGTAGGTATTCATGCTGGCGAGGGTCAGCGTACCGCTTCCGCGTTTCGTGAGATGGTTATCCGTAAACTTGGAGAAGAACAACTCACCAAAACTGTTGAGTGGCGGGCGCCCGGGAAAAACCTCACTGGCCACCAGGGTTCCAGGAGACCCACCCGCATCGGCGAAGAGATTCACGGTGAAGTTCTCCAGACGATCCTGACAACAGGTGTCGTTTCGTTGATGCACCCGAACGCTGTCGATATCGAATGCGCCTCCGAGGTCGATGGTAATCTGGGCGGTGACTTCTCCGCCGCTTTCCATTTTAGTCCAGGTTGTTCCCGCGGTTTGTTCCTGGCCATCGATGACCGCCGCAGGGACACCATGGCCGCCAGCGACACTTGCCGAAAACACCGAAGCAGCCGGACTGACAGCGAGATCGGCGGGATTGTTCAAGGGGGCATTGTTACCGCCCACATTCCCGTTCACCGCGCCCGTACCCGGAGCGAAGACTTCCAACTCACCGATGTGCAAAAGGCCGGGGATGTTTTTCTGTACCTGAACAAAACGCGCATTCGGCACGAAGTCTCCACCTAGCCCGGCGATCGCCCCGAGCAGGTTGATGTCGCCCGAACCATCCACACTTAAACGCGAGGCACGTAAATCGATGGGGCCATCGAGCATAAAACGTCCTGTAGTGGAAACCAGACGCACCTCCCCCAGATTGACGAGCAAAGCTTGGAATTGAGTGGCGGTGAGCAGGTTGTCCCCCATGCTGACCAACGCGCCGAGCTGGTCGGCCGCACCGATCCCATGGAGATTTACCACGTCCCGGACCAGGTTGATGTTGCCCATGAGCAACAGGGTGCCGGTCGCATCAACCGTCAAGCTGCCTCCCGGCAGGCCCAGCGTATCACTGCCGGACACTTCCAAGGTGCCCCCCAGAACAAAGGTATCGCCATTGTAGGTATTCACGAGCTGGGGAATCAGATGGCCCGCACCGGTTTTCACCAGGTCGTTCGTCGAGATCCCTGCGCCATGGCCAATGGATTGGGCCAGCACCAGATTTCCATCTCCGCCAAAGCGGAAGGCCTGATTGGTGTTGGCATTGATGGGAAGGTCGAGCGTACACGTGCCGGAGAAACTGCTGACCGTGCCGCCGTTTGCATTCAGCTGGGTGAGATTGGAGACGGCATCAAGCTGCAGGCTCTGGGCGAGCTCCAGCGCCTCCCCGGTATCCAACGTGAGCTCCGTCGTGCTGCCCAAGCCGTTGCGGGTTTCCATCCGAACCGTTCCGCCCACGAGATTGTAATTGGTAATCGCACTGTCCTGCGTGAGGACCAGCACGCCCGTTTCCCGTTGCGTAAGTTGCGTAGCGCCGATGACCGGGCCATCAATCGTCAGCGAAGAGTCGAGCCGCGTAACGATCTCCGTGTCGCCATCCAGCAGAACGGTGCCACGAATGGTATTGTTGTTGTTTTCATTTCGAATAGCGCCCTCGGTTCCGCGGCCATCCCCTTCAAGCACCAGATTTTCGACCTGGGTGCGGCCATCGCGTAAGACCAGGCTGCATTCGCCGCCCAGAAGGCTGGTCAGACCGGCATTATCGCCCAACGCACCGTCCACAAACAGCTCCAATCGGCCGTCGCTAAACACCTCGATATCGCCGAGAAAATTCGGGTTGGAGAAAACCAGAGAGGTCCGATCATTGCCCTCGAAGCGCAGCAGGGTTGAAGCATCTCCCGTAATTTCGTTGTTCCGAATCTGCACCTGGTTCTGGGCATCGATCGTGAGACTCGCACCGGGATCCAGGTTGATTCCGCCGTCCAGGAACGTAACATTCCCGGCCGAATAAATCCGCGTCGCACTGCCTGCGGTGATCGGGCCCGTCCAGACCACGTTGAGCAAGGGGACCTTATTGAGCGCGCCATCTAATAAGGCGTTTCCGAAACCATTCAAGGTAAGTGGTTCCGGGAAGGTGCCACCCGAGACCTGGATTCCGCCACCATCCTCGACGACGGTACCTGATGCCGCACTCCCGAACGACATGCCGTCGCCCGCGACGAGCAGGCCGTTTCGGATAATGGTCTCGCCCGCATAGGCATTCGCGGTCGGGAGCTGCAGGGTGCCATCCCCATCCAGGATGAGCCCTCCCGGTCCCGTAACGTTATTCAGAACAACGATGGGCATGCCGGTCTGGGTGAAGGTCGCGGTTCCGGCGAAGGTGGCATCGCCCAGAAAGGCCAAGGACTCACCCCCGGCCGCCACGACATCCAGACGAACGTCAGTCGTGACCAGGAGGTCGCTGAAAATCCCGGAAGCGGCAGATTCCATAACAATGGTCGAATCGGCTGAAACCGTTATGGCATTGTTAATCACCCCTCCCGCGGATGGCAACAGCTCCGCGAAACCGTCGTTCGACGGTTGAGCGGGGTAGACGCCCGTAGCCAAGATGGACCCGGGCGATCCTCCGTTATCGGCCAGAATGTTCACCGTGAAATTCATCAGGCGATTCTGGCAGCAACCGTCATTGCGCTGGTGTACACGAATCTTTTCGAGATCTTTTACACCGCCCAGATCGACGGTGACGAATGCTCCGTTTCCGGTGATGCCAAAGGTATCGCCTCCGACAGTTTCGGCCGCATCCAGCAAGCGCCCATCGTCATCGCCACCGTGATCTGAGACAAATCCAGATGCCGCACTTTTATCGAAGACAGATGCCCCGTTCGCCGTGGTCGCCAGATCGTTTGTGGGATTAAGGCTTCCTGCACCAGCTGCATGATCAACCGCAGGATTGCTGCCCGGGGCGAAGACTTCGAGCTCGCCGATGTGCAGCGCGCGCGTTCCAGCACCATTGTTCACGACCTGCACGAAACGACCCATGACGGTGCTCACATCAAGCGCCAGCACCAGGCTGCCGCCCCCGAGATTCAAGGTCGTGTTGCCGAGGCTGCCGCCGCCCGTTTTCACCAGGGAGCCGCCGCCGTTTATGGTCCAGCTTCCACCCTGCAGACTGCCGAAGTTTTGTGGATTAAGCGGGTTCAACGTTGCGCCATCAACCGTCCCGGTAAAGGAGGCGGAAACCATTTGGGCCGATACGGTGTTGGTGCCTGTCGCGGAAGCCTGTTGATGCAGCTCATCCGTCGCGAGCGGGCCGTTCATCAGGTTAAAACTGCTGGCACCGTCAAAGATGACCGGACCGACGTAACGTTCTCCACCGAGGTTGATGGTGCCGGACCCGTTCCCGGTGTTGGAGCGGAAAATTGCGGTATCATTCGCATCAGGAAATCCGCTGTCCCCTTCCCAGTTGGCGGGCTCGGTAAAGCTCGTGCCATCGCCGCCGCCATCCCATACGTAAAGGTCATTCACACCACCCGTATTGATATCAATCGTCGCTACGACCACGACTCCGGTACCCCCATCGCCATCCGTGAGGAGAAACTCCGCAATGCGTGTGGAGGGCGTTGGGGTGTCGGAAAGAT
>JBLIND010000160.1:0-13318 GCA_047639095.1 Candidatus Omnitrophota bacterium | reverse complement strand
GTATCATCCTTGAGTGGGCTCCTCCTCCGACAACTTGCTCATAGCATCACCCTTGCGAGCCGGACTTCGTGGTCGCTGATTGCTTTCAGCAGGTACCTGTATGTGGCCGCAGAGGGAAAACTCCCCCCCATTTAAAAATGGGGAAAAACACCAATGTATGGACCCAAATATACCCATTTTGAACTTTCGGAACCAAGGCTGAGCAGGTAGATACAACCTATGAAACCCCCTCCCTCTCTGATGTTTTTCTCCCTGCTCACCATGACCGTCGGCCTCCACGCTTCGCCGGTTGCCCACTGGCAGTTTGACGCCTCCATCACCGACGATTCGATCATCACAGATGGCGCACAGAACCTGGTTTTAAATGGGGGCGACAGCGGCAACATCGTTTCCAGCCCCGACGTTCCGGGCAGCGCAATTTTTGATCCCATCAGCGGACTCACCCGTCCGAATACGGGATCGGTCAGCATGCTCGGAGATAAAACCACCACCGGCGGATCCCAGTCCGACAATGGGGTTTCCCGACTCCAGACGACCGGCACCGCTCTGCAGACCAGCAACGAATCGTTCACCTTCGAAACCTTCATCAAGGTTACCACCCTCAGCCTGAACAACGGCACCGTGAGCATCATGGGACAATTCGAGGGCACCGGAGCCGGTGGCTTCAATACCGGATGGATTACGGCCTTACGTCCCAACGATGGCACCCCGGACACCTTTTATAGCGTCGATGTCGCGGACACCAACAACACGAACGATGCAGTCATCAATGCGCCGTGGTCCGTTGCCGATCCCACCGACGGAGACTGGCATCATTTCGCCCAGGTCTACGATCACAGTACGGGTGATGTAGAAGCCTTTCTGGACTACCAGTCTGTTGGAAGCGCCAACGTGGACACCTCCGTCGACGCCTTTGATCGCAACACCCGACTCCTGTTTGGCGTCCGCTTCATGACCAATCCCGCTGAAGGCACCACCTCGACGGTCGGACTGCTGATGGACGAAGCCCGTTACTCTAATTCGGCCCTGACCTCGAACCAGTTTCTCCAGGCCATCCCGGAGCCTTCCAGCCTCGGCCTGCTGTTGAGTGGATTCGCCACCCTTAGCCTCCTGCGCAAGCGCGGCAAGCAGTAGCGATTTCCATAGGGCCGATGGCGACAACGCGCTCGGCTGGGTGACGGGGAAATGTCGGGACGGAGTCCCAATCTACTTTTCAACCGCATGATATCGCAACCGGAGCATGATATGAAAACACCTAAGCCCATCGGGATTCTCGTTGCGCTGGCCTTCGCCATCGCCTTGGCCCCACGTGACCTTTCCGCCGCAGCGGATCCTGCAACCACCAAACCGAACGTGGTCATTTTTCTCACCGACGACCAGGGCACCCTCGACGCCAACTGTTACGGATCCCACGATCTCTTCACCCCGGCGATGGACGAGCTGGCCCGAACGGGGGTGCGTTTCACCCAGGCCTATGCGCATTACGTCTGCTGCCCCACCCGGGCGATGCTGATGACCGGACGCTATCCTCATCGCGGAAACGTGTCCAGCTGGACCCAGGGCAACGCACAGGATGCGGCCAAAGGTCGCAACATGCACCGGGAAGAAATCACCCTTGCGGAGCTGCTTAAAGGAGCCGATTACGCCACCGGTCTCTTCGGAAAATGGCACCTCGGCGCGCACGTGGATCACGGCCCGACCCAACAGGGATTCGACGAATTTTTCGGGCATCGCGGCGGCTTCATCCACAACACCAATCACCACTTCCTCCATGGCCAAGGCTTCCACGATCTGTACGAGGGTACGAAAGAGGTCTTTGCCAAAGGCTCCTACTTCCCTGACATGATCACCCAGCGGGCCCTGACCTTCATCGACCAGCACAAAGACGAACCCTTCTTCTTGTACCTCGCCTTCAACCTCCCGCACTATCCGGAACAGCCCGACCCGAAGTTCGACGAGCGCTATAAAGACATGCCCATGCCGCGCCAGGCCTACGCCAAAGTGGTCTCGACCGTGGACGACCTGATGGGCCAGGTCCTGACCCGCCTGAACGCACTCGAGTTACGCGAAAACACCATCGTGATCTTCATGAGCGACAACGGCTCCTCCGCGGAGGACTACCAGATCCGTTCCGACCAACACAGCAGCGGCTTGCCCAAGGGATGGAACTACGGCGCCAACGGGGGTGGCGGAAACACCGGCACCTGGCGCGGACACAAAGCCCAATTCTATGAGGGCGGGGTCCGCGTACCCGCGATCATCAGCTGGCCGGCCAAGCTGCCTCAAGGCATCGTGCGCGACCAGACGATCACTGCCATGGACTGGTTCCCCACGATCGCAGCCCTCTGTGAAGTACCCCTGCCCAATGTGACCCTCGATGGAAAAAGCCTCAGCGACATCATCGCCTCCGCATCCGCACCCACGCACAACACCACCCTCCACTGGGCCTGGCAAAAATTCTGGGCGGTGCGGCATGGCGAATGGAAACTTATCTCGAAGGGCAAAAATCTGGAGCTCGTCAACCTGAACGACGAGCAACCCGAGCAGAAAAACCATTTCGGCGAGCAACCCGAACGCGTCGCCCAGCTCCAGGCCCTGCACGATGCCTGGGTGAAGGAAACCCCGTTCGTCAGCCCCTAATCGCACAGGTAACCTGAATCGGCTTCCTATGATCGGAAGACTTACGAAAAACCTTTCCGATCATTGGAAGCCTCAGCATGTCACCATGCCTTAAAATATAGGTGAAGGCCCCGGAAACTTCGGGTGAAACACGGAGCGGTGCTCCATGCTACCTGCGTGCGGCCTCCATGATCTCCTTCATTCGGGCTGGGTGGCGGCCCCAGCAAGGGACACCTCGCAAAACGAAAGCGCGGCAAGTCCATTGGCTCCCAGGATCAGGCGATCCTGACTCCAGTCGCGCTCGCGGAGATAGGTGATCGTTGTCGCCGTGCTCGGCGCTTTCAGCTGCAGGGTGATGACCTTACCGGATACAGCACCGGACACCACTGCTCCCGATTCATCATCGAGATAAAATTCCCGCACCAGCGCGTCATGCCACACCACCGGCTGGTCAAATTCGAGCGCAACCACGTTCCGCTGTTCACCTGTAAAGCGCGCCTGGAGAAGATTCGGCGGCGAGATCGAGCCCTCGGGAACCGCGTGGTAAACATCCCGCTCAATCATCGGCCGGACCAGCTCAGCGAACGCGCCCCAACCCTCAAGCGGAAAGTGACATCCGCCGGGCGGTTTGATTCCCAGGGTCGAGAGGATGCTCAAGTTCGAGAACAGCTGCGGCAAGGTTCGCTGGGCCTCGCGAAGCCGATCGCCCGATCCTTCCCGCCCGCCCATCGAACAGGCATTCGGCCAGATCTGAAAGACGTAGTATTGGCGGACATTGGGCAGGTCCTCTTTCCACGCGGCCGCCATCTCAACGAAAAAATCCTGATACGACTCCCAGCCGTACCCACCGGTGGGGCCCGCTGCGCCCTGATCGTTTTCACCCTGGTGCCAGAGCACGGCGCGAATGCTGTCCGTCAACCGGGCCTCTTGCAAACGCCAGAGCATGCGACCGTACATCGTGGTCAAGTCGGCGTGGTCGCCGGGCGTGGGCTGATGCTCGTCGATGCGTGAACCGCCAATGGCGGCCTGGATGATGCAGACGGGAACCTGCTGGCGTTCGACCAGCCCCTTGGCCAATTCCATGGCCCACCAACCGAGCTGCGCCTCCTGCTCCGGAGCATTCTTCTTCCAGACCGGTGAACACCACAAGTTCGGGCGAGCCTCGCCGGCTTCGAGCGCTTTTTTCATGCGGCCTTCCACCCAGGCGGCGCCATCGCCGCGGCCGGTCGGTCCGCCGTAGCTGCGAATCCACTCGCTGGTCACCCGCGGCGCATCTTCTCCCGTGTCCGTAGCCAGCGCGTTCGATTGACCATCAATCAAATAGGCGTCCCCACAGACGAGGTTCCCCACGCGCTCGAGCACCTTTTCCTGCCCGCTGGACATCGTGCCGAATTCGACCCGGTATTTTATCAGCCCCGGCTCGAGTTTGATCGTGAACGCGTACGACCCGCCGCTTCCCAGTTGTTGCGTCTCCGTCGTGAAGAGCGCGTCATCGGCGTAGACCTTGAGGAACACCGCGTCGACCGCCTGGTCGAACGCGCCGTTGTAGAAGAGCGTGCCTTCGTTTTGGTCGTCGCGAGCGTAGAACTGGCCTTGCTCGGGCTTCTCTTGCGTTCCCGGGGTTCGATCGACCCAGGGATCCGTTGCCGGTTCCGTGACCGCAATGTCAACCGCCGCCGCGACCGCCGCGCCGCCGTTGTCGATGTACGCGCGGACCTGAATTGTGCCCGAGCATTGCGAACGCTTCAAAATCAGTCGATCGTGCGCAACCGTTTTGATTACCGCACCGCCGGACACCACCCAGCGGTATCGCAACTCATCGGCGCCGGCGCGTTTCATCGCATCGAGATTGCGTATGCGTGGGACCACCTCGATGGGATCCCGGCCGTTCCACGCCTGCGAGGCTTCAAGCACGAACTGCGGTTCAGGAATCGCGTCCTTGATGGCGATCGGAACGTTTCGGGTTTCGACCCGGTCGGAATAGATCGCTTTGAACTGCAGCGACCAGGCGGTGGGGCTGGTGATGCGCCCGGGGTCGAGCGTGTAGGAAAAGCGATCGCTGGCAACAATGGTTTCTTCTGCGCCACGCTTGAGGATCCAGTACACCTTCTCCGCCCCGCCAGCCTCGGCGGTGACCGTCGCGCGCTGACCTTCATCCACCTCGACCCTGGTCGGCGTAACCGTTAAAGCCGAACCCGGCCGCGCCAGCGTGCCCACCAGCGTCTGGTTCGCCTTCTGATTCTCGTAGGCCAGCTTCACCCAGTCCGCCGATCGCTCGACGCGTGAAATCCGGACTTCGTCCATCGCGCCCACGAAATCGAACCGGTTGTACCAGCCGCCCAACCACATCCGCGCCGGCGTACGGATGTTGAGCGGACTGCCTTTACTGCTCGAATGGCCATCGCGTTTACCATTCACATAGAGCTGCGACTCGCCCTCGTGGAAGGTATGCACCACATGCACCCACTCTCCCATCGGCAAGGGACTTTCGCTGGCCACGTTGCCGTTGGAAAAATAACAATCCAGGCGAATCTGCGGCGGGCTGTTGACGCTCATGACCGCCTTGCCCTGGGCCTGCTCGTTGCCCCAGGCGACGACCCGTCCATTGACCTTCTCCGCCTTTAGCCACACCGAACTTGAAAACGGTCCCGACCCGGTTGGCAGGGTGGTGATCTTCTCGCCGCAGGCAATTCCCTGGCCTTCGGCGAAACGCCGGCCAAGCCCGATCGGTGCGGGACACGCCGTGGTGCCCTTATCCGTTGGCGAAAGATTGCCGGCCTCGTCTTTGACCGGATCATCCCCGAGATGCATGACGACGGCATAGCCGTTCGACGCGTTGAACACGGCATGGCCATCGGACGCGCTGACCGCGTCGCTCCGGCCCCAATGCAGGGTCAACTCGTGCCGGGCGTTGCCGCGGATGATCGGAATGCGCACCCAGATGACCGCCTCGCCCAGAACGGAGTCCCAATGCTCAATCTGATACACAAGGGGCTTTCCCTCCATCGAAAAGCGGATGTCCGAGCCGTCCGCGCCGGCGTGTTTAAAATCAAAAGTCTCGCGGTTCAGCCTGACCAGCACGGGAACGTTTTCTTCATGAGCCGAAGCCGGGAGGTTCGCGCCATCCGGGGTGGTCAGCAGGGCCAGGGTGCCGTGATGCGACCAGTCCGCATACTGGGCAAAGACCGGAAAGATGGAGGCCCACAGCAGGGCGAGGACCCCACAGGGAAGGAGGGTGAACACGTGGCTTCGTTTCATGGCTTTGGTATTCCGGGGTGGAACATGCGGTTCGAAGCGCCGAACCTAACAAAGAACGCGGCAGACCACAATGACGTGATCGGGTTGCCGGACGTGCACCAGCGATGTTCCACAGAGCCGCCAGATAAGCCCCAAGGAGTATTCGGTATAAAAGCGACCGCCGGAGCGCACGACGACGGTCGCTGTAGATGCTTACTTGCGGATGAGTTGAATCGTGACCTTGATCACGGGATTGTTCCAGTCGTAGGCAGCGGGGGCAAGATCGCCGACGCCATGCAGCCCGCTGTGGACATGGACCTTCCCTTCGCCGTCGGCCTCGGCAAAACCTTCGCCCGCGCAATGCGGCCCGGGAATGGATGCGCAAAGCTCATCATTGATTTCCGAGCCCGCATCATAGACCGACGCGTAATAGGTCGTACTTTGCCGCTGATAGAACGGGAGCTTCACGCCATCGAGTGAGACAAAGCCATCATTTGTCGGCAGCAACATGGAGGCGGTACTCAAAACGGTTCGGCGTCCGGTGTACGGAATATCTACTTCCACCGAGGCGCCCGGCAGGAGCGGTCCACCCGTGGTTTCAATATGCTGAACGCCCGGCGTCTCTTCCATCAGCGCGGTCATGGGTGCCGTATCGCCCCCTTCGGCCAGCATGGCCAACTCTTTTGATGCGGGCTCACCGAGCTCGAAAAGATGGGTACCCGAACTATGCGCGACGAGGAGGATCGGCGTGAGCACGAGGCCCTGGCTCAAATCGGTTCCCTTGGTGATGTTGGTAATCTTCACTTGGTATACCCAGGATTCCACGTGTCGAGCCGTCGCCGAAAGGCTGGTCAGACTCAGGGTGATTCCCAGAACGGTGGTCATTCGAATGAATTTCTCACACATGCTTCTTTTCTCCAGTTGTACAGGTTTCACAGCCGAACCACTCGGCTGCTGTACATGAGAACGCTGAGGCGAAGGTTTATTCCCAAGTTTATCCAGATTGTTGAAAGCGAGGGTGGGCGACCCCTAGGAGGTCTGTTCTTGCGGTGGATTTACGCCCCGAATGTCTACAACACTTAAGGGGTGATCAGACGCGCCCGGAAGATGCGGCCGGTATCTACCGAAGGATCGACTACGCGTCGCTCGCTCGAGGTTGCAGGGAAGTACAAGCGATTTTCCAGGACATCCAAGGGCCGCCAAGGTTCGGGAGCCATCGGACCGGATTTCCATTCCACTTGCACCGCGACATGCGCAGGGGCCTCGAAGACCAGCTCGGCCAGACCATTGGCATACACCATGCGATCCAGTCCCCAGGAAGCATTTGGATCATCGGCGGCCAAGCCGAGGAGGTACTCCCCGTAGTTGCTGAAGCGATCCAGGTCCAGATCTCCATCGCGCGGAAACACCGCGCCCAATTCCTCCAGGGACCAGGTGTCGTAATCACGCCAGCCGGCAAGAGAATTTATCCAGGCAGTAACCAAGGCCACCGCCTGGGTGTCGACTAACACACTGGCAATGGGCGGCATCTGACGCGCCCCTCGGATGTGGATCCGCTCCAACAGCATCGACAAGCTGGGATCCCCCGGCACAATCACTCGCTTGCCGGGATCGCCCCCCAGGTCGTTCAGCAAGCCGTTCAGGATCTGCGTGTCTTCCAAAGGAGTGGAAATTCGCGCATCCCATCGCACCAGGCCCGATCCGTTATGACATTGGGCGCAGTTGGCCTGCAGGTAAGACCGTACACGCCAGGTGAGACTGGCGGCATCGTCATCGGCCGGCGCCAGTGCCCGGAGATCAACCGCGGTGTGGAGCTCATTCGTGATATACCCTTGGTGGCTCATCGCGAGCACCTGGTTAGTGATCACGCCACCGAAAGCTGCTTCGCAATTCAACTGTACCGTGTTGAAGCCCAAGGCATACCCGGCGTTGGGCTGGTGACAACTCAAGCAGGCCCCTCGTGAGGGATACACCCAACGTTGCGTCACCACCGAGCCGGAGATCATGCGGATCAAATCTTCACTGAAGCCCTCTTCCGCGACCAGGCTTGCGTTCGTCGTACTGTCCCAGCGATACGTCACGCCATAGATGTTGTTGGTTGCCTTCACCAGGAAGCGCGTTTCCAGGCGGCGCCGGCTGGCGGGATTGCCCGCTTCCATATCGATGTCGAAATGTTTAATCCACACGGCTCCCGTAGGCACGCCCCAGGGCTGTTCCGTGTCGAAGCCAAAGACGGTGTTCGTGTCCGGCAGGCTATACCAGCGGCGCTTGATGGCGTCATCGGACCAGAAGGGTACGTTGATTTCATAGGGCACGATGCCGGCTTCCGGCGTCAGCGTGGCCAGATCCGAAAAGGCCCCGGTGTCCGCCAGGGTGGCGGGCAGGTCCGAGGTCGATGCAGTGGTATTGCGAATGACCCGGCGAAGCGAAGTCGTCCAACTGCGGTTGTCACACATCAAAATATCCCCATTGCGTGGATCGCGGCCAAAAGCCGATGGTCCAAAGCCGACATTGGTGTCGACCAGCAAGGTGGTGGAGACTTCGTTGGTTCCATCCGGTAGCAAGGCGCGAATCTCGCCATTGGCCCAATCGGTAAAAACATAAAATCCCTGCAACTCCGGCAGACGTTCTCCGCGGTAGATGATACCGCCAATTACGGATAAACCCTCATCCCGGCCGTAGGCATGAATAGGTGGTAGAAACAACACACCCGGCGGAGGCGTGCCCGAGTTGAGATCCGGCCCTTCGAAGTAGGGCCAACCATAATTTCCCCCGGGGATGATATAGTCGACCTCTTCGTAATCCCCTTCACCCACATCCCCGGTGATGATTTCGCCCGTTTGCGGATCCACGGTCATACGCCAGGGATTGCGTAAACCGACCGCATAATATTCGGTCCGGATCGAGGCGGGATTGACGACTGTGCCATTGAAGTTGGCAGTACCGATAAACGGATTGTCGTGAGGGATGGCGTAGGGGCCAAGCGATGCCGGGTGGGCATTGGGCAGGGGATTGCCGGGCCGCATATCCACATCGATACGAATGATGCCGGCGTAGAAACCTCCATCCAGACGCTGGGCCCGGTTATCGTTTCCGCCATCGCCCAGAGAGACATACAGGTAGCCGTCGGGCCCGAACTGCAGGTCACCGCCATTATGGTTGCGGGCCCACATATCGCCGGGCTGGCGAATCAGGCGGATTTCACTGGAGGCGTCCCCGCGAAGCGCGTTGGTGCTGCTGCGGGTAAAACGGGACAAGGTATCATAGTGGACGAACGATTCGCCGCCGGGCTGCTCCGTGTAACACACATAAAAATACCCATTGCTGGCGTAGTGGGGATGGAAGGCAAGCCCCAGCAAGCCCTCCTCACCGAAACCCATCTCTACCCGGTCACCTAGATCAATAAAGGTCGCAGGTACTGGATTCACCAAATCGGGAATGACGATGATGCTACCTTCCCGATCAACGACGTAGAGCGCGTTCGTTGCTCCCGGCGGCGAGGCCAGGGCCACGGGTGCACCGATGCTCCCGCTTTGAATGGATTCAGCATCGTAGGCCACCGAAGAGTAGACCTGCGGAGGCATTTGCAAGCTGGTGTTCGCCACCCGTGAGGGCAACTGAGCCATCGTCATCGTCTGAGATAAAAGCCCTCCCAGGATAAAGCCTGCCGTTCGTTTCATACTACCTTATATAACCGACTTGCCACCTCTGAAGTATACCCCAAACTCGGAGAAAGCCGGTTCGACATCATCAAGGCTTCGGAATCCGCTTTCTCCCGCTCCAAGCCCCAGCGCTTCGTCGGTCAACACCAGCTATGATCGCGTCCATTACGAATTCCCGATCCCGGGCCCGGTACCCCCCGGTCCGCATTTCACCCGTTTCAGCGTCTACTATACGCCCTGAGACGAGCGGCGGTTGCAGGGTCCTATCGCTTACTTTTTTGCGTTCTCTTTGTAGCCCGCATCGCGGCGTTTGGCTTGCAGTTGATCCTTCATCCGCTTGAGCTGCTGCGCGTATTCCGGATGACCGGCCAGGTTGGTGAATTCGCCGGGGTCTTTCCTCAAGTTGTACAGTTCCATGCCTTTCTCCCCATGGCCCCACTGCGTATACCGCCACTCATACGTGCGAATGGACTCGCCGCCAAAGCGACTGATGGTGAACGCCTGGTTCTTTTTCCAACCAGAAGACGTCGGATCCTTTAGCAGGGGTAGCAGGCTCTGACCCTGAAGGTTGTCAGGCGGGGTGAGCCCCGCCAGCTGGGCGAGCGTGGGATAGAGGTCGATGAGCTCGGTGATCTTCTTCGTTGCCTGCCCGTGTTGGTCCTGCATCCAGGGGACGGAGATGATGAAGGGCACACGCGTCGCTTCCTCGAAGAGGTGTTGCTTTTGATATTTCTGGTGATGGCCCAGCAGGTAGCCGTGATCACTGGTGAACACGACGATGGTGTCGTCCAGTTTCCCGAGCTCGTCCAGGCTCCGCAGCACCTTGCCGACCTGGGCATCCATGTACGTTACGCTGGCGTAATAGGCCTGGAGCAGGCCCTTGTGTAATTCCGGCGTCACGCCGTAATTATTGTTGCTCTTGTAATTGCGGATGATGGAGGGGACATCGTCCAGGTCGTCGGCGGGAACGACCGGGGCGGTCATCGATGCACGATCGTAGAGATCGAAATACTTTTTCGGTGCGACCAGCGGCACGTGCGGCCGGACAAAACCAAGCGCCAGGAAAAAGGGCTTTTCATGGTGCTGTTTCAACAGGCGAATTGCGTGTTCCGCGGCCATGCCGTCGGCGTGTACCAAGTCATCTCCATCGGCTTCGACGCCGGTGAAGGTCTGGGAGCCTTTGTCTTTCGGAGACCATTGGGTTTTGACCCCGGCCGCGTGTTGCTCCGGCGCCTTGATGTTGACCACTTCGTCCCAGGAATGCGGATCGTCGCGTTCCGCGGTTCCGGCAATCACCTCGTTCGGAATGCCCATATGATAAATCTTGCCCACCCGCGCGGTATGATACCCGTTATTCCGGAAGACCTGCGACATCGTCACCACATCCGGCATGCTCTTGCGCAAGGTGCCGCTGTTGCCCAGGGTGCCGTTTGTATACGGATAGAGACCGGACATCAGGGAGGCCCGTGAGGCGCCGCATACCGGGTACTGGCAATGCATGTTTTCAAAGCGCACGCCCCGCGCCGCGAGCTGGTCGAGCTCCGGGGTTTTACATTGCGGGTGTCCGAATCCGCTCAGCGCGGTGTTCAAATCATCCGACATGATGAAGAGCACGTTCGGTTTTTCCGGGCCCGCCGCCAGGGTGGATGCGGTGAACAGTACCGAGAGGGACAAGATCTGCAGATAAGTGGAGATACGATTCATAGCGAAATAATTTCTGATTCTAATGTTAAACCGGGCGCCGCCGCAGGTGAAAAGCATGCGAGAAGGATCCAGCTGGAATGAACATTCATGGCCCGCACGCTAGCACACATGCATGGTTTTGGACCGCAAGAAATATCGCCGCTTCCTCTTTTACACTGTGTAGTAGTAACGGTGTAATAGTAACGCGACTAAATACGCGCGACTTGGATCAGGTTCAGCGATTCCCCATGCTCTCGATGGGCGAGGAACACGGCGCGATGGTCAAGGAAGCGATGCTGCCGAAACAGTGAGACGGCCCATTTCAATTCATTCAGTCGCGCATGGATAAACCGACGATTACTTCCGTATCGTGTATTCTTCGGATCCAACGTGGTAAGCCTTTGGCAAATCGCGACAGCCTCCTCCATCCATGCAAGGAGTGATTCACGGGGCTGATCGGATTCGCCAAGTTTCACCAACCTGAATAGTGAGATGGCTAGATCTTCCTGGGCCTGGACGTTCGAGGGATCCAGCTGTTTGTCGAACTCGTTCATGACTCGGCGCACAATTGGTCGATCAGGGTGATCGCCAGCTTCGAACTGGCCCCGGATACGCCACTCCGTTGCTGAAGGCGCAATACTTTACAGATCTCACGTATGCGGTCCGGTGGAAGATCCGCTCGTTTAGTCTGGGCATAGGCGACGAAGGCCTCCGACTCGGTAAGCGCATCGCAGGGAATCTACAGGGCCATGGGCGACCAGATGGAGGTTTTCGCAAGGGGCACATCCCGGCCGGCGATTACGCAGCGCAGTCCGGGAGCCCGTCGCGCCCGGGATAGAAAAAGGTCGACCCATTGTGCATGCTGATGTTCGGCATGCTCATAGCCGTCGAAAAACAGGATCGTCGGCTGTTGCTGCCGACCGTCGAGAAAGTTCCGAGTGCGTCGATCAATGGTCGATCCCTCCGGCTCGGGCAAACCCAGCTCATCGGCGAAGTGATCCAATAGAGCATCCGGAGTGCGCGGCGAGGTTGAAAACCGCACAAGCGCAGCGGAGTGACAGGCGTCCATTTCGGCATCATCGTTTAAGACGCGAAACCAACCCGCGCTGGCAATGACGAGAACGGATGTGGCGCGGCCGGCCTGCTGAACGCTCCAGATCGGCCAGCCGTTTGCCGGTTGGTTACCATGGAAGAGTTCGTCTTTGGAAAATTCGTCAAAAGTGACGTCGAGGCCGGCGTCGCGGAGCCGCAATGCAAGGGTGCGGACTCGCTCATTGTGCGACTCCCCTTCCCTCCGGTAGCTGATAAAGACCTCCGCTATGAGAACGTGCTTGTCGATGGGCAAGCGAATCACAAGGATGTGATGCCGGTTTTTTCAGGAAGGATGAAGATACAAGGAGCCGGGGTCGGACCGAAAGCGCCGATTAAAGCCGGCAGGAAGGAGGAGTGCTGGCCAGGGTTGCTGACCACGGGAAGTGATTCTTACGTACTGGTTATGCATTTAGCGCAGCTCGAGAACGGGTTATGGAGCTGATTTTGGCCCTCAAATCAGCCGTATAATCCCAAGTGAAAGTTCCTATCATAGGAACGATTTTTGGTGAGCTTCCGATCACAGGAAAGATCGTACGCGCAAAAGAGGCAGTTCTTCAGACTGCAGATTTCGGGTACACATCTCCTGGGGCGATGCTTGCCACAAACATGATCTTGTTCGACCCGCTTCGAGGTCGTTTATTTGGCTTTGGGTACGTACACAGGGCAGCTCGCTGTCGCTCCTCCAACCCTGTGCTACGTTGTTGATTCCTTTCAGGAAAGAGGAGTCTTCGACAAGGTAATAGTTTTGATGACCCTTTCTATTCCGTCGTTAACTCGATCTCGCTTAACTGCGTACCACCTGCGCCGTGATTCTTGCTGACCATGAATTTGTACGCTTTATAGGCCCCGGGTTTTTGCACATCAAAGCGAAGCGTGTGATGCCGGGCGGGGAAGTTCTGGTTCGTGCGCTTATCGATCACGGCCCATTTTTTACCATCGTTGGAACCGTAGAGCTGCCAGTCGCGGGGATCGCGGGAGGACGAGTCATTGGCGGAGGTGATCGCGTAGGCGGATACCCGGCGCGC
>JBLIND010000159.1:0-13484 GCA_047639095.1 Candidatus Omnitrophota bacterium | reverse complement strand
ACCGCTCGTTACTGCTCGACCACCGCTCTTTACTGCTCGACCACGGCTTCGGCAACCGATCCCTCGGCATCCTGCACGCGAATCGTATTCGACCCCGTCGCCGCGGTCTTCCGGGTATAGAGGGCGCTGCGTCCCGTGGTGGCGCCAACCGCACCGATCCGGCTATTCACCACCGACCACCGGAAGGGGCCGTGGCCCCCGACCGCACTGAAACTTATGCTGGGTTCCCCTTCAGCCAGGCGTGCAACGGCCGGCGTGATCAGCAGCGACTGCTGGACGATACTCGCCTGGGCCCGGTTACCGTTCGCGTCGATTGCCGTAAGGGTATTCACACCCTCGACTCCGACCGTCCGCTGATAATTCACGGTCCGGCTGGTACTGTTGCTGCTCACCTGGCCCAGGGCGCCATCGCTGACCGACCAGGAGAAAGGCTCGCTCCCACCCACCGCGGTAAAACTGGCATTGGCATCGCCATTGCCCAGGACGGCCGAGCTGGGAGAGAGATGATACGCCTGAGGCGAAAGACCACGCCCTTCTCCCGCGACATTCGAGTTACTGTCACAAGCGGTGATGCACCAGGCCAGGAGACCTGCGAGTGGAAAGATGAGCATGCGTTTCATAGGTCGACCTTAGAAATGATAAGCGAACCCCAGGCGAATTTCGCGATCCTTATCCCCATAGAGAATGCCACTCAACTCGGTTACCACCCCGTTACCCAGGCGAAAGCTGCCCCCGAGCTCAAAACCAAAATTACGATTGGCATCCAGGCTGGCCGGGCCGAGCTCCCCATCGACACCGGAAATCACCAAGCCCCCGTAATAGGACGAACCGGTCGGATGATATCCCACCCATTCGTCCGCGCCTCGATGATCGACCACATAGGATAGCCGAGGACGCAGCAGGATTTCACTCCAGTTAAAATCGGCATCGGCAAAGTTGGATTCCGACTGCCGATACGCCGCCTCGCCGCCGAGGCGAACCACTTTCTTGCGCGGAAGACTGGGATGGCCATCGACCACAAATTCAGCGAGGTTCACTTCAACTCCCACGGCCCAGCTGGGGCCATTCTCGCCATCGAAATCGTCCTGATCGGCCTTCACCGTCCCGGCTTCAATCCAGGGATGCACGGAAGGCAGCAGGTCGAAGCCCACCCGGGCCATGATGCGACGAATGTCCGTTTCCAATAAGGCGCCGTCCGCCTTAAATTCACGCCGGCCAAATGAGACGGCGGCACCGGTGGACCATCCGCGCATGGGTATCGCCTGAATCAACGGCGTTCCCGCAGCATTGAGCTCGGGTTCGGCGTGGGTTGACCCCGTGATCGAAAGGAGGAGTCCCAGCAGGAATAAAAACGTCGGTTTCATGCTTATGACCTATGGCGAAGCGTCCAGGCATGCAAGGGAGAATTCAGGATTCGGCGAGGACCTGCGTATAAAACGCCTCATACCGGTCAACGATGCGATCCCAATGCAGGTGCGTCTCGGCGTACGCTCGCGCGGCCAGCGACATGCGGGACCACTCCGTGGGCATTCCCGCAAAGCGGAGCATGGCCTCGCCTAAGGCTTCCGGTGTGTCCGAAGCGGCGAGCAAGCCATGCGCTCCGTCACGAATCAGGTCCGGCACGCCTCCCACAGGAACGGCGATGACGGGCAGTCCGCAAGCCAGCGATTCCATGGCATTGTTCGGCATGCCCTCGCCGCGACTGCTCAGTAGCAGAGCATCCGCCGAGCGATACGCCGCCGGCATCGCATCAACCGACACCTCCCCCTGCCAGCGAATCCGATCCTTCCAGGCGACGGTCGACTGGTAGTGCTCGACGATGGAGCGATGTGGGCCATCACCGACAATCTGCAATTCGAAGTCACCCAGGCGGTCGTGCACGGCATCGAACGCCGCGAGCGCACGGTCCACGCCTTTCACCGGAGCGAGTCGACCCGCGAACAGGAACACCGGTTTTCGCTCGGAACGCGTACAGTCCCCGGGCGAAAAACGATCGAGATCCACCCCGTTTCCCAGGACGGTGACCTGTGGACAGATCGTTTGCGCAAGCTCCCCCAGCATCCGGTTTTCGGCAACCACCCCGCGGGCCTTTTTCAATTGGCGGCGGGAAAGCGCGTTGACCAGCGGGCCACCGGCGCCGGATAAATCCGATCCGCGTATGCTGATCACCAGGGGGGCACCCGCCGGTACGCCAAGCGCGCTGACCGCCCAATGGGCATGGACGATGTCCGCGTCGGGCATGGCCGCTTTGCCTGCGCGCGTGAGTCCGGCCATCAGCCCGGGAAGTTCCAGCGCCGATAGCGGGTGGCGCACCAGGTTGCTGAGCACACCGGATCCGTAAACGATACGTTTCTTGCCCCGAGGGAAAAAAGGAAATCGATGCACGGAGACGCCGGCTTCATCGGCCACTTCAGGGGAGGCGCCATCGTTGGGTGCATAAACTTTCACCCGATGTCCACGCGCGACCAACCGATCCGCCAAGGCCTGGATGAAGTGCCCGGCCATGTGCCCGCGGTACAGCGGATAGGACGTCGTGATCATGTGAATGTTCATGGCGAAAATCCTCCGCACACGGGCGATGCCTCAGCGTCGCGTGCGTTCGATATGCCGGTTGTGTTCCATGTCGAACCACATGGCAAAAAAGCTCGACTGCAACCCGCTGATGAAAAGAAACGCGGCAAAAATCGGACCGGTGGGTTCCACGGGGCCGACGAAGGTTCGATAGCCCAGCAGGTACAACCCGGCGACCAGGCCAACGGGAATGCAGAACATCGCCATGGCATAGAAAAAGATCAAGGGATGAAAATCCCGGATGATGTACTTCTCTTTCAGGCGCCAGAGAAAAAGTTTCAACAGCAGCCAGGACAGGCGGGGCACCGCCGGCATGTACTTGATTCCGGACTGTTCACCAATGCCATAAATCGGCTTCACCGGAACATCCTGCACCCGGAAGTCGTAGATATTCAGGCGGACGAGCAAATCGTTGGGCATACCGTAACGGGGGAAAATATCGTCCAACCGCAAGGTTTTCAACACCTCCAGCGAGGCGGCGGTGTAACCCGTTTGAGAATCCGCCACGTTCCAATAGCCGGAGGCGATCTTGGTCATGAGCGAAAGCGCCGAATTGCCCAGGTAACGTATCTTGGGGATTTTCGACCAGGCCTCGCCGGTAAACAGGCGATTGCCCTTGGAGTAATCGGCCCGCCCCTCCACCACGGGATCACAGATGGCGGGTAAATCACCGGGATCCATCTGGGCGTCGCCCGCCATCACGACGGTCACGTCAAACGCATGGTCGCGAGCATACTTGTACCCGGTAACAATCGCGCCCCCGACGCCTTTATTCGTCTCGTGGCGAATCAGGTGGACCCGGCTCCCCGCCTGCTCGGCGTAGCCCTGGACAATCTCAACCGTTCGGTCGCGCCCACAATCTTCGACGATGGCAATGCAATCTACAAAGTCCGGCATCGTATCGATTACCCGGCCAATGAGTTGCTCCTCATTATAGGCGGGGACGACGACGCAGATTGTTTTTTCGCGATACATAGGACGGTTGGACCGTGTCGAACCGGCCATGGCCATACAAGGAAAATCGCCGCTGGTGTAGGAGCAAACCTTAGAGATTAGCCCGGAAAGCTCGGAAAAGCATCCGGCGCATCAAGCCGCATGCAGCCGACTACCCGGCACAAAAAAAGAGAGCCGTGTGAGCGGCTCCCTAGGTTGGAGTTGCCGGAACGAGGGTATGTCCCGGACTTGTGTGTGTGTAAGAAGTTCTATAGACCCAGATCGGCCAGGAAGGCATTGGCGGCATTCACCAGGTGCGCCGGCTGATAGGGCTTGCTCAAAATCAAATCGGGTTCGTATTCACCAAAGGCTTTTTCGGATTCTTCGGGCGGGAAGCCCGTCACCACCACAACCGGCATCGACATGTTGCGCTTGCGAATCTCGGTAAAGGTCTTCATGCCGTCCTGTCCCGGCATTTGCAGATCGAGTACGACCAGGGCTACTTCGTTGTGCTTGGTCAACATATGCATCGCTTCAAAACCATCTTCGGCCTGAATAATCGGAATATCCAGACGCTGCAGGGTCCGCACCGCCAGGGCACGGGCGTTCGGATCATCGTCGCAAACAAGAATACTCGGCTCTGTAGAGGTCTCGCGCTTATCAACATCAAAAGTCGCGCTCTCCTTCTGGTTTGCGCGTTCGTCTTCGGCCGCAATCTCCACCAGGGTCTGCGGTACAAACATGCTGTTATCCCGCATGAAGCCAATCAGGTCCGTGGGGCGAATCAGGTACTTGCCGCCAGCCGTCCGGTAAGAAGGGAGTTTACCATCACGGATCCAGCAGCAGATGGTGTTACGGCTTACGCCACACAAGGTCGCAGCTTTCGGCGCGGACAAAAATACGGGTTCTGGAATATCTCTTTTCATCATGTTTCCCAAGTTACTTGATAAAGCTCACCGACATACCCATGAGGTGAACGCGTTTGTAACGTGATGGTTTTTTAAGCAGGTCCCATGCCACATAGTCATTTAACATCTTTGGTAAGGCTGGCACGGTTGGTGAAGCAGGCGTCCTTCCCGCCGAATCACCTGTGAACGAGGTACTTACGTAATAAATCGCCCCGTCAGCGTCCGGCGGCCGAAGATAACGACCGGAGGCGTTCCCGCGCGCGGGCACTCAATTCTGAACCCAGCATTCTCCATTGCCAGTTCCCAAATGTCACGCCGGGTACATTCATGCGAGCCTCCGATCCAAGGCTCAGCACGTCCTGCATGGGGATCATCGCGGTATGACAACGTGTGTTCAGCGCCAGTCGAATCAGATCCCACTCGATCTCCTCGCCATCGGTATGCAGGTGATGCTTCAAGCGTTCGCGCTCGGTGTCGAGCTCCTCTTGGCTGGCAGAATTATGCAAACCCGGCTGGGCATGAAACCATCCCCGCGTGGTGTCATTGTCATGCGTCCCGGTATAGACGATGCAGTTCTCGGGAAAGTTTTCAGGTTTAAGATGATCCGGTTGATGCTCACCAAAACAGAAATGCAACACCCGCATCCCGGGTAGGGCGAAGTCATCGCGCAGGCGATCCACCGCATCGGTGATAATCCCCAGGTCCTCGGCAATGATCGGCAGATGCCCTAACTGGTCCTGGATGGCCTGGAAGAAATCGTGATCCGGTCCCGGCTCCCAGGTGCCGCCGCGCGCATTGATATCGCCAAAGGGCACGGCCCAGTACGCCTCAAATCCGCGAAAGTGATCGATCCGCACAATGTCAAACTGCGCCAGCAGGAAGGTCAGCCGATCGATCCACCACGCGTAACCCGTCTCCTTGTGATGCGGCCAATCATACAGGGGATTGCCCCAGAGCTGGCCGTCCTCGGAAAAGTAGTCCGGTGGGACCCCGGCCACCACCGTCGGCTGCAGCTCCTCGTCGAGGAGGAAAAGCTCCGGACGCGCCCAGGCATCCGCGCTGTCGCGGGCGACGAAAATCGGCAAATCACCGACCACGCGAATGCCCTTGTTCGCGCAGGCCTTGCGGAGTTGCTGCCATTGATGCTGAAAGAGAAACTGCTGCACCTCGATGGTGTAAATTTCTTTGGCCAGGGATGACCGGGCATCGGCCAGCGCCGCGGTATCCCGCTTGCGCAAGCCCTCCGGCCACTCATACCACGGCCGCAAATCGTGCTGCTGCTTGAGTGCGGCATACAGCGCGTAATCGGCGAGCCACGGCGTCGTCTTTACAAATTTCCTGAACGCCGCGAGGCGCGTTTTCTTCGCCCGGGCATCAAAGCCTGCAGCGACCGTGTCCAACAGGCCCATGTGCACGGGTTGAATCTGTTCGTAGTCCACCCGCCGAGGATCGCCGGTCGGATAGTCGGCCAGGGCCGAAGCATCCAGGAGCCCGTCCGCTACCAGATCGTCGAGATCGATCAGCAGCGGATTTCCCGCGAAACTGCTCAGCGGCGCATACGGGGAATCGCCATAGCCGGTCGGCCCGAGCGGCAGCATCTGCCAGAGCGTCTGCCCCATGGAAACGAGCTCTTTTACGAAGTCCCGCGCGGGCTGGCCGATGGAACCGATCCCGTACCGGCTCGGCAAGGAGCTGGGATGCAGAAGAATGCCGCTTTGTCGCTGATCAAACATGCGCCGCAACATAGGCCTCATGGATTAAAGGTCAAATCCCAGCATGAAAAAAGCGCTCCTATCATCGAAACCGGAGCATGGGCTTCAGCCCGTCCCAGCGCACCGAGCAAATGGACGTTTTACGCTCACATATGCAATGTGACGGAGCAGTGCACTATACGACCGGCTTTCGTTGCAACCCTCTAGGGAGGCTTGACCCGGAAGGCGGAAGCCGTGAGAGTAGTCGCATGTTCGGAACCTGCCGATATCTTACCGTGATGGTCTTCCTGATAACAGGAGCGTTGATCGCAAGCGAAGACATCCCCCTGCATCAGCAAATCGATCGCTTGATCGTAGCGGGGACTTCTTCCCTTGCGGAACCCTGTGGTGACGCCACCTTTCTGCGTCGGGTCACCCTGGACTTCGCCGGTCGGATTCCGAAGCCGGACGAAGTGGTCGCCTTTCTCGCCGACACAGATCCCGACAAACGTAGCCAGGTGATCGATCACCTCCTCAACGGCCCGGAGTACCCGGTCCGCATGGCTGAACTGTTTCACGTGTTGCTCATGGAACGCCGCGGGGACGATCCGGAGTGGCACGCCTGGCTGGAACAGTCGTTCAAGGTGAACAAACCCTGGGATCAACTCGTTCGTGAAATCGTCCGGGCGGATTACCGGAGTGAAGAAAATCGCAGCGCATCGTTTTTCTACACCAAGCGTCTGGAAAAATCGGGCGAGATGCCGATCGATTACCCCGGGCTGACCCGTGATGTCGGACGCCTGTTTCTCGGCATGGACCTGCAATGCGCGCAATGCCATAAACACCTGCAGGTCGATGAATACGACCAGGAAGATTTCCAGGGCCTCTTCGCCGCGTACCAGCAACTCAAGCTGACCCGCTTCGAAGAGCAATCGGTGATCGAGGAACCCTTGTTAAAGGAGAAAATCGAATTCGCCTCGGTGTTTAATCAGCGCAAGAAGACCACCGGGCCCCGCATTCCCGGGCTGGCGGAAATCGAATGGGTGTCCTACACCGAAGCGGAAGCCTGGGAGATCGCCCCGGATAAGACAAAGAAAATTCTGGGTATCCCGCGCTTTAGTCCGCTGACCCTGTTTGCCGAGCAGATGCCGCAGAGCCCGGCGTTTGCGCCCAATATCGTCAATCGCCTCTGGGCCGTGCTCATGGGACGCGGACTGGTCGAGCCACTGGACCTGCATCACCCGGACAACCCTCCTTCACATCCGGAACTGCTGGACGTGCTCTCGAAAGCCTTTGTCGATCAGGGCTTCAACATCAAATGGTTCCTGCGCGAGCTCGCCATGAGCGACACGTATCAGCGTGCCAGTCGCTTTGACGGTGAAGAGGTGAGCGAAGACCGTTTTGCCCGGGCGAAGGAACGCGGTCTGTCTGCCGAGCAGCTGATGCGTTCAGTCTTCCTGGCGACCGGAAACGATTGGCAGGCCCTGGACGAAGCGGCAGCGAAGGAATGGCGGACCGCCTTCATGGAGGCTTTCGCAAATCCGCCCAAGGAGCCGGAGTTGACCTTCTCCCCCTCGGTGAAGGGCTCCCTGTTCATGTCCAACGATGTCAAACTGCAAAGCCTCCTGACACCTGACAAGCACAACCTGGTGGAGCAACTCTCGAACGCCACAGATGAAGCGGTTCCTGAGATGCTCTTCCTGCACGTTTTTTCCCGGCAGCCGGACGAGCGTGAACGCAGCCTGGTCGCCGAGCATCTACAGTCAAGCCAAGGCCGTCGAGCCAAAGCCCTGGCGGAACTCGCCTGGGCGCTGTTAACTGCAACCGAATTCGTGGTGAACCACTGATGGATCGACCCGCATGCAAGCCCTGGGAACACGGATGCTCTCGCCGCCAGCTCCTCGGCGGGCTCGCCGGTGCCGGGTGTACCAGCTTATTTAACCCCTTGCTCGCGGATCAAATCGCAACGAGTGACAAGCAAGTTCTGTTCATCTGGCTCGACGGCGGGATGAGCCAACTGGAGAGCTGGGACCCCAAGCCCAACACGCGCTTCGGCGGCCCGTTCCGCTCCATTCCAACATCCATCCCCGGTATTCATGTCAGCGAGCTCATGCCTCAGCTCGCGAAACGCATGGATCAGCTCACGGTGGTGCGCAATGTGTCGACGCAGGACAACAGTCACTCGGCCGGCGTCCCGCGGATGCTGCGTGGAGACCCTGCGAATCGTGGGGTTGATTACCCCTGGTTCGGCAGCGCGGTCGCCAAGCTTATGGGTCCGTGTGAAAGCGGTCTGCCGCCGTATCTCTGGCTCAAGCCCGGCAGCGGCGGCTTCAAAACCGGCGCCGCGGGTTTTCTGGGTCCGCGTTACGGTGCGCTCGCGTTCGGAGAGGGCCTGCCGCCTGAGAATCTGCAACGTCCTGCATCCGTGGACGCCGACAGCGACCAGGCGCGCAACACCCTGCGCCTGCGCCTGAACGAATCGTTTGCCCGCGGTCGCCGGCCCTTTGCCGGAGATGCCCAGGCGCATGTCTACGACATGGCCCACATCCTGATGGAAAAACGTCACCTCTTCGACGCCACCGCGCTTACCGAGAAGGATCTCGATCGCTACGGCCGCAACGATCTGGGAAAACATATTCTGACCGCACGCAACATGATCGAAGCCGGTGTTCGCTTCGCCCAGGTGACGTCCTACGGCTGGGACACCCACGGCGACAACTTCAACGGCCACGCCTCTCTGGTCCCGAAGTTCGACCAGGCCTTCGCGGCCCTCTTGGATGATCTGCGCGATCGCGGCCTGCTCGACCAGGTGCTGGTGGTGGCGATCAGCGAGTTTGGAAGGACCCCACGCATCAACGGCCATGGCGGACGCGATCACTGGCCCGAAGCCTGGTCGATGGCCATGGCGGGCAGCGGTCTTAAGCCGGGCGCGGTGATCGGCGGAACGGACAAGGAGGGGGTATTTGTGGACGGTCAGGGGTACGACATCGGCCACCTGTTTCACACCTGGTACCACGCGCTGGGGATCGACTCGTTGAATGCAGAATTCATGAACCGCGACCAGCCCCTGCCCATCGCGCATCACGAGATGTTTCCGATCAAGGAGGCCCTCGCATGAGTGATCCGGCGAAAACGGAATCCCCGAACTGGGCCCTGTACCCCGTAGGCGAGATTCAGCCGGCGTGCCAACTTACCCGCATACGCTTCAGCCCGTGCGGGCGAGTACTCCTGGGCGCGGGATTTGATCCGCAGGTCATGCGATGGGGATTCGAAGGCGATACCGAAGCACCTCCTGAACGCAAATCCGTGTCCGGACACCAGGGCTGGGTGACGACGGTGGACTTTGTGGCCGATCGCGGCTGGGCGGTCACCGCAGACTCCTGGGGACAGCTCCGCGTCTGGCCGTACCTGGAGGACGATCCCAAATCGATCTGGCAAAAGGCCGACGCACACGACGGCTGGATTCGCGACCTCGCGGTGAGCCCGGATGGACGGTGGATCGTGACCTGCGGGCGCGACCAACGGGTCCGGCGCTTCGCCACCGAGGACGGGCGCCTGCTCAGCGAGTGGTCGGGTCATGAAGAAGATATTTTCAGCGTGGCCATTCATCCTTCGGGAGAACAGCTGGTCTCCGGCGACCTCAAGGGACGCATCATTCAGTGGGATGTGAAGAGCGGGAAACAGATACGCGAGTTCGATGCCTCGGAGCTTTATACCTACGACCGCATCCAGGATGTCGGCGGCGTACGGCGCCTGGTTTTTGATGCAAGCGGGGAAACCCTCGCGGTCGCAGGAGCGGATCCCGATACCGGGAACTTCGTAAAGGGAACCGCACGCATCAAGATTTTTGACTGGGCTTCAGGGGAGCTGAAACACAACCAGCTCATCGGCGAAAACAACAAGGATGTTTTCGCACATGACCTGTTGTTCCACCCCGGAGGCTTCTTGATTCTGGTCACCAGCGGCCAACCGGGGAGCGGTCGTATTTTCCTGCATCGACCGGGCGAGGAAAAGCCTTTTCTCACGTATCACAAAGGCCTGACGAATTGTCACAGCGTGGCTATGCACCCGAATGGGCGCATCGCGGTGGCTTCAACGAGTAAAGGCTCGAACGGCAATGGCCGTCAACTGAAGGATGGAATCTATGTCGGCAATCACTCACCTGTTTACCTGTTTGACCTGTATGCGTAATCCGATGAACCACGTAGCGATCACCTTCATCCTCGCGCTGTCTTCGGCCGGACTCTTTGCCGATGATTGGCGGGGATTTCGCGGTCCGACCGGGATGGGCGTGACCACCGAAAAGAATCTCCCCCTGGAATGGGGCGGGCCGGACAATAAAAATATCCAATGGAAAACGGCGCTGCCCCCCACCCTGCTTGAGGGCGATGCGGATCACAATCAATCCAGTCCCGTTGTTGCACAGGGGATGGTGATCGTAACCACCGCGCACTGGCCATCCGGCGCGGATCGCAAAGCCAAGGCGGCTGAGCACCACGTCGCGGCGTACGATGCAAAGACAGGCAAGCAGCGCTGGGATTCCACGGTACCCGCCGGACCTTGGATCCTCAGCGATCTTCGCGGTGGGTATGCCGCACCAACGCCTGCGGTGTCCGACGGCCGGATCGTTGCCCTGTTTGGATCATCGATCCTGCATGCGCTCGACCTGGAAGGCCGCTTGCTGTGGTCGAAAATCATCGCCGATCACGACAAATTCGATGTCGCCCTCCCGATCAGTCCGGTGGTTTACAAGGACACCGTCATCCTCTTGCTCGACCGCAAAGCCCCCGCCTCGACCCTGCTCGCATTGGACGTCGCCAGCGGCGAGACCCGCTGGGAGGTGGCGCGACCGGACACCGAGTTCGGCCACATGACGCCGGTGCTCGCGATGGTGAACGACCAACCGCAATTGATTGTATGTGCCACCCATGCCGTGCAGGGCGTGAACCCGGAAAATGGCGAACTCCTCTGGTCCTGCACCTGGGATCGCTCCATCTGGCCGGTTTCTTCTCCGGTGGTGGCACAGGGACTCGTCTACGCGATTGGCGGGCGCGGTGGACATCCCGGCATGGTCGTCGATCCCACGGGCCACGGCGACGTGAGCGCAAGCCACCTGAAGTACCGGATCGGCCCCGCGTCCGAAGGCCTTTCCTCGCCGGTCGCGTTTGGAGAATTCATCTACCGATTTAATTCACCGGGCGTTATTCGATGTATCCGGATCGGAGATGGCGAGGAAATCTACAAAGAACGATTGCCGAATGCGAACCCCTCGGTCAGCCCCTTCGTCACCCCCGAAGGGCGCATTTACTTTGCCTCAGCAGGGAAAACGGTCGTGGTCGAGGCTGGCCCCACGCTCAATATCGTGGCCGAATCCGACTTGGGTGAGCCATCGCATGCGGCGGCGGCCGTGGCGGATGGGAAGATCTTCCTGAAGGGGCATAAATTCCTCTACGCGATTGGATTCTAAACTAACTTTTTCAGCACAAATCAACGAGACGACACAGCACACACGCATCAACCCGGATTCTGCAGAAACCAGACATCCGGGCGGGTTCCCCGAAATGAAAGCATCCTCATGAAACAACTCCTCGCCATCACCCTCCTCTTCGCTGGATCACTCATGGCCCAGCAGCACACGCAGCAACCTGTCCGCGTCTTCATTTTTGCGGGTCAATCAAACATGGTCGGCTCCGACTCCAAGGCGAAGGATGTCGAACGCTTCCCACCCTTCGCGGGACTCGATCAAGCACAGCCGGGTGTGAAGTTCTCCTACACCTTGGGTCGTGAGAACAAGATGGAGTCGAAAGGCTGGGTGGACCTGGCCCCGGTCAACAAGGTGGTCGGACCGGAGCTGAGTTTTGCACGGAAGGTCTCCCAGTCGATCGATGCACCCATCGCGATTATTAAATGTGCCGCCGGCGGCACTCACCTCGGGGGCGATTGGAATCCCGATGAACCGATCGGCTTTAAGATGTATCCGTTGATGCTGGAGCTGGTCCGTTCGTCGCTAGCCGAATTGGATGCGCAGAAAACGCCGTATCAAATCGAAGGACTTATGTGGCACCAAGGCGAGAACGACATGTTCAACAAGGACTACATGCCCGCCTACGGCGCGAACTTGAAAAACTTTCTTGCGAAACTTCGTCGCGATCTCAAGACACCCGATTTGAAGTGCTATATCGGGGAGCTCTGTACGAAGACGATCTGGGGCATGGATTTGCGCCCGCGGATGTATGCCATTCGCGAAGGTCAGAAAGCGGTGACGGATGCCGATCCCCTTGCAGAGTACATCCCCACTTCGCATGTCGGGGTGGAAATCGGTGGGGGTGCGGGTCTGCATTATCATTACGGAACCCTGGGCCAGCTGGAGCATGGCGAAAACTATGCCGAGGCCTACTTGCGGACCATCGGGAAAGCCAAAACGCCGGCGCGACCACTCGAGCCCTGGCCCTATTCAGCCGGCAGCCCGGTCAAGCTCTTCATCCTCGCCGGTCATCGCAACATGGAAGGCGAACGCGCCTTCGTCCAGGAGCTTAAAGGCGAGCACTCCGCACTTCTGGAGGATCATCCGAAGGTCGCCTTCACGTACAGCGTCGGCGGCGGTTACAAGACCTCAAAGGGCTGGGAGCCCCTCGGACCGGCAGGGCCTTACGACACCTTTGGTCCAGAGCTAAGCTTTGGACGGTCGGTGCAACAGGGCCGCTCCGGGAACATCGCCCTGGCAAAGTTCACCCATAGCGGCTCACAAATCATCGACTGGACACCCGCTGGTAGCGAGGCCAAGGCGCGGAATCTCTATCCGGCTTTCATCACTTACATAAAGGATGCGGTGAACGACCTGGAGAACAAGGGGCATCCCGTCGAGCTCGCCGGAATCTTTTATCACGTGGGCGAGAATGATATGTCGTTTGGTCCGTATCGGAAAAGCGCGGCGGGATATGTGCAATCGCTGATTCAGCAAAGTCGGACGGACCTGAAGCGGCCCACGCTGAAATGGTTCGTCAGCCAACAGCGACCCACGGACCACGAATCGGTGAACAAGATGGATGTCGTCGCTGAATTCGAAGCGCTTGCCGCCGAGGACGAAAATTTGATCCACATCAAGGCCTTTGATTTTCCGCCACAGGAGAAGAAGCTCGTCATCGACACCGCGGGCATCGTGGCACTCGGGGAGTTCATGGCGACGGGTTATCTGGAGAAGAGATAGTAAATGTTACTTTTCTTTTACTCGTGTTGATCTGGATTCCCGGCTTCCTTTACTCCGTGTAGAATGGAGCTACCCAGGCGCCGAAGAGCGTCACACCTTACGCCAAGGGCGCAGCCAGAAAATCATGCATGTACTGGAGCGGCGCATCACCCGCATGGCCCTGGATACCGACAC
>JBLIND010000158.1:0-13641 GCA_047639095.1 Candidatus Omnitrophota bacterium | reverse complement strand
AAGAAGCGTCGATGCCTGAGGTCAAAAGACTTAAAAAAAACGACGCGTCCGACAAAAGCTGATATCCACCTTTGGAGAGGTCTGCATCGTATTGACTAAGGGGTTCTGCCCCGTACAGGGAACATGGATCATCCCCGTACGGACGGCTTGGGGGCTCGATAAAAACCAACGACTCTCCCCGTCTCTGCAACGCAAACTTTGTTATACCGCGGCAGAGACGGGCTCCTTTGAAAAGGCCTCCGCCCTTGTCGCGCAATGGGGATGCTCCATCAGCGACGATGCCATACGTTCATGTACCTTGCGCTGTGGGCAGAAGGGCATCGAGCAACCCCTCTCGACCCCGTGCCCCGAACGCGCAGGCAAAGACGACGTCCTGATCATCATGATGGACGGCTGGATGGCCAGGCATAGGGGCAAGGGCTGGGGTTTTAAGAATCTGGTCGAGGGCTACGATCGGGTGAACTGGCACGAGATCAAGTCGGCGGTTATTTTCCGGCTGAAAGATCAGGCATCGCTCAGTCCCAAACGGGGTGCGCTTATATCCAAACATGTTGTCGCCACTCCGGCGCAAACCGACCCAATAACCTTTGGGCAGCGTGTCCACCACGAAGCCTGCAGGATGGGCCTTGCCCAAGCCAAAAAGGTTTACGTCGTAATGGACGGAGCTACGTGGTTGTGGAATGTTTTTGAAGACCGCTTCAGTTCACTGGCCACCGGCACGCTCGATTTTTATCACGCAAGCGAGCACCTTCACGCGCTGGGTAACGAACTTTTCGGGCAGAGCACAGATGAGTCTCGCAACTGGTGCCAAGAGCTTTTGCACACGCTTAAACATAGCTCATCCGACAATCTATTCGCAACGCTTGCCGACCTGATTGCCCGCCCCCCGAATACCGAGCCTGAAACCATCGAAGCCATTCGTCAGGCCCGTGCCTATTTTGAGAAACACAAGGAGCATATGAACTATGCCGGTGCCGACGCGCAGGGGTTACCTCTTGGGAGCGGTTCAATGGAGTCGCAATGCTCCCAGTTTCAGGGTCGCTTCAAGCGTTGCGGGCAATTTTGGACGAAAAATGGTTTTGCCACACTCCTTGAAGTTGCGGTTCGCCAACAAAACGGAGAACTCCGATCCCTATGGGCTGCGTAAATGACACCGAATCGCAGATGCGCCCCTCAAACAGCATGCTGTAAACGAGGGATTGACGATTTAATGGTCGGGTGTTAATCGTGAAACCATGAATCTCCCATGGGGCATAATATTGGTTAAACCCTTGTTGTTGCTCCTGTTCCTGCTGCAGGCGGGCGTGGCCGCCGAACCTCTTGTCGAACTGCGCGCAACACCAGGCCATGGCATTCAACCCCGGATTCCGGCAAATGGCAAAGACCTGCTGATAAGCTATCGGGGTGGGGATAAAGGCGGGGATCTCTACCTGCACGATCTCAAAACAGATGCTGAACCGGTCCGAATCAATGCACGCGACGAAAGTGCCATTGCAATGGGGACCATCCGCGGGGCTCAGGCGGCGATAGGGAGGTCGGGGCATGTTCATGTGGTCTGGAATGGATCTGGAATCTGGAAGAGTGATGATCGCAATGGACCGCCCATGTTGTATGCCCGATCTGTAAAGCAAGGTAAGCCTTTTGAGGCTGAGCAGATAATATCCGATGATTGGGGGGTGGACGGTGGCGGTGCGGTGGCAGCCGATGCGAAAGGGCAAGTATATGTTGTCTTTCATGCCGGTCGACATGAGGAGGGCGAGAAAGGAAGACGGATCTACCTGAAGCACTCGGGAGATGACGGCAGGCGGTTTGAGCTGGCCCGGCCCGTCAGCCCGATGGGAACCGGCGTGTGTGGCTGTTGCGCCATGCAGGCCTTCGTCGACCGGACCGGCCATGTCTATATCGTATACCGGACGGCGGATGGGACGAACCGGGATATCATGCTCCTGGTCTCCACCGATGGCGGAAAAACCTTTGCCCAACGCCGGATTGACTCCTGGAAAGTGGACCGCTGCCCCATGAGCAGTATGAGTTTTGCGGAATCCGCGCGCGGCGTATTGGTCGGCTGGGAAAAAGAGCAGCAGGTATACGTCGGCTTGCTGAAGCCCGGCACGACGGAGTGGCTGGTAAGTGCAGAGGCATCCGGGCAGGGCAAAGGTCGAAAGCATCCGGTTTTCGCGGTCGGTCCGGAAGGGACCATTCTATTGGCATGGACAGAAAATACGGGATGGAAGCGAGGTGGTTCGGGAGCGTACGAACTGTTTGACGCTGACTTACGATCCCAGGGCCCTGCGCATGGATTTAAGGGGGTGGCCGTTTGGTCTTTCGTGGCGGCCGTACCCCATGAAAAAAGTTTTAGGATCTTCCGTTGAGGGTACTATGTCGTCCGTACGATGACGATCAGCTAAACCCGATCCACGCAACTAATCGCCCATTTTCACGGGTGAAATCGTACCAACTGGAAACTATCCCGAACATTCCGCTTGGGGTATGATTGAACAATGTGGAAACAACACGTGTTTCTGGGTCTTGTGGTGGCCCTGGCGGGACGAGCTCCCGGCCAGAACTTCCCGCCCGTCGTACAGCTTTCCACATCGACGGAAGTAGCGGTCACGCAAGAGTCCATCCAGTTTTCCAGTGCAGGGACCTTTGACCCGGACGGCGGTCCTCAACCCTTAAGCTTGAGCTGGGATTTTACGGATGGGCGCATCCTTACCAATACGAATCCGACCGTCTCCTTCACGAATGCTGGTGCGTATATCGTATCGCTCACCGTCTCCGATGGCGCCGCGACGATCGTTCAGACAAAAACCATCTTTATCCGTGCCCCGGTCACGCCGCAGGCGCCCTCACGTTCGAGTCCGATAGCTTTGCGTCCCGGGATGGATGAGCTTTGGTTGGTGAACCCGGATGCAGATTCGCTGACCGTGATCGACCTGTCGCAGGGTAACGGGGTCAAGGTGGCTGAGCTGCCAACCGGGGCCGAGCCGCGCAACCTGGCCTTTGGTCCAGCGGGGCAAAAGGTGTACGTGACCTGTCGAAAGGTGAATGAACTCTGGGTGTACGATGTCTCCCTACGTTCACTGCAGCAAAGGCTCCAGGTCGGACACTTGCCGCACGGGGTAGTTGTAGACGGTGTGAATAGCTTGATCCTGGTAAGCAACGAAGGGGATGCCAGCGTAAGCTTGATCCGACCCGACCTGGTGGTCGAACGTGTGATCGCAGTCCCGGCTTTTCCTCGGGCCATGGCTCTTTCGCATGACGGAACTCAGGCTTACGTCTCCCACTTTATTTCGACCGGGATGCAAGGCGGGGTGACCGGCATCGAGCTGCCTTCCGGTGTCACGAATGCCGTTATTTCGCTGGTTGATGATCCCGGACCGGATACGACCTCGTCCGGCCGGGGAATTCCGAATTTACTTGGAGCACTGACCCTGGAACCATCGGGTGAACATCTCTGGTTTGGCGGGTTGAAATCGAACAGCAATCGCGGCCTGTTCCTCAGCGGCGAACTGCTTGTTCCCAAGAATACGGTGCGTGGGGTGTTCGGCAAAATTCGCCGCAACACACAGAGCGAGGTGCTTACCCGACGCATCGACACCAACGATGCCGATAGCGTTTCCGCCATCGCCTTCTCTCCGGATGGTCGTCATCTTTACGCCGTTCACCAGGGTGCGGAAACACTCTCCGTATACGATACTCTGCGGGCGACGCTCTTTACGCCCGGAGATGGAGGCTCTGTGCCGTTCGAGAATCGCATCGATGTAGGATTGGCACCACAAGGGCTGGTGGTAAACGACAGCGGAACCCGCCTGTACGTGGTCAATTTTCTTTCCCGGGATGTCAGTATAATCGGCCTGGATACGCCATCGGATCCCGTGTTCATCGGCACCATCCAGACGCACGCCGAACCTTTGTCGGCCAATATCGTTAATGGCAAACGGCTCTTCTACCGCAGTCGGGGTCCGGTACACTCCGACGGTAACTATATCGCGTGTGCATCCTGTCACGCCGATGGCGGGTTTATCGACGGGCGTACCTGGGATTTCACGGATCGGGGTGAAGGCTTGAGGAATACCATCAACCTGTTCGGGCAGGGTGGCGTGGACAATGGACCGGTCCACTGGAGCGCTAATTTCGACGAAATCCAGGATTTTGAAAACGATATTGTAAATGCGTTCGGAGGAACAGGTTTGGCACAGGATGGGGCCGGTCCCAACGCGCCACTCGGGGCGCCGAATGCCGGGCGCAGCCAGGACCTGGACGATCTCGCCGCCTATGTGTCCTCTCTAAAAAATGCAGCGCCCAGTCCTTATCGCCTCCGCGATGGCAGCTTGTCCGTTGCCGCTCTCCGCGGGAAGAATCTCTTCTTGTCTCCAACGACCGGTTGTGAATCATGTCATCGGCTTCCGCGATTTACGGACAGTCAGTTGACGCCCGATCCGCTCGACTTCGTGTTGCATGATGTGAGTACTCTGAAAGTCTCCAGCGGTCAGCGGCTTGGTGGGATCCTGCCCGGACTCGACACGCCGAGTCTCACGGGGCTCTGGCGCTCTGCACCCTATTTACATGACGGCAGCGTCCCAACACTGTTCGACGTTTTGGTGACCTATAATACCAGCAACCAACATGGCACCAGTAGTTCGTTGACGACCAACCAGATCGACGACCTGATCGCCTATTTGAACGCGTTGGATTCCACTACCAATGACGTGCCGCGAGATGTGGACCTGGATGGCATTTCCGATACCTGGGAGCTTCACTATGGCTTAAACCCTACCGACCAGACAGATGCGCTGTTGGATGGCGATGGAGACGGGATGAGCCACCTGGAAGAATTCATGGCAGGTACTTTGCCGGATGAAGCCGCCTCTTTGTTCGCCATTCGACGCCTGGTTGCAGGTCAGGACAATCATTCGCTGTTTATTCCTTCGACCCTGCGCACAAGCTACCAGGTGGAGTACAGTGATACGCTGGATGCGATCGACTGGATGCCGCTGTATGCATTTGAGGGCGATGGTTCTGAAATCCGAGTAAACGATCCAGATCTTAATGTTCGTACGCGGATCTATCGTGCACGCACTCAACCCTGATAAACTAAACATTCCATGATGAAGATATCTACGTACTCCCTGATCCCACTCTTTCTGGCTTCCACGGGGGTTGCTCAATGGAACGGCTTCGTTGACCAGAGCACAATCCTGCGTACCGATACTTTCAGCTTTGGAGGAACCAATCCCGAAGCGGGGGACAGCAACGAAAACTATTACGATGGAGACTTCGGGGATTTTGATCATGACGGGCGTTTGGACCGGGCCGTGATTTCCCGCTACGGTCTGCTCTGGAATGCAGGCGGAGGTGTAATGATGCCCGTCGCCAATACGATTCCCGGGGGGACCTATCAATTCGGCGACAAAGATCGCATCGGCAATGATGCAACGGTGTGGGTGGACTTCAACAACGACGGATGGGAAGATACGGTCCAGGGAGGGAACAGTGAACCCTTAACCTTTCAGGTGAATAACAAGGGGCGGTTCACGCTTTTGCCAAAGAAAAGCGGATCGGCCAGGGAGATTCGTAAGATCGACCTGGAAAACGACGGGGACGTGGATCTGTTGATCACCAGTACCTTCTGTTTTACTCGGAGCTGCGGCCTGCCCGTGGATTTCAAGGTCTGGCAAAACGACGGCAATGGGGATTTTACCGAGGTTACGGTTGCGGCCGGACTGAGCGTCTATCGCGATGAACGTCTCACCGACGTCCAGGTGGGCGATCTCGACTTGGACGGGGATTTCGATTTCGTCGTGTACAACGGTGGTCGGCAGGCAGTGAACGATGACTTTGATCATGCCAACGGCGGTCGCGCTCAACTTATGGCGAGATTCAATAACGGGAGCGGTGTATTCACGGAAGAACGTGTATTCTACAATGTCCCTGCCACCGTAGCCAGCCTGGGGGATGGCGCCGGACCGGGGGGCGGTGGGGAGAACCAGGCGCTGGGAGATATCGACGGGGATGGGGACCTCGATCTCGCGGTCACCGCACCCGGTGCGCTCGGCTCCCACCCGAACGTGGCACATGCCCTGTTTCTGAATGACGGCAGCGGTAATTTTCAGGAGGTGTCTGCCAATCGATTCGATACGGGGACCTACACGGGTCTCATCATTGGGAAGCAAATCAAGTTTGCCGATGTGGATCATGACGGCGATCTCGACCTGGTGAGCTACATCCAGACGGATGAAGACGAACCCGGTCACAATAATCAGGGCGAGAATCTGGCCATCTTTTTAAACGACGGTCTGGGCTGGTTTACCTTTGCGCCGGGCGCCTGGGAGCGTTTCGATGCGCCGCCGGCAGGCGGATTGTTCACGCTCGATATCGCCGACCTCACGGGAGATGGTGCCCTTGACCTTTGGCTGGGGCATCAGGATGATGATGTGAATATCCAGGTAAATACCTACACCGATCCGCAGGGTTTACCGCCGGATCAACCTAGAAATCTCCAAGTGGTTTCAGCGGACAGCAGCGGCGTACGCCTGTCCTGGCAAGCCCCGCCGTTTGCATCTACCGTTCGTTTTTACAGGGTGTATCGCACGATGGCTCCCGGTTTGATGCCCATGGACCGGCCCCTGATCAAGACCATCGCATGCACGCCTTTTGCAGACGACGCCCTGATTGCCCCGATTACAACCAATACGACCACCGCCTACCTGGGGGATCCCGATGTCGTGCTGGATGGGGCGAACAACCGTATCACTTATACGGATACCAATACCGCTGTGGGTGTGGTGTATTATTACTCCGTGGTACATGTCGGCCCGGAAACCAAACCCAGCCTGCCGACCCCTGAAGTGTCCACCGTGCGGCCCTTAATTAATCCTCCGCCACTTGATACGACCTCGCCAAGCCTGGAATTTATCAGCCCGGTGTTCCAAGACTGGTCAGCTTATCCTCGCATCGTTCTGCATTATGGAGATGCGGTGGATGTCGACTCCGCCACATTGCGCGTGTCGATGGATGCACCGCTCGGTGATGGAACACCCGCCAACACCGATATCAGTGATCGCTTCCTGCGGAAAGACGGCAACGCCTGTATTCTGGCCTTGTCGTCACCCGCTTCGCTCCCCCTGAATACCCTGGTTCGCATCACCGCCTCGATCCAGGATCTGGCGGGTAACGCCTCCACCAATCAAGTGCTCTTTTTTGTCAGTGCAACGTCAGCCCAGCTTCCCACCGCGTCCATCCAACCCAGCGTCACCAGCGGTGCACCGCCGCTGACTGTAGACTTTGACGGGTCTTTGAGTTCGGATCCGGACGGGAAAATCATGCGTTGGGAATGGTATTTCCCGGATGGCTCAAGCGGTATCGGCCAGCTAATCTCCAAGACCTTTCCTGTCGCCGGTGTGCACCGCGTGCAACTGATCGTTCGGGACAATGAAGGCGGGGCAAACGCAGCGAGTGTAAACATCACCGTCGGTGAGGGTTTGAATCAGCCTCCCATTGCAGATGCCGGATCGTCCATACGGCGGGTCGATGTGGATGACGATGGGTTTGAGCCGGTAAATCTGAACGGCTCGGGCTCCATCGACCTGGATGGATCCATTATCGATTATCGTTGGTTCGAAAATCTGCAATTGCTGGCGACCAGCGTAACTGCGACGGTCATTCTTCCCGTGGGTTGCCATGCCATCGATTTAGTCGTTACGGACAACCTGGATGCCCGTTCGACCAACCAGGTCGAAGTAACCATACTCCCCAAGGCGGGTGGCCTGATCCTTTATTGGTCCATGGACGAAACCAGTGGAAACGTGGCGAATGATTTTAGTGGCTATGGCAACGATGGGACCAGTAGCGATGTTACGCGTGAATCGGGTATAGTGAATGGCGCTTACGGATTTCATGGAAACATAAATTATTACGTCCGGCGCAACCCCGTTCTGGACTTTCCAACCAATGAAATCAGCACCTTGTTCTGGATCTTTACCGGAGACAGCAACGATGCCCTGGTATCATATGCCACCGGTAACGGGAGTGATTCTGAACAATGGACGCTGTGGAATACCGCAAATCTACGTGTGTACCGAGGGGCTGCCTCGATCGATACCGGTGTCGTCTTCAACGATGTGGCCTGGCACCATGTCGGGGTTACCTGGCGGGGATCGGATGGGCAACTTGAGGTGTATCGTGACGGTGGGCTTGCATTCACCGGCACCTTAGCCGCCGGATCATTAATCCCACCGGGAGGCTCGCTCGTGATCGGCCAGGAGCAGGATAACATCGGCGGCGGATTCCAGCGGCCTAACTCCTTGAGTGCCCAGTATGACGAATTGCGTATCTACGACCGCGTGCTGATCGGCAGCGAGATCCAGGAACTGATTCGCGACGGGGACCAGGATCGATTACCGGATAACTGGGAGGCCGGTCAATTTGGAGATTTGGCCTCAACCGGCATTGGAGATAACGATTTGGACCGCTGGACGAACTATGACGAATACGTAAGCGGGAGCAATCCGCTAAATCCCACATCCTATCTGCGCCTGTTGTTGAGCGGCCCCGGGCAAGAGCTCTTTTTCACAACCGTTCCTGCAAATGGTGCAGGTTACGAGAACCTCACCCGGCGGTATGCGTTGATCTATTCGGCTGACCTGCAGATACCGGCAACCGCGTGGCCCTCGCTGAACGGGTATGAAAACATTGTAGGCAATGGCCAGGCTGTTTCTTACTCTCTTCGCCAGGGAACCAATCGGCATTTCAGGGTCCGCACCTGGCTTGAATAACCCTCGCAAAAAAAACCGGTGTAAACCGGTGTACACTAAACCGGTGTACACCACTAAACCGGTGTACACAGAGTAAATATGGGAACACGCCATTTCATTGGGTATTCCCGCTTATTTTCATCACTACCGGACCATCTCGACCTCTTGAGGCCTCCACGGGGGGGGGGATCCACGGGGTGGACATGGGGACCGGAGCGCCCACGCGGCGCTCGGCCCCCTTGCACCAGTGGCCATCCCACATGTCACAGATAATAATCGCACTTTTTGCCGGGTCCCAAGCCTGCTTTTCTTTCACGGCCTTGTAGTTTCCGTCGGCGGTTTTCTCCTGAGATCGCAAGGTGAGTTTATATATGTCTTCTCCATTAGCAGGGGGCGTCATGAAGGTTAGCAAGAGCAGAATGGAGAGCAGGTGGAAGGTGTGACGACGGCCTGATTTTTCCATAAGCGTAGGTTCCTTCGGGTTGCGGTCGAACCCACCTTGTTTCCAAATACAGCCCAGGAAGCCAGGCCAGAAAATCCCGAAAATATATCGCGTAGCACAGGTCACAACATCGGAAAAGGAATCGGGGTTGGCCCCAGGTGGTCGTCCATTTGACCCAGCCCGTAAGCATGGGACATCTCCAGCACCCGGTAATTGACGATTCTCGGAAAGGAGGGCGTATGGTATTTCGGATCGGTGAAACTCCACGCTTCAAGCAAGGCCCTTTGGTGGCTCGCCATGGCTTGTATTTCCGTGCCTGCGGGTGCGGAGGATATCGCATCGACGTTTGACCTGACGGCAGCCCGGAAATTCTGGAGTTTTCAACCACTGCAAAATTCGATGCCTCCGGACATCGGGCTGGACCATCCGATTGATCCGTTCGTCCTGAAGAAGTTACGAGCTGCGGGAAGGGAGCACTCGCCGCCTGCAGACAAGCCCACGCTGCTACGCAGGGTGACGTACGATCTGACGGGCCTGCCGCCTTCGCCGGAAGAGGTGGAGGCGTTTCTTACCGACGACTCGCCGGAGGCGTTTGACAAAGTAGTCGACCGCCTGCTCGCTTCGCCGCAATACGGGGTGCACTGGGCGCGACACTGGTTCGACGTCGCCCGTTACGGCGACACCCGCTGGGTGGGCGCCGGGGAAGACAAGCATTGGCCCTTCGCCTATACCTATCGCGACTGGGTCATCCAGGCGCTAAACGAAGATATGCCGTATCCTCGTTTCGTCACCCTGCAGCTCGCCGCCGACCAGGTGCCGGATGCCCGTCCTGCCGACCAGGCGGCCGTGGGATTCCTGACCGTCGGCCGCTGGTTCACCGGGCAGTTACCCGACGTGATCGACGACCAGATCGACGTGGTGACTCGCGGATTACTCGGCGTCTCGGCGCAATGTGCGCGCTGCCACGACCACAAGTTCGATCCGGTCAGTACGCAGGATTACTACTCGCTGTACGGCCTGTTCGCGGCTTCGCGCATGCCGGTGGACGGCTCGGGTTTCATGGCCGAGTTGACCGAGGTTTCCGCCCGGCCGGTGGATGCGAATACGGAAAAGGAAATCACCGGCCTGCGAACCGAGATTGATGCCTTTCTCGACACCCGGCTCACCGCCTTGCGCGACGAATACCGGGCACCGGACAACGTTCGGGCCTACTTTCCGACGGCAGTGACCCTGATGGACAGACGGGACGAGGATATCCGTGCCTTTGCCAAATCGGCAGGCCTTACCGAGGAGATCCTCTTGCGCTGGGTGCGGCATCTGAAAAATTCAACGCGAAACCCGCATCCGGTTTTCGCACCCTTGACCGCGCTCGCGGCGATTCCGGAGCACGACTACGCTGCGCGGGGGATTCCGGCCGTCGACGAAACCACCTCGGGCAAGCTCAACCCGCAGGTGGTGGAATTGCTGACGCCGATGCCGGCCTCCGCCAACGAACTGGCGCTTCGCTATGTCGATTTATTTCTGGAGTATGTCGGCACGGATAAACGAGAAAATGAAGAAGAGGAAATACTGCGGCAGGTCCTCCGTGGAAATGAAAGCCCGGTGCAACTCCGTTTGAACGAGCTCTGGCAGTACCTACCGGAAGCCGACCAGGTGGAGCTGGTTCGGCTCAGGCGCGCGATGCTTGCGAAGTCTGCTACCCTGTCGGAACACGCGGACCAGTTCCTGACCTACCAGCATGAGGCCGCTCCCTTCCTCAAGGAGATCCATACGTTCCTGGACGAGCGCCGGGTGGTCGCCGCAGCGGCGGTTCGCTCTCCGGAAAAAATAGCCAGCTACCTCATGACCGCCCACAAGGCCGAAGCGGCGAGCGCCCGCAGATTTCGCGAACTCGCCAAATCGGAAAAACTCAGTCCGGTCCTGCTTCGCCGCTGGGTCGAACTGCTCCAGGCTGCAGCGGAGGTGAACGATCCCGTGTTCGCACCGTGGCGGATATTCGTCGCAGCCAACGAGGAGGCCTTCAAGGCTGATCCGGGTCAGCTGGCCCGGCAGGCGCGGGAATCGACGGACCACCCGGTCGTCGCGCACGCGTTTGAAGCCCCGCCGGATTCCCTCGCTGAGGTCGCGAAGTGCTACGCGGAACTCCTGGTCAGGTTCAACCGGGCGGAACCGTTTACGGATGCACGTGAAGAAGCGCTTCGACAGCTCTCGGCGGCAGCCCATTCACCCATGCACTTCACGCCGGAACACGTAGTCGATCACTTCACCCGGAAGGACATGGACCAGATACGCGACAAGGAGCGCAAGCTGATGCGGCTCTATCTTGAATCACCCGGTGCAGCCGCGCGCGCGATGATGCTCAGGGAATCCTCGGCCGGTTACACGCAGCGTGTTTTTGTGCGCGGCAATCCCGAGCTCCCGGGCGAGCCCGCGCACGGCGGATTTCTGGCGGTGCTCTCTCCGGGAAAATCGCGCCCGTTCACCCAGGGGCAGGGGCGGCGAGAGCTGGCGGAGGCCATCGTTGATCCCGGGAATCCACTCACCGCTCGGGTCATGGTCAACCGAGTCTGGCAGTGGCATTTCGGCGCCGGTCTGGTCCGCACCCCGAGCGACTTCGGAACCCGTGGGGATGCGCCAACGCATCCCGAGCTGTTGGATTGGCTGGCCAGGCAATTCATCGCCGAGGGCGGATCACTGAAGTCCCTGCATCGCAAGATCCTGCTCTCGAAGACCTGGCAGCAAACCAGCGAGGACACCAAAGGTTACACCGCAACCGACCCCGAAAACCGCTTGCTCGGCCGGATGAGTCGGCGGCGCTTGAGTTTCGAAGAGCTGCGCGATTCAATCCTTGCGGCCTCCGGACGATTGGATGTGTCGATCGGCGGTCGACCCGCCGATCTCAGCAACCCTAGTATCCGCCGGCGCACGGTGTTCGGCAAGGTGGATCGCATCACGATGCCCGGCTTCTACCGTTACTTCGATTTCCCCGGCGCGGATGCGCATGTGGCGGAACGACACGCCACCATCGTGCCCCAACAGGCCCTGTTTCTGATGAACAACGGCTTCGTCATGGACCAGGCGCATCACGCGGCTGTGCAAACCGCCGCGGTGGGGGATTCGGCGGCGCGTATCGACATCCTCTATCGACAGATCCTCGGGCGTTCGCCGAGCGGGGAAGAACGTGAACTGGGCCTCGCCTTCATTTCCTCCCAGGCATCCAACGCTCCGGAAGAAGTCGACACGGAATCATCCGTGGATGACTGGCGTTACGGCTGGGGTCGTTACGATGAAGCCGCGCAGCGGGTGACGGACTTTCAACCTTTTCCCTTCTATGACGGTAACCAGTGGAAGGGCGGTCGCGAAGAGAACGATCCCGTGCTCGGTCGTGCCAGCCTGAATGCCCAAGGGGGCAACGCCGGACTCAACGCCGAGCGGGCGGTGATCCGCCGCTGGATCGCTCCCCGCGGTGGACGCCTTTCCCTGACCGGTTTGCTCTCCTCGGGCGCGAACGCTTCCGAGCCAAACGGCGACGGGGTGCGGGGACGGGTGGTCTCGAGCCGGGCCGGGCAGCTCGGGGTCTGGCTCGCCCATGGTACCGAGGAGCCGACCGAGTTTCAGGGCGTGCCGGTCGAACCCGGAGACACGATCGATTTTGTGGTCGATGCCCGCGGGCTTGAAATGCACGGCCGGTACCGGTGGGCACCGGTCCTGACCCTCGCACCTCACCAGGCCGTCACCGAGGACGAAAAGGTGGTATGGGAGTCGGAGAAGGATTTTAAAGCGCGAACCCATCAGGCGGCCGTTTCGCCATTCGACGCCTGGGATCGATACGCCCAGGTGTTGTTGGAATCCAACGAGTTTATGTTTATCGACTGAAGCAAAGAACCCGCGATGTTACATTCACAATCATATTCATCGGAGCCGCTCCTCGACCGCAGACAAATGCTCTGCCGCAGCGGCATCGGCATCGGTGCACTCGCACTCGCGCAGCTGTTGGGTGAAACCCATGCGGCGCCCCCCCTTGTCGATCCTCTGGGGCCGAAGCGCCCGCACTTCGCCCCAAAAGCCAAACGCTTTGTCCATCTCTTTGCTAACGGAGGGCCATCGCAAGTCGATACGTTTGACCCCAAACCTCTGCTCAAAAAATATCACGGTCAGACCATCCCGTCGGAGATTATCTCTGAAGCCAAAGATGCCCAGGCCAGCGGGCGACCGGCCTTCGCCTCAAAATACACCTTCAAGCGGCACGGCCAGAGCGGGATCGAAGTGAGCGAACTATTCCCGGAGATCTCGGGCAAGATCGACGACCTCTGCGTAATACGCTCGATGCACGCCGACGACATCTCGCACGATGGCGGCATCATGTTCATGAACACCGGGGCCGCACGCATGAGCAGGCCCAGTCTCGGCTCCTGGGTGACCTATGGCCTGGGTTCCGAAAAC
>JBLIND010000157.1:0-13767 GCA_047639095.1 Candidatus Omnitrophota bacterium | reverse complement strand
ATGCCCATCACTGCTCTCCGTACCCTAAACCCGTGTTGGCGGTCGGTCTCATGCGATCTTCCTGCAGATCCTGAATGCCGGGAATGGGCTTTCCATGTGGATCGGCCACAGGATAATTCAACTTCCGCTCGAGCTTCCGGACGATTTCCTCGCCGAGGATGTGCTCGATTTTTTCCGCATCGTCGTGCACGTGATCCGCATCGTAGTTGGCCTCATTGGTCAAATACAATTCCCACAGACGGTGATTGCGTACGATGCGTTTGGCGGTGTTTTCGCTTTCACGTGTGAAATACACCATGTTGCCATCTTCACCCAGAATTGCCTGACCGGCACGGGCCAGGGCGCGCACACGTTTGCGGATTTCTTCAATGGTTTCGCGGCGTAGTTCAGCCAACTCGCGAAGGGAAACGCCGTCTCCGATAAAACCCCGGTCCTCCAGCACGCGGTGCATGGCCTTGAGTGTATTCTCAAAATGAATGCGCTGGGAACGACGCTTGTGCCGAAACCAACGCACCAGAACCCCGTGGCGCGGGGCGATCAGAAAGGCGATAAGGAAAAAACTGCTGGCACCGACCACCATGAAGGGTCCGGTGGGGAGATTGTTTCCCTGAAACGACAGGAACGCGCCCAGCGCGCCGGACAGCATGCCGAATCCGGCCGCATACAAGAGCATGCGATGCATCCGATCGGTCAACAGATAGGCCGTCGCCGCCGGGGTAATGAGCATGGCGGATACGAGCACCACTCCAACCGCTTGCAGCGAGATCACGATGCAGAAGGCCAGCAGACCCATGAGCAGGTAATGCAACATGCGAACCGGAAGACCGAGTGAGGCCGCAAATCCCACATCGAAACTGGCCGCGAGAAAGCCTTTGTAGCAAAGCGTCACAATGATGAGCACGACGACTGTGCAGATCGCCATGAGACGTATATCGTCAGCGTTCAAGGCGGCGGCCTGCCCGAACATGAACTTGTCGATGCCACTCTGGTTGCCGGTTTCCATCTGCTGAATCAGGGTCAACATGCAGATGCCTACAGCAAAAAAACTGCCCAGCACGAGGCCCATGCACGCGTCTTCCTTGATGCGCGTGGTCTGGCGGATGATGGAGACCATGAAGGTCCCCAGCAAACCGGCGGCAGTTGCCCCGATGAGGATGGCCAGGGGATCCTTGGTTCCGCTCCAGAGAAAACCCGCCGCGACACCGGGGAGCACGGCGTGCGAAAGCGTATCGCCCATCAGGGCCATTTTGCGCACCACGATAAAGCTTCCCAGCACACCGCAGCTGATCCCCAAGAGGATGGCTCCGGCAAGTGCATAGCGCAGGGCCGGATCGCGGAAGGTGAAAAAGCGAACCGCCTGCTCCCACATATGGGTTTCGACCACGTCTCCGATGCGCTCGGCAAAAACCGGCGATGCCAGACCGCAGAACAGCAGACACCAGATCCACGTGGGGATGCGGTTCATTTCACCTCTTGCTGCTTAACGACGTCGATGACCTCGCTGAGGATGGTCAGTCGACCGCCATAGGTGTGTTGGAGCAACTCGCTGGTGAAGACATCTTCGGTGTCTCCAAAGGCCACCACCCGCATATTGAGCAGGAGAAGCATGTCGAAGTATTCCTTCGCCGTCGGCAGATCATGGTGCACAACGAGCAGGGTCTTACCGCGATCGCGAAGCTCGTACAGCAGCTCGATGATCGCGGATTCAGTGGCCGCATCGACACCGGCGAAGGGTTCATCCATGAAATAGATATCGCTCTCCTGGGCCAGGGCTCGAGCGAGAAAGACCCGCTGCTGTTGTCCGCCACTCAGGTTGCTGATCTGTCGATCGGCGTAGGGCAACATCTTGACCTTATCGAGGCACTCCCGGGCGATGTCGCGGTCGGCCCGGGTCGGGCGTTTGAACAGCGAGGTCTTCCCGTAGCGTCCCATCATCACCACGTCGGTCACATTAACCGGAAAATCCCAGTCGACGGATTCCCGTTGAGGGACATAGCCGACACGTGTTTTGGCTTCCTTGTACTCCTGTCCGAAATACTTCACCCACCCGCTGCTCAAGGGCAGAAGGCCCAGGCAGGCTTTGATCAGCGTTGATTTGCCAGCACCGTTAGGCCCGACGATGCCGACCAACTTGCCGGGCGGAACGGCTAGATCGATGCCGTAGAGCACGGGCTTTTTGTGATAGGCCACGGTCATGTCGTGAACTTCGAGCGGTGGTTTGGATTCAGTCATGCGTATCCCCTACTTGAGCGCGTCAACCACGGTGTTCACGTTGTGACGAATCATGCCGTCGAAGGTACCTTCATCATACTGCTCCGCGCCATTGCCGTGCATCCGTCCCGGTGTTCCCATGGCATCGGAGTAGAGTGAGCCTCCGACTTTTACCCCGGCATCTTCGCTGATCCGCTTGATCGCGGCCGGGTTTACGCTGCTCTCGACAAAGATCGCTCGCACCTTGTTCTCCTTGATGAAGTCGACCATCTTCACCATATCGCCCAAGCCTGCTTCGGTCACCGTGGAGATGCCCTGGACGGCCACTACGCGAAAACCATAGGCCTTGCCAAAATAGTTGAATGCATCGTGACTGGTTATCAGGATTCGGTTGGCTTTCGGGACTTGTGCAGCACGCTCCTTCGCCCACTGATCCAGCGCTTCAAGTTGCTTTATGTAGGCTTCCCCATTTTTCCGAAACACTGCAGCCTTCTCCGGAGCCACGACCGCAAGGCCTTTCACCACCACCGGCACACACTTGATCCATAAGGCCACATCGCCCCACACATGCGGATCGAAATGGCCGGAAAATTCATCGGGCTTTAATAAGTCGTTCTCTTCGAGTGAAGCGGTGATCGCGTAGACGTGTCCCGACCTTTTTTCCATCTGCTTAAACAAGCGTTCCATTTTTCCTTCGAGCAGAAGTCCCGAGTAGAAAACCGCATCAGCCTGGCGGAGCTTCGCCATATCCGACGCGACCGGCTTGTACAGGTGCGGGTCGACACCCGGCCCCATTAAGCCCTCAACCCGCGCGTCCTCCCCGGCGACGGCCTGAACCATATCGCGGACCATGGTGGTGGTGGCAACGAGGAATAAACCGGATTCAGATACCTTGGATTTCGCATGCCCGTCTACGGGCGTGGACAGCCAAATCAGCATCAGCAGACGAGACAGGAGGACAAATCTAGGTTTCATCATGACCTAACATACGGGACCTATTTTGATTAGTCAAAATTTATATTTTGAGTACCCGTAATCCGTAATATGCACTGTTTTAGTCTATTTTAGCCCTATTATGGAACCAGGCCCGGTCCAACTTGAAGCCATCCGGTGCGTCTTCCGGCCACGCCCGAAAGGCGACCGGGATCTTAAATCGCGGCAGAAATTCTTCCAGCTGGTGGCTGAGGTGTTCGGCGTTTACATCCGCCGGAAATTCGACAAAGGCGAGCGGGCGATGCCCAAAGGTTTCGTCCGCAACGGGAACCACCACCGCCCTGGACACCTTCAGACGTCCGCTCAGAACACGTTCGATTTCCTCCGGGTAGATATTCTCTCCGCCCGAGATGAACAGGTTATCCTTGCGACCGAGAATGGTGAGATACCCGTCGGCGTCCAGCACGCCAGCATCCCCGGTGTGATACCATCCCTCGGCATCGCGGGCAGGGTTCAGCTGATCTCCTTCGAGGTAGCCCGCGAACAAGGCTTTACCGCGCACGAAAATCTCTCCGTCTGCGGCAAGCATCAGCTCGTTGGTCCGGAGCACTTTACCCGCGGTGTGAAGTTTTTCTTCGGGCGTGTATTTTGAATGCGTGGCGACCTGGGAACACATTTCGGTGAGTCCGTAGGTGGCATAGACCGGAAAACCGAGCGACATGGCCTGGCGAATGTGTTCCTCCGAAATGGGCGCGCCTCCAAGGAGCACTACGCGCAGCGATGCCGCCGTCTCCCGGGCATCTGACGCCTGCATCATCTGAATCAGTTGCGTGGGAACGATCGACAGATGACTGACTTCGTAGGCCTGAATTTCCTGGCTGAGCGATACATCACGATTGGGAATCACCATGGTGGCTCCGCTTTCGATGCAACGAAAAAGGATGGCCAGCCCGCCCACATGATAGAGCGGCAGGGAAAGGACCCAGCGATCATTCGAGCTCAGGCGTATGTTGATATTCGACTGCTGCGCGCTGTAGTAGAGGTTGCCATACGTGAGCAAGGCCGGTTTGGGTTCGCCCGCACTTCCCGAGGTAAAAACGATGACCGCAGGTTGATCCAAATTGTGCATGGGAACGTTTCTTCGATCCAGCGCTACATAATCCGCGAGCTCTTCCGCTACGAGGATCTCCACCTCGTCCAGCGAGCCCTCCGGCCCATGGCCCGACTGAATCATCAGGGTCTTCGCGTTAACCGTGGCAAGCTGACGCTTCAGTCCATCGATCGGCAAACGCGTGCTCAACGGCACGGCCACCGCCTTGATTCGAATGATGGCCAGGAGCGTGCATACCGCCGGCCAGGAAGGATGCATGTACATCGCGATGCGGTCCCCTTCCCCCAACCCACGCTGGGCAAGATGATAGGCCATAAAGGCAACGGTGGACTCCAGGTCCTGGAAAAAGTGCACGCGATTACTATCCAGGACCGCAGGGATGTGCTTGGAGATTTCACAGCTTTGGTTGAGCAGGCAACGGATTTCAGCCATGGGGGATTTCTTCCAGAAGTTCAGTGTTTACACGGTATGCCGTCGCGAAGGACGAGGAGAGATCAAGGCGTCCCTCGGAAAAATCGAGCCGAGGATCCAGGAGATCCTCGGCGAGAAAGCGATAGGTGTCCAGCCCGGCATAGGGACTGGCATTGGACAATCCTGCAGCCACATTGGCCAGGTTCCACAGCCCGATGCCGGTTTCGTACGCCGCGCTGATGGTCATTTCGATGCCGCGCTCGACCGCAAATTCGTGCCAGTGCATGAGCCGGATCCAACTACCCATCAGAGAGGGCTTATAGACGATGGCGCCCAGATCGAGGTGGGCCAATTCGGCCGAGGTTTTTTCCCGGAGAGTTTCGTCGAGTGCGACCGGGAAATGCGATTGTTCGATGAACGCGGGGAGATCCTCAAAGGCCTTAACGGGCTCTTCGATGTACTCGACATCCAGCTCGCTCAAAGCCATGGACAGAGTCAAGGCCTGCCCCAGGCTCAACGACCGGTTGGCATCCAGGCGCAGGCGCACGGGAACTTTACGCAGGCGATCCGCCTCCTCCGCAATCGGCCGCGCGCCGACCTTGCATTTGACGATGGGGTACGTTCGATCGCGCGAGATCGGTTCGTCGGGCATAAGCAAGGCATTGATCGCGATATGGCGTGGAGCCGCAGCGCGCATCAGCTGACAGAGCGGAATGTTTTTCTGTGCGGCTTCGAGGTTAAGTTGTGCCGTGTCCACGGCCCAGGCCAGCGAGGGGCAGGTCGGTGTCCGACCATCCGGTTGTTGGAGCAGCTCAATCGCTTCCTGGAGTGCCTCATCGAGCGAGTCTCTGCTGAAGCCGGACAAGGGCGCAATTTCTCCCCAGCCTTCATGCCCGGCCGCATCGCTGCAGCGAAGGAGACCAAAGGCGCGTTGCTGACCATCGAACATGGGCAGCTGACCGCGAAACAACTGGTAGCTGGGCGAGGTCATCCCTGGAGATAGGCAATGGAGAAAATCAGGGTGTAGAGGAGGAGCAGCCCCGCTGTTTTACCGAGCACCGGATTCAATTTGGCGCCACTGGTTTCTTTACACACGGTTCGGAAGAGGATGAAGCCCGGGATGAGAATCAAGGGGCAGGCACCCAGCCACCAACCCCAGCCGTAAAGCATGAGCAGCAGCGGAATGATCGCTGCTCCGAGTAGACAGAGGAGGTATTCAACCCGGACAAAGCGGCGTCCAAATCGCACCGCCAGGGTATTTTTGCTCGCGGCACGATCCTGATCGACATCGCGCAGGTTGTTCACGACCAGAATCGCAGTGGCCAACAGGCCCGGAGGCAGGCTAGCGATGCCGATCCAGTAGTTCCAGCCCATGGCCTGCACGTAGAAGGTTCCTCCCACGGCAACCGGTCCGAAAAAAATCAGGACAAAGATGTCGCCGAGGCCCAGGTACCCGATGGAGAAACGCCCAGCGGTGTACCAGATCCCGCACAGAATCGAGATAAAACCAATGATCAGGATCGGAGGACCCGGCACCCGGGTGTAGAGGTAGGCCACGCAAGCTGCCGCCAATGCGAACATGAATATTGTCGCAGTTAACATGGCTTTCCCGGAAATCAGTCCCGCCTGAACCGCACGGGTCGGCCCCTGTCGTTCCTCGGTATCCGCACCCTGTTTGAAGTCGAAATAATCGTTGCAGAAGTTCGTCCCGATCTGGATGCACATGGCGCCCAGCAGCGCGGCCAGCGCGGCCGGAAGATAAAATGCTCCCTCCATGTAGGCCAGCACCGATCCGATGATCACCGGGCAGGCACCCGCAAGGAGGGTTTTGGGTCGGGCGGCCAGCAGCCAGGTTTGGATCGGATTGGGCATGGCCGCTAGGGTCGCTTCGGGAATTTACCGAAGTCGGGTTTGCGCTTCTCGTTAAACGCATTGCGCCCTTCCTGCCCTTCTTCGGTCATGTAATACAACAGGGTTGCATTGCCCGCGAGCTCCTGCAGACCGGCCTGACCATCGCAATCGGCATTCAAGGCCGATTTCAAACAGCGAATGGACAAGGGCGAGTGTTGAAGAATTTCACGACTCCATTGCACGGTTTCCTCTTCGAGACGATCGAGGGGAACCACGGTGTTGATCAGGCCCATATCCAGGGCTTGCTCTGCACTGTACTGACGGCAGAGAAACCAGATCTCACGCGCTTTTTTCTGGCCGACCAGACGGGCCATGTAACTGGCACCCCAGCCGCCATCGAAGGAGCCGACCTTGGGTCCGGTCTGACCGAAAACAGCATTGTCCGCAGCGATGGTCAGGTCGCAAAGCATGTGCAGCACGTGTCCGCCACCGATCGCATAGCCTGCCACCATGGCGATGACCGGTTTCGGGCAGGTGCGAATGTCGCGTTGGAAATCCAGGACGTTTAATCGGTGAACGCCATCGCCATCCTTGTATCCCGCGTCGCCGCGAATTTTCTGGTCGCCGCCGGAGCAGAACGCTTTGTCTCCGGCACCGGTTAGAATGATCACGCCAATGCGTTCGTCATCCCGGGCATTGTTCAAGGCTTCCCGCATCTGCATCACGGTTTGCGGACGGAATGCATTGTGAATTTCCGGGCGGTTAATCGTGATTTTGGCGATTCCATCTTCACACTTGTCATATATGATGTCCGAGAATTCCCCGGCGCTTTTCCATTCTACGGCTGGCATATCAGTCGTCTCCTATGTGCGTTAAAAATGTTTTGACCGCGGCCACATACGCATCCGGTCGCTCCAGGTGGACATTATGTCCGGCCTGATCGATGATCACACATTGTCCTTGCGGACAGGTGGATGCGATGCGCTCGGCCACTGCCGCGTACTTATGATCGAGCGAACCCGCCAGTGCAAGCACGGGCATGGACAAGTTCTGCAGGGCCAGCCAATGGTTCGGCTGCTGCGCGACACTGAGCGCGCACAACTGCTGGGCAACCATGGCCGGATCCAGGCTGGACCGCTCCTGGATCAGCTGAGTCCGATGCTCACCCAGCGTGCTGAAAAGCGGCTGCGCATACCAGGCTTCCAAAAAGGGCTGCATACCTTCACGCTGCAGGGCCGCCGCGCGTGTCTTGTCCTGGGTCCGGCGAGCAAGGCGTTCCGTCTCCCCTTCAAGTCCCGGCATGCCGCTTTCGAGCACGAGTGCCCATACGCGCTCGGGGTGGCGCACCGCCGCGTGCAGAGCCAATCGCGCGCCCATGGAATAGCCCAGCAGAATCACCGGGCCGGGATACGTCTCGAGGAGACCGTCCGCAGCTTCATCCAGGCTGACGCCGTGCACGTCCGGCGCCTGGGTTTCCCGGGTAAAGTGCGAACGGATGGCCTCCCAATCGGAGGCACGGCCCATGAAACCATGGACAAATACCAGCGGTACCGAATCAGGCATCGAGACGCTCGATCACGGCATCGCGAATGGCCTGGTGATCGGCCAGGTTGGTATCCCGTTGGGTGATGACTTCGATCAAGGTCGACGTGGGCTGCGTGACCGCTTGTGCGTAGGTCTCGATCAAGCGCTCCAAACTCGTGACCTGCGTGTACGCGATTCCGAATTGTGCGGCAGCGTGTTCGAAGCTGCATCCATGCGGCGTGCCGAAGTACTCCTCGAAGACATCTTCCTGCTCCGCGATGGGCAGAAACGAAAAGATCCCACCGCCATCGTTGTTGATCACCACAATAGTTACCGGTGACCGCGCATCCCGCAGGAGCGGCAAGCTGTTCAGGTCATGGAGCAGGGATAGATCGCCAATGAGCAAGGTCAACGCTTGTCCGGCACCTGTGGCGACGCCCGCCGCGCTGGCCGCCAAACCATCGATGCCGCTGGCGCCACGGTTTGCATGAAAGCCGGCGGCCTGACCATCCGGGGAGGCGAACATATCCATGTCGCGTACCGGCATCGAATTCCCGAGAAAGACCAGGTGGCCGGCCGGGACCTGTCGTGAAATCGCACGCGCGACGGCCGGTTCATTGAGCACCGAACTCAAGTGTTCGGTCAGGACCGTGTCGCAGGTTGTCTGGCGCGCCTGCCAACGTTCGAGCCAGCCGGGCTCCGCTGCGGGCTTTACAGTACGGGCCAGATTTTCACAAAACGTCTGAACGGAACCTGCGGCCCGATGCGTGACGCGACCCGGAACGATTTGCTGCTGTGCATCCTGACACAGGATATAAACCGATGGCGCGTGCTGGTTGATCCATTCCTGTACACGCTTCGAGAGCAGCCGTCCGCCGAGATGAATGATCGCACCGGGCGCATCACCTCGGGCCTCGGGATGCTGGAGGATCACATCCATCTGGTGAATAATGTTCAGAGAAGGGTTACCTGAACGCAGGCCGGAACGCAGGTCCGCGACAATGGGCCATCGCAGGATTTCTCCCAGTGTACAGGCGCTGGAGCGATCGGCTTCACAGCTCAATTCGCCCACCACGAGGATCCCGTTCGGACTTTCGCTGAGGCTGGCCGCCAACTCTTTCGTGTATGATTCGCAGGGCGTACGCTCGGTAGGGATGTAACGCGTAAAGGGGTCAGCGCCATCCACCCAGTGCTGTACCCGGTACAACCAGGGCGTAAGAGAAGGGCCTTGTTCGAGTGGCACCAACGGTTCCCGCAGCATGGCATTCAGGTGTACCGGCCCCTGTCGCGACTGGTCCACGGCGTGATCAATGGTGTGCAGCAGATATTCGGGTCCTGCCTGGGTGCATGGACAGGGTAAATCGACGAACCAGCGGGTGCGGGCGCCAAAAATATTCACCTGATCGATGGTCTGGTTGGCCGCCGTGGCGCGCAGCTCCGGCGGACGGTCTGCAGAAAGGATGATGAGCGGAATATTTTCCAGGTCCGCTTCCACGACGGCTGGGAGAAGGTTCGCCACGGCGGTTCCCGACGTCGTGATCACAACTGCGGGCTGCCCGCTTCCCCGTGCGAGGCCGAGAGCAAAAAAGCCCAGGCCGCGTTCGTCGAAATGTTTGAACACCCGGGCGCGCGGATGGCGCGCCACCGCCAGGGTCAGCGGGCTACAGCGCGAGCCGGGTGCGAGGCAGAAGCAATCCACGCCGTTGCGAATCAGCTCCTCAACCATCATGGAAGCGCTTAAAGCATTGATGGTCCGGGTATCCAATGGATGCATGACGAACAGGGCCCTACTTGGCGTTCTTCTTGGGCTTGGGGGTCCGCGGCGTTCTAACTTTCGCCTTGATCGGACGTTCATCCACGGGAACTTTCAACTCGACGCGTAACTGATCAATCTCCTGCTGAAGCTTTTTAACCACCTCGGCATATTCCGGATTGTTGTACACGGACGTCAGCTGATTCGGATCTTTTCGATTGTCGAAGAGCTCCCACTCGTCGATGCCGTAGTAATACACCAGGGTATGATCCTTGGCACGCACCCCGTAATGCCGGCGCACACTATGCGCTCCGGGGTATTCATAGTACTGGTAATAGAAAGATTTGCGCCAGTCATCCGGGGTCTGTCCTTTCAACAAGGGAACGAAGCTGCGGCCCTGCATATCCGCGGGCTGTTCAACCCCCGCGATGTCGAGAAAGGTCTGGGCGAAGTCCACATTAGAGACAAAGTCCGTATTCTCGGTCCCCGGCTTGACCACACCTGGCCACCGCACAAGGAGGGGCATGCGAAGCGATACGTCGTAGATCCAACGCTTGTCGAACCAACCGTTCTCACCGAGAAACCAGCCCTGGTCCGAGGAGTAGATCACAATCGTATTTTCCGCCAGCCCGGTGTCATCCAGGTACTTGAGTACGCGACCGATGTTGTCGTCCACGGCATCGACACAGCGGATGTAATCTTTGATGTATCGTTGATACTTCCATTGGATGAGTTCCTTCCCCTGCAGGTTCATGGCTTTGAAGGCTGCGTTTTTCGGTTCGTAGGCCGCATTCCAGGTTGCCAGCTGCTCCGGGGTCAGGCCGCGCGGAGGGGTTAGCTTCAGATCGCCCGCACTCAGGTTATGCTCGATGCTCATCTGTTGTTGTTTCGCCGCGCTGCCGAGTCCGGAGTAATCGTAAAACAGGGTTTCCGGTTCAGGAATAGTCACATCATCGTAGCGGTTGAGGTATCCGGGTCCTGGCTGCCAGTTGCGGTGAGGGGCCTTGTGCTGATACATGAGCATGAACGGTTCATCCTCATCCCGTTCATTTTGCAGCCAGTCGAGTGCGAGATCGGTAATGATTTCGGTGGTGTATCCGACGTGCTTGGTGTTCTCCCCGTTTTTCTTCATGGGCGGATTGTAGTAGGGCCCCTGCCCGACCAGTACTTCAGAATAGTCAAACCCGGTTGGCGTCGTCTTGAGGTGCCACTTGCCGACAACTGCGGTCTGATAGCCGGCCTTCTGAAGCAGTTTGGGGAAGGTCTGCTGCGAGCCATCAAATGAATTTCCGTTGGTAAGAAAGCCGTTCAGGTGGCTGTACTTTCCGGTCTGAATCACGGCCCGACTGGGCCCACAGATGGCGTTGCTGACAAAACAATTACGGAACAGCATGCCTTCTTTGGCGATGCGATCCATATGTGGCGTCTGGTTGATCTTCGATCCGTAGGCACTGATGGCCTGGGATGAATGATCGTCGGTAAAGATGAACAGGATGTTCGGACGTGCGCCAAAGGTTACGCACGCATAAAGGCTAACAAGGATGATGAGGGCGTTTTTCATTTCGGGGACCTATTTGGGAGCTTGGAGGGAATCGCGCGTGCAGGGTTAATCTTTATACAAGAGGCAACGGCAACGCCCCTTGTTCACCTGGACGAAGGGCACGACGCCTTTATCACAGGGTTCAAAACGTTTTTCACAGCGGGTGTGAAAACGGCAACCGCTGGGCGGGTTCATGGGCGACGGCACTTCGCCTCCGAGCGCAGTCAATTCACGATGATCCGGATTCAAACTGGGGGCACTCGCCATCAGCGCCTGGGTGTAGGGATGCTTGGGATTGGTAAAAAGCTCATTGGTGTCGGCTTCATCCACCAACTGCCCCAGATACATCACCGCGACCCGATCCGAAAGGTATTCGACCACTGAAAGATCGTGGGTAATGAACAGGTAGGTAAGTCCAAGCTCGGCCTGCAGGTCCTTGAGCAGATTGAGAATCGATGCCTGAACCGACACATCGAGCGCGGAGGTCGCTTCGTCGCAGACAATAAATTCGGGATCAACCGCGAGCGCGCGCGCGATACAGATACGTTGACGTTGTCCACCGGAGAACTCGTGGGGATAGCGGTGCAGGGTGTCGGATCCGAGGCCAACCTTGTCCAATACGGCGGTGACTTTGGCTTCATAGTCCGCCTTGCCGCTCACCATCTTAAAGCTGCGCAGGCCCTCCCCGACGATATCCTTCACCAGCATGCGCGGGTTCAGGGAGTTCGCCGGATCCTGAAAAATGATCTGCAGCTTTTTTCGATACGGCAGCAGATCCTTTTCGCTCAACGCCAGAATGTTCTGGCCGCCATACAGCACTTCGCCGCCCGTCGCCTTGATCAGGCGAAGGATGGTTTTTCCCACGGTGGTCTTTCCGCAACCCGACTCGCCCACGAGCGCCAGAGTTTTCCCTTTTGGAATGGAGAATGAAACGTCATCCACCGCGCGCACGTGCGCACTCGTCCGTTGCAGCAAACCGGATTTTACCGGGAACCAGGTTTTCAGGTTTTTGACTTCGATAAGGGGGGTATCGTTATCCATCTGCATTCACCTCTTCCCGCTTAAACAAATGACAGGCTGCGGCATGACGATCAGCCACATCGAGCAAAAGCGGCTCGGTTTCACGGCAGGGTTCAAAACAATTCGGGCAGCGATCGGCAAAGCGACAGTGATCAGGAAACGCCGTGGCAGGAGGCACCCGACCCGGAATTTCCTCCAGGGGTTTGCCTCGGGCTTCCTCTCCGGGGATCGATTTCAACAGCAGCTTCGTGTACGGATGCTGGGGATTTTTAAACAGGTCCAGACGATCGGCTTTTTCAACAATCTTGCCCGCATACATGACCATGACCCGATCGGCGACCTGGTTCACCACACGCAGGTTGTGGGTGATCATGAGCACGGCCATGTTTCGCTCGCGTTGCAGGTCACGGATCAACTGGAGGATCTGCGCCTGGATCGTAACATCGAGCGCGGTGGTGGGTTCGTCAGCAATCAGGAGGTCCGGCTTACACGCCAGGGCCATGGCGATCATGACGCGTTGTTTCATGCCGCCCGACATTTCATGCGGATAGGCATCATAACGGGCGGAGGGATTGGGAATCCCAACCTGCCCAAATATTTTGATGGTTTCCTCACGCGCCTGGGCCTTGTTCATCCCCTCGTGGAGGCGAAGGACTTCGGCCACCTGGGCACCGGTCTTGAAGACCGGGTTCAAGGAGGTGCCGGGTTCCTGAAAAATGATGGACATTTGATTGCCGCGCAGGGCCCGACGTTCATCGACATCCATTTTGAGGATGTCCATGCCTTTGAAAAGGATTTCACCCGTCGGGTGAATCGCGTTGCGGGGCAGCAACTGCATCACCGAAAAGGCCGATACGGATTTGCCGCAACCCGACTCCCCGACCAGCGCAACGGTTTCGCCTTTGTGCACGTGATAGGAAATACCATCCACGGCCTTGGCCACGCGATTGCCAGCCACCTTGAAGTGGGTGCGGAGGTTTTTAACTTCTAAAATGATTTCACTCATTCGGATTATCCAACATTCGTTTTTGGATCGAGAACGTCCCGCAAGGCGTCACCGAAAACATTCACACAGAGTACGAGCAGGAACAGGAAGAGCGAGGCAAAGACCAGGTTCCACCAGATCACCGGATCACGCGCCAGCTCGCCCCGTGCTTCATCGATGATCGCCCCCCAGCTGTTGTCCAGGCCGATCCCGAGGTAGGCCAGCACGCTTTCGGTCAGCACAAGCCCGGTAAACGCCAGAATGGCGGTGATGATGACGATGTGCATGAGGTTGGGGATGATATGGCGAATGATTATTTTCGCGCGCGACACGCCCAGACAGGTGGAGGCTTGTACGTATTCGAGTTCGCGCAATTTGAGCGTCTCCCCGCGCACGAGCCGACACAATCCCACCCACCCGGTGACCCC
>JBLIND010000156.1:0-13939 GCA_047639095.1 Candidatus Omnitrophota bacterium | reverse complement strand
ACGTGGTGGGCCTCAAAGAGACCAGCGAATTTAAAAAGCTGAAACCGATTGGAAAACTGCTCAGCAAAAAGGCGTTGATCGAGCCGGAAATCATGGCCCTCGCGCGTTGGATGGCCGACTATTACATCACCCCGTTCGAGCAGGTGATCAAAACCGTTCTGCCCAGCGCCGTACGCGGCAAGGATGCCAAATTCAAAGAGGTCTACTTCGTCGTTCCCACGCCCAAGGCCTCGGATGAAAGCGCTCTCGTGGCCCTGCGGAAAAAAGCGCCGAAGCAAGCCGCTGCCCTTGATGTGTTGCTCGCTTCGGGCACGCTGCCCATGTCCGAACTCGCGAAGGCTTCGGGCACCAGTTCGGCCGCGGTTCGCGCGCTCGAAGAACGCGGCCTGGTCGAGATCACCCTCGAACCCATGGGCCGGGATCCCCTGGCCGGAATGAATTTCCTGAAGACCAAAGCCTTGAAGTTGTCCCCGGAACAACAGGCCAGCCTGGAGCTGATCAATCAGTCGGTGGAGACCGGTGATCCGTCGGTTGTGCTGCTCTTCGGGGTAACCGGGAGCGGGAAAACGGAGGTCTATCTCCAGGCGATTCATGAGGTGTTGGAGCAAGGGAAGGGGGCCATTGTCCTCGTTCCGGAAATTGCGCTGACCCCGCAGACCGTGCGTCGCTTCCGCAGTCGATTCGGCAATGATATCGGGGTGTTGCACAGCCATTTGTCGGATGGCGAACGTCACGATGAATGGCATCGCATCTCTGATGGCGAAGTACGCATCGTCGTGGGCGCCCGCTCCGCTTTGTTTGCTCCGGTGAAGAATCTCGCCTTGATCGTCGTCGATGAAGAGCATGAAGGATCCTACAAACAGGATGAAGCACCGCGGTATCACGCCCGGGACATCGCGGTGATGCGGGGGCACCTGCAGAAATGTGCGGTCGTGCTCGGAACGGCCACGCCCTCGGTTGAATCCTACCACAATACGCTCATCAAAAAATATGCCGTTGCCAACCTGTCCGGTCGGGTGGACGATCGACAGATGCCGCTGATTCACATCGTCGACATGCGTAAGGAGGCCGTGTTACAGGGCGGTCCCTCCGTGTTCTCCAAAGATCTGCAGGCTGCGATTCAAGGGCGGCTGGAGCGTCAGGAGCAGATCATGTTGTTCCTGAATCGCCGCGGCTACGCGACCAGCTTGATCTGTCCGAAGTGCGGGCACGTGGAGGAATGTCTGCATTGCAGCGTGTCCATGACCTATCACCGCAAACGCAACGAGCTCGCCTGCCACATCTGCGGCGACTTGCGCAAGGTTCCGAAGTGCTGTCCCAACGCCGCCTGTCGCACACCGGATTTTAAATATGCCGGACTGGGTACCGAAAAGATAGAAGGCATGTTGCGAGGCATGTTTCCCAAGGCAATCATCGGCCGGATGGATTCAGACACGATGACCCGCAAGGATTCGTATCAGAAAATTCTCGGCGAATTCCGAACCGGCAAAATCGATATCCTCGTCGGCACGCAGATGATCGCCAAAGGGCTTCACTTTCCCAACGTCACCCTGGTCGGCGTGATCTACGCGGACACCACCCTGCACATGCCCGACTTTCGCGCGGGCGAACGGACGTTTCAATTGATCACTCAGGTGTCCGGTCGCGCCGGTCGGGGAGAGATTGCCGGTGAGGTCATCATCCAGACCTACACCCCCTCGCATCCAGCGATTCAATCGGCCCGCACGCTCGATTATGAACGCTTTTTCGATGAGGAATTGGAATTTCGTAAGGCGCTGCACTATCCGCCGTATTCGCACCTGGTTTGTATTACCGTTCGCGGTGCCCAGGATGCGCTCGTCGCTTTTACCGCCGAGCAATTCCATAAAGCCCTCGAGAAGGAGGTCGACCCGACCTTTGTCATGATGTCGACCTCGGTGCCCGCGCCGATCGCCCGGATCAAAGGGCTCTTCCGTTATCAGATCATGATGCGGGCCCAGAACACCCGGCGGATGTCCCAGCCGGTTCGAAAGGTCATGGAGACCTTTAAGTGGCCGCCCAAGGTGAAGGTCACGATCGATGTCGATGCCGTGAGTTTAATGTAAAGGGACTGAAGGGACCCAAGAGACCAAAGCTTAGGTCCCTTTACCCTTCCTTAAACCCCTTAAGTCCTTGAGATTTCCCCCTCCTGCCGTATCTAATACCCGCTATGAGTAAATTTTACGTCACTACCCCCATTTATTACGTCAACGACGTGCCCCACATCGGACACGCCTACACCACTTTGCTTGCCGATGTGCTCGCGCGCTATCACCGGCTGCTCGGCGATGAGACCTTCTTCCTGACCGGCACCGATGAACACGGCCAGAAGGTCCAGGAAGCCGCCCAGAAGCGGGGTGTTTCCGAACAGGCCCACGTCGACGAGACGGTACAGCGCTTCCAGGAAATGTGGGCCAAGTTGGAAATCACCAACGACGATTTTATCCGCACCACGGAAGAGCGGCACACGAAGGTCGTGCAGGCCGCTTTGCAGGACCTGCTGGATCGCGACGAGATCTACAAAGCCGAGTACGATGGCTGGTACGACGTCAAAAGCGAAACCTTCGTCACCGAGAAAGACCTCGACCTCGCGGACGGGCAATCGCCGGACTCCCTGCCACACATCAAGCGCATCAAGGAAGCGAACTACTTCTTTCGCATGGGCAAATACCAGCAATGGTTGATCGATTACATCAAGGCGAACCCGACCTTTATCCAGCCGGATTTCCGTCGCAACGAGACCCTGGGCTTTCTGGAAAGCCAGACCCTGAATGATTTGTGCATTTCGCGTCCGAAAACACGTTTATCCTGGGGGATTGAGCTCCCGTTCGATGCCGAGTACGTGACCTACGTCTGGTTTGACGCGCTGGTCAACTACATCAGTGCCCCGGGGTATCTCCATGACGACACCTCCTTCAACAAATGGTGGCCGGCGGATTACCACCTGATCGGAAAAGATATTCTGACCACGCATACGGTCTACTGGCCGACCATGCTCAAGGCGATGAATGTGCCTATGCCGAAAACCGTGTTCGCGCACGGCTGGTGGCTGGCTGGCAAAGACAAGATGAGCAAGTCCGATGGCAATGCGGTCAATCCGATGGAGTACATGGATACCTTTGGCGTCGATGCCTTCCGCTATTACCTGATGGCTGAAATGGCGCTGGGGCAGGATGCTTCGTTCACCCATGAAAATTTTGTCAAACGCTATAACGCGGATCTCGCGAACGATCTCGGCAATCTCGGCAGCCGCGTGCTCAAGATGATTAAAGCCAATTGCGACGGAAAGATTCCCGAAGTACCCGCCGATGCGCTCGACGGTGCCGAAGAAAAAGCGCTCTGGGATGTCACCCAGGGTGCGGTCGCGAAAATGGAAGAAACGCTCGCTGCGATGCGACTGGACCTGGGCATTGGCGAAGTACTCGCCGCCGTCCGCGCCTGCAACAAGTATCTCGAACAGCGCGCGCCCTGGAAACAGGCGAAAGAAGAGGACAAGACCCCGCTCTATCAGACCATGTATACCGCGGCGGAAGTGCTGCGGGTCGTTTCCTCGCTGCTCTTTCCGGTGATGCCGGCCAAGATGCGCGAGCTCCGGGTGACCCTGGGCCTCGGTGATGGCGATCCGGATATTGCGCACGCCCGTGAGTGGGGCGTGCTCGTCTCCGGAACCGAAATCGGTCCGCCGGGAATCCTGTTTCCGCGCCACGTGGAAGAGAAGAAGCCCGAGCCAAAGCCCGAAAAGAAAAAGCCGGCGAAGGTCGAAGGCGTGAAAGACGTATCGACGATTGAGTACGACGACTTTGCCAAAGTGGAGCTGAAGACGGCCGAGATCCTCACCGCCGAAAAAATTCCCGATGCAGAAAAACTACTCAAGCTGCAAATCAAAGTGGGTGACGAAACCCGCCAACTGGTCGCGGGCATTGCCAAATTCTACACGCCGGAAGAACTGCCCGGTAAAAAGATCGTCATCGTCGCGAATCTGAAGCCGCGCAAGGTGTTCGGCGTTGAGTCGCAGGGCATGATGCTCGCCGCGACCCTGGGTGAGAACCTCCGCCTGATCACGATCGACGGCGAGCAGGAGAGCGGTGCGCGTGTCGGTTGAGCCGGACATGCCCCTGGTCGAAGCGCTGACCAAAGCCGAACGCATGGTGATCTTCACCGGTGCCGGGATCTCCACCGCCAGTGGCATCCCGGACTACCGTGGACCGGATGGCTTGTGGAAAACCCGCCAGCCGGTCTTTTTCCAGGACTTCATGCACGATGAAGCCGCGCGCCTGGAGTACTGGACCCAGAAGTCCGAGGATTGGGCCGCGTTTGGTGCCGCCGAGCCGAACGCCGTGCACCGGGCCATCGTCGACCTGGAAAAGGCCGGTAAAGTTTTTCTCGTGCTGACCCAGAACATTGATGGCCTGCATGCCGCTGCAGGCACGAGCCCGGCTCGCCTCGTCGAGCTCCACGGAACCAATCGTGAAGTCGCCTGTATGCGTTGTCACGCGCGTCACCCGGCACCGGAATACTACGAGACCTTTGCCCAGACGAAAACACCGCCCGTCTGTGCCTGCGGAGGATTCATCAAGCCCGCGACCATCAGTTTCGGCCAGGACCTTCTTGTATCCGACATGAAGCGCGCGCAGGAAGCCGTCTTCTCCGCCGATTTGATGATCGCATTGGGCTCGACCCTCTCCGTTCAACCCGCCGCGAACTTCACCATCCTCGCCGCCCGCCAGGGATGCCCGTATTATGTCATCAATCGTGGGCCAACCGCGCACGATGGGCATCCGCTCGTGACCCGACGCCTGGAAGGAGATGTCCTCGAACTGTTTCCGGCCGCCGTCGACGCTGCTCTCGCCATGTTCGGCTAAAGAGTCTGCTTGAAGGAAATCGCCGATCCGCGTACGTTTCTGGCATGAAGAATATCCTTACTGTGCTCTCTCTGATGCTGGTCACCGTGGCCTCGGCCGATATCATCCCGCCGACCTTGAACTGGGAGGCCGCACTCGACACGAACGGAAATAATATCTGGGAGTCATCCGTTAACCATGAAGCCAATACACGTTTTCTCTTTGGAAGCGCGCAATCCACCACCGATGTCTCCGGCACATCAAACCTGCCGGGCGTTCAATCGGCTTACGCCATGCCCGCCGCCAGTGGGGATATGTCCAGCTTCAGTACGATCACCATTCCGGGTGGGGGTAATGCCAGCCTCATGGATGCGAGTTTCGAACTCGTCTTTCGTCCGATCAGTTTGTCGACCAATTACTTTGTATTTGAGACCGGTGGTACCGGTTCGGGGGCGGGCATTTTCATCAAGGATTCTCAGATCGTGTTTCGTGCGCAACAATCCGCGAACGCGGCCAACGATGCAGAAGTGACGGTCCCTCTCGGAGCCGGTGACCTGAATAAATTTCATCAAGTCGTTGGGACGATTGATCTCGATGCGGCTGCTGGTGCGAACAGTATTTCCTTGTATCTGAATGGCGTATTTATCGGGTCGGACTTTGCCTCGGATGTGTTGAATGCGTTTGCAGGAGGCGATTCTTCAGGCATCGGTAATCTGGGCGGCGGAAGTCTTACCGGTCACGACAATGCCACGGTCCAGAATATGTTTGATAACTTCGATGGCGACATCGCTATCCTGCGCTATTATCAGAATCAGGTTCTGAGCCCGACCCAGGTCCAGCAGAATTACGATGCCTTGCTGATCCCCGAACCCTCCAGCTTCGCCCTGGTCTTCGTCGGCGCCCTTTTTCTCAGCTCGTTCCGCCGCCGTTCGTAAAGGCCCGTAGGATAGATAAAAGCCTTGCGCTGAGGGGCGAGGCGCTTGGCGTTATCTGTCCCCCGCTGGCCACGTGAAATAGCCGTTGCACGTTATCCTGGCAGTCGAGGTTCCTCACCAGAAACTCCGGCAGCTTGGCGGTTTCCGATCGGATAAATCCCCTCGAAGAACCTTTCCATGCTTGTCGCGGATCCGGTCTCGGATCATAGAATAGTTGCATGATACGGACCCTATTTATTCTCCTCGCATTCTCTGCCCTGAGTTTTACACACGCAAAAGAGGCCGACCTCGGCTATCGCACGGATGTGTCCCGCGGCTACACCATCCCGCTCGTCGATCTCGACGCACAAACGGATCGTCAGCTGATCATCGACCGGGAGGACGGTCAGTACCTCGGCCATCCCAACACGGTCATGCTCGAAGATCAAAAAACGATATTCATCGCCTATCCCAAGGGACATGGTCGCGGCGCGTTGATCCTGAAGAAAAGCACCGACGCCGGAAAAACCTGGAGTGCGCGTTTACCGACCCCGCAGAACTGGTCCACGTCTAAGGAAGTCCCGACCCTCCATCGGGTCGTCGATGCCGCAGGCAAGAAACGCATCATCATGTTCTCGGGTCTGTACCCTTGTCGCATGGCGATTTCCGAAGACGATGGGACGACCTGGTCGGGCATTGAACCACTTGGCGACTGGGGCGGCATCGTCTGCATGGGCGATGTGATCGGCCTGAAAACGCCGGGTCACTACATGGCGATGTTTCACGACGATGGCCGATTCTTCACGGTCAGGGGCAAGCGTTCCGGCGTGTTTAAGGTGTTCACCGTGTTCTCTAAAGATGGCGGCGTGACCTGGGGCACGCCCAACGAAATACTTTCGCGGGGCGATGTCCACCTCTGTGAGCCGGGTTTTATCCGTTCGCCGGATGGCAACACCATCGCCGTACTCTTTCGGGAGAATGCCCGCAAACGAAACAGCTTCGTGATCTTCTCGAACGATGAAGCGAAGACCTGGACCGCGCCGCGCGAGCTGCCCGGCGCGCTGACCGGCGATCGCCATCAACTCATGTACACACCCGATGGACGCATTCTCGCTTCCTTTCGGGATACGACCCACGAGTCTCCAACCAAAGGCGATTGGGTCGGTTGGGTCGGCACCTGGGAGGACATCGTCGCAGGCCGGGAAGGGCAGTATCGCATTCGTTTTAAAGACAATAAAAAGGGCGCCGATTGCGCCTATCCCACCCTGGAAAAATTATCCGATGGATCCTTTCTGAATATCACCTATGGCCATTGGCAGGCGGGGGCATCCCCGTACATCCTGCAGGTCCGTTTCAACATGGAAGAACTGGATGCCATGGCAAAGGAGCAAGGCAACAAATGAGCCCCGTAACAAAATTTAAAGGTTTGATCGCCGCCGGATTCACCCCGCAACATCCCGACGGTACTTTGAATCTCGATTTGATTCCCGCCCTGGTGGACCACCTCATCGCTCAGGGGATCTCGGGCCTGTATGTCTGCGGCAGCACGGGCGAAGGCCCCCTCCTGACCGCCGAGGAACGTCGTCAGGTCGCCGAAGCCTACATCCAGGCCAGCGCCGGTCGCTTGCCCGTGGTTATCCAGGTCGGGCACAACAGCCTGGCGGAAAGTTGCGGTCTCGCCCAACACGCCGCGGCTGCGGGCGCCGATTACATCTCCGCTCTTGCGCCGAGTTACTTCCAGCCGAACAACGTGAACAACCTCGTGGACTGCATGGCGGAAATTGCGGCCCAGGCGCCGAACCTGCCGTTCTATTATTATCACATTCCGCGTTTAACCGGTAACGCGATGAGCATGACCGCGTTTCTCGAAATCGGCGGGCCGGTCATCCCCAACCTCGCCGGGATCAAGTACAGCGACTTCAAGTTGTACGAGTTCATGGAATGCCAGCGCGTTCAGGATGGCGCTTTTGATATCCTCTGGGGCTGCGATGAGATGCTCCTGGCCGCCCTGGCCACGGGTGCGCGGGCCGCGGTGGGCAGCACCTACAACATGGGCGCACCCATCTACCACGACGTCATGCGTCAGTTCGCGGACGGCAATATCGTCGCCGCCCAACAGGCCATGTTGCGGTCGGTTCAGTTTATCAAAATCTGTGATGGAAAACATGCCTGCGCCCTGACCTGCCTGAAAGCCATGATGGCCATGATCGGCCTCGACTGCGGTCCAACGCGCATGCCCTTGCGGCCCCTCGAGGCCTCCGCGTTCGCGGCCCTGAAGGCCGATCTTGAACAATTGGGTTTCTTCGACTGGATTCAGACCTCGGCAGCCGACGGATGAAAACTCCTGGACCGGAAATGGTGCCCCGGCGAACCTCGCTGCTTTCGCAAGCCGTGGAGATCATCCGGTGCCGTATTCAGGATGGGAGCTGGGGTGAATACTTGCCTTCCGAACTCGAACTCGCCCGGAGGATGCAGATCGGGCGCAACACCGTGCGGAAGGCGCTGGTTCAGCTAACTGACGAAGGGCTCATCCAGCCGGGACGCTCGGGTAAACGCCGCCGTATTACGACCGATCGACCGACCGTGAAGCGAACGGTCTCCGGGGACCATCCCATCTTTTTCCTTTCACCGCTGGAGGCGGATCGTTTGCCTCCCCATACCTTGAAGCAGCTCGACGAGACCCGCCTGATGCTCAACGAGTCCGGTTTGCGCCTGCAGATTATTTCGTCCAAGGCCTTTCGGCTCAAGCAGCCTGAAAAAGCTATGCAACGATTGATCGATGAGCATCCGGCATCCGCTTGGATCCTGCATCGCACTACGGATAAGATGCAGCGGGTTTTCATGCAGCGCCATATACCCGCGGTCATCCTGGGCATGCCGCATGCGGGTATCCATATCCCGGCGGTGACTCCGGATCTTGAAGCCGCGGCTCGCCATGCTACGGGTGTGCTGATGGGCAAAGGGCATCGCCGTATATGTTTCCTGCGTGCGCAGCACGGATTGGCAGGTTCGGAACAGGCGCGCAAAGGCTTTGAGAGCGCATTTGACCTCCATCCGGACGAGGAGGGGTATCATCCGATGATTAAGGAGTTGCCATCCGAAGTGGACCTCGCGTGTCGTAGCTTGAAGCGTATCTTCCGTGCCGCGCAGCCGCCCACGGCCCTGCTCGTGGAGCAAGTGGTTTTTATTCCTACCATCATGACCTACCTGGCCCGGCTGGGATTGAACGTGCCCGACGACGTATCCCTGGTTTCGTTGTTCGAGGACGCGGTCCTGGATTACCTCGTGCCGTCGGTCGCCCACTATCGCATCAACACCCGCTTGGAAGTCAAAAAGATGGTGCAAAGCCTGTTGCTTGCCCTGGAGCGGGGTCCCGTCCCGACCGGGATGATCAAGCTCATGCCCGATTTCGAACCCGGCAACTCCATTGCATCGCAAAAGTTGTAGGACGGAATGGATTCCGTTGCCGCTGGATACGATTCTCCAACCAGCCATCTGTTCTTAAGGCGTCCGTAAATCGTCTTTACTCCCCCAGGCCCCATCTGGACCTGCCGAATACACCTGCAGACGTCCGCCTTCCGGTTTGAATTTCAATGCCCGTTTCCATTCATCCGTCGGAGCGACGTCCGCATCGAGAATCGGGCCCTTCGCAGGATCCACCAGAGCATCCAGCGAATCGGGATACGCGCCGTAATCCAGTTCGTATTCGGAGAAGGCGGTCTTCACCATCTTCAAGGTGATTTTGGTTACACTGATTTTTGCATTATTGCTTTGGTTGCTGACCGTGTATCCGGCAATGCCCGCAAGCATAGCCATGATGCCGACGACCAATAAGATTTCGATGAGGGTGAATCCGGCACGGGTATTTTTGTTTTTCATGAAGCTCCTTCGGTTGCAGTTGGCTCATAGACCGCAACCACCGGGGGCTTGATTCAAAATAAGTTTTGATTTGAAAAAGTTGAACGCGAGATCGATTTGTGTCGTCTGACCTTCCGTTGGTTTACCCTCTCGCAGCGACGATGCGCTCAATTCCAGTCGGGTGACGGAATCCGTAGGCCCAGGGCGAGATGAACGGTTTCCGCAATACATGCGGCACCCTGTGTATTCGGGTGAATGAAATCCGGGAACCATTTCGGGTGATCTATCAGTGGTTGTTGCAGGTCGATCGTTTCGATTTTTAAGTCACGGGCAACCTGTTCGATGGCTTCGTTAATCGCGTTTACATTCGGATCACCAAAATATTTCTGACCGGGAAAGAGCGGAGCGAGCGGATGCCAGATAAGGATGCGTGGCGGAACGGGCAGGGCTTGATACGCCTGGATCAATGCCTTGTAATCGGCAGCGAAGTCCGTTTTCCCAAAGCGATCCCAGTCCATGACGTCGTTGATGCCAAGATTGCAGATGACGATGTCCGGTTCCCACACGAGAGCGTCCGCATGTTCATCCTGGAAAATATACGCACGCCGGGTTGTTCCCCGCATGGATTTCTGCACGATGCCGCGACCGTTGTCGCCCAGATTTCGAACCGAGAAACGATCGCCCAACAAGTGTTGCAGGCGTGCGGGATAACTCATCATTTCGCTGTTGGGAATCCCGTATCCGTACGTGATGCTGTCCCCGATGCAGGCGATGCGAATCGGTGTGCCTGTATCGTCCAGGACCGCATCGGCGAAACGTTCGCCGAGTCGCAACTTGGCCAGCTTGTCAAAATGGAGTCCGTCATAGAGTCGGTTTTGCAGGTCGGTATTGTCGAAGTAGGTGATCGTGGATTGTAAAGATGCGATCTGCGCCTGTTGCTTGCGGACCTGGTCGCGCGTTCCACCCCCGGCGGCAATGCCTCCGATGACCAGGCGCATGCTTGTGGCATGGGGAAGGTCCTTGCGTAGATGGGTCAGTAATTCGTTCAGCCGCTTGCCAGCGGCCATAGCCTCGTTGGCCTTGTCGCTTTCACCCTGCAAATACAGGAGGTGGTCTATAGTAAACGTATCGCCGTTTATCACCAGCTGATCCGTTGCAGCTTGAACGGTCGCGCAGACATGGCGATACATCTGCTCGTCCTTGCGCCAGTAGCTATTACCGCCACCTCCGCGCGCGGCCTTGATGATGGCGATGTGTCGGTGACCTTTCGCATGCAAGTGGCGTCCGAAGGCGACTTCCGGACCCCAGAATGACGTGTTGCGCCCTTCCCCTTGTTGCGCCTTCAGGGTTTCCCACTGCCCAGCTGAGTCGCCGATGATGGCTGCGGCTCCGTCACCGTTTCGCGTGGATCGATTGCTCCAGAAAAAGCGGATCTCGTCATCCGCCGGATGGTTCCCCAGTGAGATATCCGACTCCGTGGGATCCGCTGTTGTTCCCAGCATGTTAGATTGTCCAGTAAACAGATACACCGTCCAATGCGTGCAATAGCCATTGCACGCCAAGCCCAGGAAGATCAACAAGCTCCATCCGGTGATTCGTGCCCTGCGCATTTGTTTACTTTTGCTGGTCGGTCTTGAGGCGTTCGAGCAAGGCCTCGTAAGCACTAACGCTTTCGGTATCGCCGGTCTCGGTATAGAGGGTGATGAGGTTTTCCAGCGCATAGGTTTTTGAGAGGCGAATCGAGGATTCGCTGACCTGGGTGTCAGGGATTTCCAGGCGGGTCAGGATGGCCTTGAGCAGTCTGGTCGCCACTTCATTTCTCCCTTCGGAATAGGCAATATCCGCGACTAGGATCAGATTGAGCGTGTTGTGCATTCCTTCTTTTTCGGCGAGGGCGGCGGTTTTCTTCACCGCCTCGAAGTCCCCCGTCATGTAGAGGCTCTGCACAAAGCGAATGAAGAGTTGCCCATCTCTTGGATGTTTTTGCAGCAGGCGATAATATTGTTCGGCTGCTTGTTCGTACTCCCGGAGGGCGAAGAGGTTCATTGCGGTATCGAAAATCACCTTGGAGTCCTCCGGTTCCTGGCGATTCGCGTAGTGCAGGACGCGTCCGCGCGCCTCGTAGGTCCTCGCATCGTCCAGGCCCAGGGGCTTTTCGAATCCGAATATGATCTTGAAGCTCTTCCACCGATGCTCCCGCGCCTGTGCCTGCGTGGCCAGAAGAAGGGTGAGCAGGTATATAGCCGTTCGCATTATTTGAGCTCCTTCAGCAGGCTGGGGTAGCGAGAGAAGTTGGGGCTGGTCAGGAGGTCCAGGAAGGTGTCATCGTCCTTGATCGCTTCTCGATACCGGGTGAGCCAGCGGACCATACCCGGGCCGTCGGCCCGCTTGGAAGCGATCTCGGCGAGGATGCGGTAGACCGCGGGGCTGCATTCCATGTTGGCGCAGTGGATCAATGTGAGGAACGCCTCGTCCGTCTCGCGCAGGTCGTAGAGTGTGGTGCCCAATTTCTCCCACGGCTCGGGAGCGTCAGGCTGTTGGTCCGTCCAACGCTTGAAGAAGGTCGCCGCATCCTTCTTGCGATTCAGTCCAAGACACCACTCACCCATACGGGCGTTTAGCTCCGAAGGGAGCTTCGGCTGCTCCATGTAGGCGTCGATATAGTAGTTCATGAGGGTGGCATTCTCGAATCGGGGCAGATTTTTGAAGTGCAAATGGATGACTTCTTGATCGAGTGGATCCAGGTAGACCAGCAGGCTGGTGAGCATCAGGCTCATTTGGTAATCGTCCTGGTGGTAGCGGAGGGTCGCCAGTTCTTTTAAAATATTGAGTGCGGAGCCCGTCTCCAGGAGCATGCGACGCAGGCGAGCTTCGGTTTTGCGCAGTTGTTCAGGCGTGAGGAGCTCGGGAGATTCCGGATTTTGTTCCTTGAGCATTTCCAGCAGGCTGGCGTTGATGAATTCAATTTCTTTATCATCGATCCAGGAGGGGAGGTTTTCGCGGAAGTACGTCAGGGAGGGGATGTAGTTGGTGAAGCCCAGTGCCCTGCCATATTCCGCGCTCGCTGCGGCCATGATAAATTCGCCGCCCTTGATGTAATGGTGGACCAGCACTCCGACAGCGTTGGTGTCCGCGGCATCGGCCCGCAGGGCGGCCCGGGCCAGCCATTCCGCATCGGCTTTCGGATTATTTTTGATTCCGCGATGTAAGTGCTCGGACCAGATTTGCTTAATCTGATCCTGAATGCCGGGCGCTACGGGGATCTCCGCTTGCAGGCGGAGGGAGAGCATCAGGAAGATCCTCAAGGCTGCAAGTACGCTGGGCACGAGCGCTCTCCTGATCAAGACTTGCGTAGGTAGTTGCTGGCTTTACGCCGACGCAGATAGGTCGCGAGGGCGGCTCCTCCGAACAGGGTCAGTATGCCCGTGCCGGGTTCAGGTGCTGCATTCGCCTGCAGGCGGACCTTTACGTCGAAGGTTTCGATTTCGGTTGAGAACGTGTTGTTGTAGGAACCGCCGGTCGAGGCATTCCACTGGATAAGTCCAAAATTGATCGGCCCTCCGTTGTCCTCAAATTCAGGTAAACTTGAGCTGAAGACGTAGGTGTGTATGCCGCTGCCGCCTGGATCTACATTGGGGCCCGGATCCACCGTTGATCCGGAGACGCGGAACCAATCAGATGCCAGATTCAATGGGGCCGAGACGTTGATCAGGCCGTTGCCATTGTACGGATTGCCGGAGGCATTGTCTTCCCGGTAGAATTGCCCCCCCTGGGTTAATGCAGGGAACCAGTTAGCGATCGCACCATCGCTGGTCGTTGCTTGAAAGGTCCAGTCAATGGATCGAATGCGATAACCCTGTGGAATGTTGAAGGACTGATCGTGGGAGTAGAACGTGCCGATGGCAAAGTTGGCATCGCCAAAACCCGATTTGCCTGAGTCCCAGCTGGTGTCAATCTGAGTGTTGTTGGCGTTCAGGGTGGAGGTATTTACGTTCACGTTTTCGTAGTTCAGCGGATATGTCGAGAACTGTGTTTCGTCTGCATTCCCGACGGTAAAGTCAGCCTGGCAGGTGACGGAAATGGCGGCCAGGAAGGACAGAGCGGAGTATAGGGTTCGTGTTTTCATAGGCGCAACTCGGTTATTAAATATACCATACCGATTTCGGCAGACAATAGATAGCGTTTCATTAAAGGTGTCCCGAGGGAATCTTTCTTGGGCCCTCGCTCACAAAACCGACGTAGTTCTGGAGGGTTTTGATTGTTTTTCCGAATTCAGCTCTTTTCATCCGGATGTAGTTTACGGAACAA
>JBLIND010000155.1:0-13953 GCA_047639095.1 Candidatus Omnitrophota bacterium | reverse complement strand
GCTAGCGTATCCATAGACGAGCACAGGGCGTCATAAAAGCACGAATTCGGCCAAATGCATGGGGTATTTCCCGACCAGGCGCGGTCTGTGCACCAAGCAGCCACCTACTCGACACGCTCTTCCTCCCGCAATTGCACACGGGATACCACGGCGTCCTCCTGCGGAAGTTTAAGGCTGATCTGATTCGCGCCAAGCTTCACATGTTCGGCTGGCAACCAGCAGCCGACCCTGCAGATCAGCTATACCTTTGGCCAGGACCGCAGCACGCTCACGGATCACGGTATTGAACAGAAAGCCTTGACCCGCAAGGGCCCGCGGGCCTTCCATGGTAAGCTCAGCCGCGGGCAACATCGGCGCAAGATTCAGACCGGCGAACAGCAAAAGAGCGACAGCTTTCATGGCGTTAATTCATGACAGGCGTACGAGCGAAACACAGGTCAAAAATCCAGCGACTAAGCGATGACCTGGTCGACGACCTCCCCGCCGACGTCGGTCAGCCGGTAATCGCGTCCGGAGTACCGGTAAGTCAGGGATTCGTGATCCAAGCCCATCAGATGCAGAATCGTTGCATGAAAGTCGTTCAGGTGTACCGGATTCGAAACGACCTCCGCACCGTAGGCATCGGTTTCACCGTGACTGTAGCCGGCTTTCGATCCTCCACCGGCGAAGAAGCAGGTAAAGGCCGCCGCGTGGTGCCCCCTCCCTTTGGGATTCTTATCCGCCCAGGGGGTCCGACCGAATTCCGTACAGCCCACAATCAAGGTGTCCTCCAACATTCCGCGCTCGCGCAAGTCGCCGATCAATGCCGCAATCGGTTGATCGATATTCTTCGCGTGTTTACGGTGCAATTCCATGTTCCCGTGATCATCCCAGTTGCTGTTCGAGCCAACATCAAAAAGTTCGACGACCCGCACACCGCGTTCGATCAATCGGCGCGTGGACAGACATTGCCAGGCGAACGATTTCCGGTCGTTGCGATCGAGGCCATAGGCCGCCAGGGTGCCATCTGACTCGTGCGAAATATCAAAGGCCTCCGGCGCTTCCTGCATCAGTCCGTACGCCGTGTTAAAACTGGACGCGCGAGCCTCGAGATCGAGATCCCCTGCCCGCAGGTCTAAATGGGCCTCGTTCAGGTCGCGCAACATGGTGCGTTCGAGCTCCCGCCGGGTCAGCGATGTGATGGGGTTTTTCAGATGCGCAATCGGCTGTGGCCCCGGAATCACCCGCGTGCCCGTGTGATAGGCGGGCAGGAAATGGGCATCCCAACACTGATACGCATTGTACGGCTCTTTTTCCGCGAACACGATGAAGGAAGGCAAGCTGGGATTCAGCGTACCCAGACCATGGCTGATCCATGACCCGATACTGGGCAGCGGAAAGGTGATGGAACCGGTATGCATGCCCAGCGTCGCGGCCGAATGACCCGCCGACGGATTGAACACGGAATGCAGGAGGCAAAGCTCATCAATCTTTCCACCCATGTGCGGCAAGAGCTCACTCACCATTCGACCCGAGGAGCCATAGCGAGAGAAGGCAAACTGACTGGCCTTAAGCGTGCGTTCGTCCCCCAGCTTTTTACCCGCGTCGGCGTTGAGCTTCGGCTTGTGATCAAAGGTGTCGATATGGGACATCCCACCAGTCATGAAAAACAGGATCAGATGCTTCGCCTTCGCGGGATGATGGCCCGGCCTTGGCGCCAGCGGGTGCCCCTGGTGCAGGGCCGCCGCGAGCGAGCAGGCAGGATACAGGCTCACGCCGCTGGCCGTAGCGGCCGCGCGCTGCAGAAAGGTTCTTCGGTCTACTTCACGCATATGATTTCAATCCACATAAATAAATTCATTCGCAGCGAGCAGGGTTCGGGCGATACTGGTCCAGGCCTCGAGCGTCGGATCGGGCACCTGTTCACGTACCAGCACCTCCGCGTAGCGATCGAGATACGTCTCCGATCTCGACATCTCGGCAGCGCTGACCGAACGTGAAAAGGCGAGACCATAGGCTCGTTCGATCCGCGCACGACGAGCAGATGAGCCGCTGATCACGCGTTGAGCAAACGCACGCGCACGCGCATGGACAAAGTCGCTGTTGGCCATGAACAAGGCCTGGGAGGCCACGGTGGATTGCCCGCGTACCGCCGTGGACTCACTCGTATTAGCCCCGTCAAACAAGGCCAGATACGGATGCGGATGCAGGCGTTGCACCATGAGGAACACACTGCGATGCCGGGAGGGATAAACCGCTTTGAATTGATGATGCGCGGTAAATTTCCACTGGTCTTTCGGAGGAAACGGATGCGGCCCAGGCCGGGTGAGATCCAATTCCCCACTCACCGCGAGCAGGCTGTCACGAATGGCCTCCGCATCCAATCGCTGTCGGTCAAAGCGCGTATACCACTGGTTCTCCGGATCTTCTGCACAGGCCGCATTGGATTGCTGATACGTTTCCGACTGCATGATCAGGCGGTGCATGGCCTTGATCGACCACCCTCGCTCGACAAACGCAAGGGCCAGCCAATCGAGCAAAGCGGGATGAGTGGGCAGCTCGCCCTGCAGGCCGAAATCAGACGGTGTCGCGACCAGCGCTTTACCGAAATGATGTTGCCAGATGCGATTCACCATGACCCGCGCGGTCAAGGGATGATCCGGATGCGTCAACCAGTGGGCCAGCTCCAGACGACCACTCGCGCCTTCGGCGATCGAAAACGCCTCGGTTCCTCCCAGCGCCCGGGGAACCCCCCGGGCAACGTTTGCACCCGGCGTCTTCGGGTTGCCCAGTTTGTGTACGCGCGTTTCAACGGATGGCCCCTCCTGCACCGCGTACGCGAGTGGAACGCCGCGCGAGGGCTTTTGGGCCAGCAGCTTTTCCAAGCCAGCCTCCGCCTGCTTCTTTTCACGATCCATCACCTTCTGGGCCTGCTCGTGCGCGGATGCCAGGAACTGCAGCCGATCCTGCAGGCGCAACGCCAACTCGTCTACCTGCTCCGACTGTGTCAACTCGGCTTGCAACGCGTTTTGTTCGGACGTGATGCGTTCGACCTCCTCCCCCGCCTGCTCAATGGCGGCTTCCGCGGCCCTGATGTCATCGGCATGCGCCTCGGACCAGGCGGCATCCTGATGGACCAACTCGGCCGCGGGAATCAGGGGGACGAATTGACTCGGCTGCTTGACCTCTTCCCCACCCGGAAACGGATACGCTGTGTGCTCGAAAAAACCATAGAGCCCATAGTAGTCCTCCATACTGATGGGGTCGTATTTGTGATCATGGCAACGCGCACAGCGCAGAGTCATCCCCATCACGGTCTGGCCCATGGTCTGCAGCGTATCCTCGATGATGAGATGCATGTCCTCGAGTTTGTGCGTACCGAAGCGCTTCGCCTGCGAAATAAACCCGGTCGCCACCACCAAGGTCTCGTAGCGTTTTCCCACGGTGTCCTTCGCGAGAATGTCACCCGCCAACTGCTCACGAACGAAAACGTCGTAGGGCGTATCCTGATTAAACGCATCGATCACATAGTCGCGATACCGGTAGGCCTCCGGGATGGGATAATCCGAGTTTTCACCGGCTGTATCGGCATAGCGAGCGAGATCCAACCAGTACCGTCCCCAGCGCTCGCCGTAGCGAGGGGAGTCGAGCAGCTCATCGATTAAACACGCGACGGCATCCGGTCGCGGATCCTTCACAAACGCTTCAACCCGCTCTACCGTCGGAGGGAGGCCGGTCAGGTCGAAGGACATCCGGCGAATCAAGATGCGGCGATCCGCACGTGGCGCAGCGGTCAATTTCCGTTCGGCCCAACGTGCACGAATGAATCGATCCAACGGAAGCGGAACCTTATCCACATCGGGAACGGGCTTCGCGACAAGGGGCTGAAACGCCCAATGTGCGGAAGCAGCCGCTACCGACTCATTGGCATAGAGGATGGCGCCGCAGCCCATCAAAGCGAGCATAGCCAGACGTAGGAACATGCTCCATTTTCGGCGAATTCCCGCGGTTTTGCAAGGGTTCATCCGACCTATGTCGCACCCGCGACGCACGCTGGGCATTTTATTTTTCTGGTCCAGTATGCTAGTTTAGTTGCATGGTAAAACACATGTACACGCGCTCACCCTTATTTATTCTCATTCTAGCTGCTGCCTGTCTGCTGGCTTCAACCCAGGCCGCTGTGCTGGAGATTTTCACCGAAGACCAGGAAAACGAAGGCCAGACCCAGATCCTCGGTGCGGATTGGACCGAATTCGGACAAAAAAGCGAAGCCAACGACATCGATGGCATGGCGAAGGAAAGCAAGGAAGACCCTTTTCAATTTCTGTTTAAGAACTACAGCAACCTCCTCGACGATCAGCCGATCGACAAGAAAATCGAAGAAGCCCGGCAGTCTTATGCCGAAGGGGATGTTGAACGCGCCCTGACCTCGATCGAACAAGTCCTGAAAATCCAGCCCGACCACACCGCGCTGCTTACCTTGAGGGCCGGCATGCTGGTCGACCTGGGCCGTCTCGACGATGCGATGGAAACCGCGCGGGAGGCCACCTCCCTGGCACCGGACAACCTGATCCCCAAACTGATTGAAGCGGCCTGCCTGGTAAAGATCGGCTCCCTCGACGAAGCCGAAATCGCCTATAAGTTCGTGCTCTCCAAGCGGCCTTTGCATGTCGGTTCTCTGGATGCCCTGGCGCGCATCGCCCTGCGTCGAAACGACCTGGCCACCAGTATCAAATACTACAAGATGATCACGGACCAGAATCCCGAAGACCTGTTTACGCTCTACAAACTGGGCGTGGCGTACCGCGAAATCGGCAACCTTCCCGAAGCGATTGCCACCTTCGAACTCGCGGTTAAAACCGAGCCCAACTTCGCCAGCGCACACAATGAGCTGGGAGTTGCGCTGGCCGCAACCAAACAGAATGGCCCGGCACTGGAGGCCTTTGGCAAGGCGATCAGTCTGAATCCAAACATGCATAAAGCCTTCGCCAACATCGGCGCGCTCCTGGCCACCGACGGCCAGCAAAAGAAGGCCATCGGCTATTGGCTGCGTTCGCTCGACTTGCAAATCGAAGATGCCCAGGTCTGGAAGAACCTCCTCAATGCGCTCGACACCCCGCTCCCAGGGGGCTCAAGCCTCAGCGCGTCGGGTACCAATGCACTTGCCCGCGCCATCGCAGAGGATCCCTTCAAAGCTGCCGACGGCTTCTATCGCAAAGCAATTTCGTGCCTGGCTAAAGATCAACTGGACGAAGCCAATCACTATTTCGTCCAGGCACTGACGATCGACATGCAAAACCCGGAATATTTCAACGGCTACGGAGCCGCTCTTGCCATGCGCGGCTATGACCACATCGCCAAACCTTTTTTCATGGCAGCCCTTCACATCTACCCGGAGTACGAATCGGCACGCGAAAACCTGAATGCCGTCCGCGACCGCTTGAACTCCAACATCAGTCGTGAAATGCGAATCATGCTTGAAGAGCTACCCATTCACGCCAGCAATCCCGAGATGCAATTCCAGACCGCCTCCAAACTGGCGAGCGAAGTCAGCATCCAGAAGGCCCTCCCCCTCTTCCAGCGCGCCCACGAACTGGATCCCGAGAACGTGGTCTATCAGATCGGCCTGAGCAAGGCGTACAGCCAGTTGAGTGAGTGGCAGCCAGCCATCAACACCTTCATGCTGGTCTACCGTGCAGAGAAGGACAATCCCGACTACCAATATCGCCTCTCCTGGCTCCTCTTACAGCAGCCCGACATTCAGCCGGAACAGGCTCAGATCTCGCTACGCCTCATTCAGAAAGCGCTCCAACAAGCGCCCACCCATGTGATGTATCTGAAAACGCAGGTGGATGCCTACCTCGCCACCCACCAGACCGACCGGGCCATGGAGTCGGCCACCACGGCCTTGCGTATCGCCCGTGACACGAAAAACGAAGCACTCGCCGCCCAGCTGAAGTGGCGCATCCGATCCATTCTCGATGCCGAGTAATTCAGGGATCTGCGGAAACGGGCAGGTCTTCCGGCAGCTCGCGAACCACGTTTAACGCATGCGGATCAAACCCGCTCGCCAAGGTAGGCTTCACGATTTGAAAATAGGGCGAGATGTCGAAGTCCCGTGGCGTGAACAGGCTGTAGTGCCGGATATGCAGCAGCTCGGTGTAACAATCCACACACCCGGGATCCTTGATTTCGGCAAATACACTCTCAGGAAGAATCGGATAGTTCACCGACTGAAACGCCTGGGCAACCAGCGAGGAACAAATCGCGTGGGTGGGATCTCCGCTGCCCAGGGCCAGTAGTCGACGCCGCCAACGCACCGGCACGAACACGGGCTGCACCAGGTAGCGCCCAAGATCGAACACATTCTTCAAATCGTATTGATGCCCGATCCGGGCAAGACCGTACTCGACCAGCGCATCGATTTCCTCCGGTCGCAACCCAACCGGACGGCAGATGCGGGTATGCTGATGAGCAAAAGCCGTCAAAGGACTGCGCCTTACGCCGGCGACGACATCGGCCTCGAGCAGTTCACCGCCATCTTCGATGCAGAGTGCCGCATGCGACCAGGTTGACTGGGTGAGGTACTTTACCGCCGTACTGAACCGACTGGATCCCTCCACCAACAGCACATCGCCTTTGCGCAAAGCCGCTCCAAGTTTCTCCGGAGTACAGGTCGCTGCACGCACCACTCGCCGGCTGGGCTTCGATAAAAAACGGGCCAGACAACGGCCAATCCAGGGTAAGGGGCGCATGGTGCTGCAGGGTTAACCAGCCATGGATGGCATGTCGAGCGAAACAGGTGCGGCTCGGCGTTCCTACAAGCGGGAAGCCTTGAACGTCACCGCATACGTCCGCTTCGGATCACAGCCTTCCGGATTCGGAATCAGCAGAAAGTCATCCGCCACCAGCGCATTCAAATCGTGGTCTTCGATCACCTCGATACCGGTCAGCCGAAACGGGAACAGTTCGACAATGGGACGATGCCCGCGCTGCGCGCCGTTCAAATTCACGGGCGTGAAGGTGTCCACTCCGCGATTTGGGGTCAGCGTAAACGTAAACAAGCCGTCCTTCTCTTCCAACTGTTGATCCCAGGCCTTGGGGCGATCCGCCATCCGCGCCTCCCAGGCCGGATCTCCGTAGAGCACGACCACATCGCGATCAAAAGCGAGCCCACGTGAAGGTTCATGCTGCAAGGTGTGAATCAAGGCGTGGTGGTTGGCGAAAAAGGCCTCGGTAAAGGTATAACGGCCCGGTTGCTCGACAAAATAATCCAGGCAGCCCCAACCGCCGTAACCAAACCAGGTCTCGACCGTGTAGCCGATCATCTGGTGAACTCCCGCGCTGTTCATCCACGCCAGCGCCATGCTGTCCGGACCATTGATGTGCCCCATCAGGCAATTGCCAATGGGCAGATACACTTTGGGATTCGGCGATTCGATCGGGTGCCGTTGCTTCTGTGTATCCAATCCATAGAGGTGGCCGGCATGTGATCGAAATGAGCCATTGCGGTACCGAAAACCAATCTGCCAGTCCCGCTCGGTTGCGTGCCCGGACGTGATAAACAAATCAGATTCATACTCATTCAACAGGTTGACCAGCGGCAAGGTGGTGTCGTCCGGACCCTTTTCTTCCCGGGCTTCTTTTCCCGCCTGCTTGATCACCATGCGGTTTTTGACCAACTCGCAATACCAGACCCCCTCTTCGACCATCTCGGTCGCAAACTCCGTCCCGGATCCCACTTTACGAATCGTCAGCGGATCCTTCTGTTTTGCGATGCGGAGGGCGTTCGCCGCGTCGTATCCGGTGAGGATCCCCCAAAGCGTGTCGGTATAAGGATCGTCATCAATCGCCCGGGTCATGATGTGAACCTTCTTCACGAACGCGCGGGTCACTTCCTCGTGCGGACTGACGAAGCAAGTGAACCGCGGGTGCAGCTTTTTCAAGCCGTCGAGCATTTCCTCCGGCTGATCATCAAAGGTCAGCACCGTGGCATCGGCGTATTTAGCCTGCAGGGCATCGACGACCGGCTTCCAGGCTTCCGACGTCGCATGCACCTTGCGAACCGCGATCACGTAGTCAGCTGCTTCGGCAGAGCATGCAAAACAAAGTGCAAGCAAAAGGTAGAGGGGCTTTTTCATGATCCGCAGGGTCAACCGGCTTCGTGCAAAGTACTGTTTATTTTTGTGATGATTTCATCACCGTCTTTCGTCTCCACATCGATGCTGATTTCCATCATATGCACGGGCTCGATGTCCGGAATCTCCAGCGTCACCGTCTTGCCATCCGCACTCAACCGAGCGGATTTCACCGTGAACGGCGTCCACCCTTTGGTGTCATCCTTGCCCACAAGGTATTCGGCAGAGCCATAGTCATGGGTCCAATGAATGTTGCAGGCTTTGACCCCATAACTCGACGTGTCTTCGGCCAGCTCGCGGTCGAGTGCCTGGGTGAAACGGATGGCCAGGCCACCCGGCACCGCATGCAGGCCCGCGGGCATGGCCACCGGGACGCCGGTGTAACGCACCCGGTCGAAGCCACCTTCTTTCGCTGCGTTGGACTGCCAGCCCTTCAGGCCGGCCACATAGAGCTGGCCATCTTTCGGATTCATCCGAGCACGCATCGCGCTGGAGGTAAACTTGAGCGGAAACTTCACCACTCCCCCCTGCATCTGGCCGTTCTTCTCTTCCTTGAGCACGAGGTAAAGCGAACTCTGGCCATAAGACATGTGCAGGAGCTCACCGTTGAAGGGACCCCAGCGATCACCGGTCACCCAGGCCTGCCCACCGCCGGAATTATCGATCTGCTTGGGTAACCAGGCCAGCGGCTTCGGCATCTCGGAAAGGTCGAGATGCTTCGCACGCCCATCCTGTCGCTGTTCAACCGTCGGAGTGGTCTTGAGTTCCTTGTACTTCGCGTACGAGTCCGCAACCCCGAGAAAACTGCCACGCTTGATCCAGTTGATGGGCGAACGGGGAACAAACGTACCTTCGTTATCCCCGCTGGTTACCTGGCCGCTTGGACTCACGCCCATGCCGTTCGGCGCGCGCAAACCGGAAGCATATCGCTCGATCGACTGGCCATCCGCCGAGACTTTCAAAATTGATCCGTGATGTTCGCCCATGCGTTCAAAGCTGCGACCACCCCCACGCACCGGGCTGCCAAAGGCGAAATAGAAATTCCCCTCCGGATCGGTCTGCAAATCAAAACAGAAGGCGTGAAACCCGCTGGTCAGATCCCAATCATTGTTAAAGCATTCATAAAAATCCGCCTCACCATCTTCATTCACATCGTGAAAGCGCGTGATCTGATCGTCCGCGACGGTGTAGATTACATCGTCGAGGATACGCAGGCCCAGCGCTTCATGCAGGCCACTCGCGTAGCGCTTCCAGGTCAACTTTTCGAGCGTGTCATCGATGCCGGAGATGATCCAGACATCCCCATCCCAGGTCGAGACCGCGGCACGTGTGCCATCGGAAAAGAAATCCATGCCGCCGATGCGAAGCTTCACCTTATACGGGTTGTTGTAGGGTACGGTGAGCCGATCGATCACGTATGCCTGACGCGTATCGGTGCTCACCTCGCCCTTGGTTTCGATGGATTCGGTCCAACGGGCCGGTCCACCTTTAGTCAGAGCCTGCAAGTCCTGAGGCGCGGCAACCTCCGGCTTCGCTTCGCGGGAATAGCCAACGATGAAGTGCGCCGGACCCGCGGGCAATTCGAGCACAAGACGACCATCGGCCGCAACCAGCTTCGCCTTCGCAGCATGGGCCACGACGATATGTGTTTCTCCGATCGTGGCGCGCATGCCATCGATGGAGGCCTCGCCTTCCGCGATCACCATTTTCATGGGCGCCTTTGCCCCATTGATCTGCACGGTCCGGGTGAGAACAGCCGTATCCCCGGTGCCGATGATCCCGGCCATCTCGAGCACCTCCGCCGTGCCAACGGAATAGCTGAACACCGCCTGGTCTCCGTGCAGGTAATGGCCTTTGAACTTCGCCCAAGCCCGGGGAAGCGGCCCGAGCGGGGGATAGACCTCGCTCACGCGCGGCTCGTCGAAGCTTCCGCTCCCGTTCGCCCAACCGGGCGCGGCACGGGCAATAAAAAGAGGTTCGCCATCGAAATGTGGAAAGCTTCCATGCCCACCGGTGAACGGCAAACCATCGAGCGAAAGCGTGCCCTTCACCCATCCCCCGGCCATGCGCAGGGTATCGGCATCAAAGACCATGCCCGCCGAGGCATCCGCATTCAGCGGAACGATATTTGCCCGAAACGAAACGTTCTTGCCTTGCTCCGTCTGGCCCACCGACGCCGCGGTGCCCACCACCGGACCGAGGCCCGCGTGATAGACGATACCCGCACCCCGGCTCATCACCGGAAGAAGGACAACACTCACCAACAAATTCACATACCACGCGCGCATAGTTATCTCCGTTTACAGTTCTTTAATTTTGATGTCCTTGAACTGGACGATCATGGGTGGACCCGCGTGCAATTGCAGGGCGATCAAGCCCTTCATGGCCCGGCCCGCTTCGTGTTTATCCGTAACATCTGCCGTGAGCAGGCCATTCAAGGTCTGGGTGATATGGTTCCCCTTCGCGATGATCACATAGTGGTTCCAGTCGCCCTTTTTAATCACGCTCATGATCTTGTCCTGGCTGGCGATTTCTCCGCCCGCCTGTTTTTCGCCTTCGGCATCGACCACGACTTTGTTGCCGCGTTTGGCGAGCAAGCCGCGTCCTTTTTCTTCGTACAGGGTTCCGGTCCAGCCGTTGCCCGCATCAAAGTCGGCCTGATAGCCCGAGATGACCCAGTTCCCCTTATCCTTACTGCGAAACTGAACGCCTGAATTCCCGGCATCGCCGATCTTAAAGGACACATGTAATTCGAAATCAGTCGGTTCGCCGCCCCGCCAGATGCAAAACGTATTGCCTTTAGTGGGCTGCTCCTTGGTGGTGATCCCCGTGATGGCTCCGTCCTTCACACTCCAGAATGCAGAATTGCCATCCCAGCCATCCAGAGATTTTCCATCGAACAGACTTTTAAACCCGTCTTCAGCCTGCACATGGGCAAGGCCAAGCGCCAGAACAGTGAAAAGTACGATATGCTTCATGGTGGACGACTCCTGATTGGACACAAACGATTGAGGTATCACCAACGATACCCAAATAAGACTTGAATCATGGCACACCTCGACCGACCGTCAACCATGGAGCCTCCTTCGCGGCCAGCGGCGACCCCCACTTCCCCGCAAGCGATGCTTCACAATCCGCCGAGGACCCCCTATAGTCCGCCATGAACAGATTCCTTTTAATTCCCCTTTTCTGCGCAACGCTCGCCCAGGCAGGCGACTGGAACCAATGGCTGGGTCCGGACCGAAATAGCCAGGCTGTCGACTCCCCCCGCCTGATCGAACAGCTTCCAGCGGGTGGCATGCCCCCCATCTGGAAGAGCGACTCCTTCAAGTCAGGCTTTGACGGCGGCTGGAGCAGTCCGGTCGTAGCCAACGGGACCGCCTTTCTGTTCTCTCATCACCGGTCCTTGAAGGACGGCGCCCAACTACCCAAACGCGAATACCCCTGGCTGCCCGACGACAAGCGCGGCCACCTCAGCGCCAAAGAGTACGAGGCGTACGAGGTCAATCGACGCGACGAGGACGAAGCGCTCGGCGGCTTTTACTCGTTTAAAGAAACGCTTCTCGCCATCGACACGGAGACCGGCAAAACGAAATGGAAAAACGAAAAGGAGACGGTGTTCACCCGCTTCCTGCAATCCGCCACGCCCACGGTGGAGAACGACCGCCTGTACATTCTCGGCGCACCCCGCACCCTCCGCTGCATCGACGCCACGAACGCGAAAACGCTCTGGGAGACCCGGCTTCCCGGTCCGTTCCGGGATGAATTTTACATGTCCTCCGTGGCGATTGCCGACGGCATGGCGGCGGTCTTCTGCGGCACCCTGCACGGCGTAGATGCTGCGACCGGTGAGCTTCGCTGGCCGCTCGCTGGCGAGGGACTGAAAAGCACCCACACCAGTCCCGTCGTATGGCAACATAAGGAGGCGACCTACGTCATCGCCAACGCCGATGGAAAAACCCACTGCATCGAACCCCGCACCGGCAACGTTCGCTGGTCGATTGAAACGCGGGCGTCCCAATCCACGCCGCTCATTTCGGGCAACCAACTGATCACCTATGGATCGAGCCGTAAAGGCGGCTTGCGCTGCTATACCATGAGCGACACGGAGGCCGTAGAGAACTGGGTGAACACCACCACCGCCGATCAAGGTTCCAGCCCGGCGCTGTTCGGCGACCATGTGTACGTGATGGGCGAGCGCCAGCTGAGTTGCATCTCCCTCGCCTCCGGAGAACGCGTCTGGAATGAAATGTTGCGCCTCGCCAAACCCCGCTATACCTCGCTGGCGATCGCCGACGGGAAAATCTATTATCCGTGGGAAGGCCTCTTGTGCCTGCGGGCAGGGAACGACTCCTACGCCCCGCTGTTCGAGGGCAAGTTCAACACCGACGGCCTGCTCGCCACGCGCGAACACCATTGGGCGGCCTTGAAACTCAACGAACGTGAAGAGGCCAAGGCGCGGGCCGAGTACGCCAAACAGGTGGAACAACAGGGACCCGTCAATTGCACCAACGCCGCCATCGCCGATGGCAAAATCTATTTGCGCATGAAGAATCACCTCGCCTGCTACGACCTACGCGCACCCAGCGGCGAATAAACCGAATAAAGGAAGCCACATGAGTACCAGCCAGCTTGATCAATTAAAAGCGCACACCCTCGTCGTCGCCGACACCGGCGACTTCGCCTCCATGAAGGAGTACGCGCCTCAGGATGCAACCACGAACCCTTCCCTCATCCTCGCCGCTTCACAAAAGCCGGAGTACCAGTACCTGATCGATCAAGCCGTGTCAGAGCTCAAGGACTCAGGCGCTACCGGTCCCGCCCTGACCGAAAGCATCATCGACCGGGTCCTCATTCTGTTCGGAAAAGAAATCCTCAACATCGTCCCCGGCCGCGTATCGACCGAAACCGATGCGCGCCTGTCCTTCGACCGCGAAGGCACCATTGAAAAGGCCCGCACCTTGATCGCGCTCTATGAAAAGGACGGTATTTCACGCGACCGGATCCTCATCAAAATCGCCTCGACCTGGGAAGGAATCAAGGCTGCCGAGGAGCTGGAAAAAGAAGGCATCCACTGCAACCTGACCTTGCTCTTCTCCCTCGCTCAGGCCATCGCCTGTGCCGAAGCCAAGGTCCAGCTGATTTCGCCTTTTGTGGGTCGCATCTACGACTGGTACAAAAACTCCACCGGCAAAGAATACACCGGCGCCGAAGATCCCGGCGTGCAATCGGTCAACAGCATTTATACCTACTACAAAAAGTTTGGTTACGCGACCGAGGTGATGGGCGCAAGCTTCCGGAATACCGGACAGATCACCGAACTGTGTGGCTGCGACCTGTTGACCATCAGCCCCAACCTGCTGGAAGTCCTGCAGAACACCCACGAGCCGATCGAGCGCAAGCTGAATCCGGAAAGCGCGAAAGCGAGCGACATGGAACAGCTGCACCTCGACGAGAAGACCTTCCGCTACATGCAGAACGAAGATGCCATGGCCACGGAAAAAACCGCCGAGGGCATTCGTAAGTTTGCCGTAGACATGATCAAGCTGGAAAAGCTGATCGAAGCGAAGCTCGCCTGAGCAAACGCGGTAGCATCGGGTGATTCGGCCACTTCCGATCATAGGAACGTAATTTTAAAAGCGTTCCTATGATCTGAACCTGAACCCCAAACCGTTCCCGTCATAAGAACGAAAAATCCAGCCCGTTCCCATCATAGGAACCGCCGCAACGACGTCTATTTCCCAGCCAACTGCCCGCAACCGGCAGCAACGTCGATGCCACGCTTTTGGCGAAGGGTGACCGGCACGCCGCTTTCCTCTTTCAGGATTTCGTGGAA
>JBLIND010000154.1:0-13990 GCA_047639095.1 Candidatus Omnitrophota bacterium | reverse complement strand
CGCCTGGCCGTGGCCCGGGATCCCCAAGCCGACATCAAGGCTGAGTTGGGCGCGTCGCAAGATCTCATTAGCGCGGTCGCAGCGCTCAAAGAGGGCACGCTGACGGATGATCAAAAAGCAATCTTACGCACGATATATGCCCGGCAGGATGCCGGCTGGAAAAAACAGAACGACCAAATCCAACAGCACCTCGCCGTTAAACCACAGCCGAAAAAAGAAACCGCGCTTATCTGTTCGGAAGGCGTGAAAGCGAGGAAGAACCACGCGGATGGACGCGGCTATCCCCACTTTTACCCGCAGGTGCATGTACTCAAGCGTGGGGATCCCAAACAAAAAGGTGAGGTCGCCGAAGCGGGCTTCCTGCAGGTGCTTATGCGCGAGGATCAGCTAGTCGAAAAATGGCAACCCAGCTCACCGGCCAAAGGATTGAGTTATCGCAGAGCTTCCCTGGCGCGGTGGATGACCGATCCCGAACAAGGCGCCGGTCACTTGGTAGCTCGCGTAATGGTCAATCGACTCTGGCAGCAGCATTTCGGTCGTGGCATTGTTGCCACACCCAACGACTTTGGTTTCCAGGGGGAACGCCCCACGCATCCGGAGCTGCTTGACTGGCTGGCAAACGACCTGATCCAGCACAATTGGGAACTGAAGCGCTTGCACAAATTGATCATGACCAGTGCGGTGTATCAGCAGTCCTCCGCTCACGATGCCGCAGATGCCATCAAAGATATCGACAACCGAATGTTGTGGCGATTCGCGCCGCGTCGACTCGAGGCCGAAGCCGTGCGTGATTCACTGCTCGCAGCGTCCGGGATGCTCGACCCCACGATGTACGGACCCGGCTCGCTAAGCGAAGCGATGAGCCGCCGTAGCATCTACTTCACCATCAAACGCAGTAGTCTGCCCACCAGCATGCTGATTTTCGACTGGCCGGAACACACCGTCAGCATTGGGAAACGACCGAACACGACTGTCGCCCCGCAATCCTTATACCTGATGAATAGTCCCCAGGTCCGACAGTATGCCAAAGGGGTCGCGACGCGTGCCAAGAGCTCGATTGATGAAATTTACGAACTCACCTTGAATCGTCCGCCCTCGCAAGATGAACGAACGGCCGCTTCAGCCTTTTTGAAACAGCAGGCAACACGCTATGAAGGCGGCGGAGCGGACGCTGCCGCCCTGACGGATTTCTGTCAGGCCTTGATGAGCTCAAACGAATTCCTTTACCTCCCCTAGGTCTCCCATGAACGAACCCCTTATCCATCGACGATCTTTTCTTCAACGCGCGGGCGCGGGTGCCGGCATGCTCGGGCTAGCCGGACTCCTGCAGGACGACCGGCTGCTCGCGGCGTCGTCTGACCCCTTGATGCCACAAAAAGGTCACTTCCCGGCAAAAGCTAAACGCGTCATCTGGATTTTCGTCAACGGCGGTCCCAGCCAGGTGGACACCTGGGATTACAAGCCCGCACTGGAAAAGTACGACGGCAAGGAGCTTGAAGGCTTCGACAAGTTTACCGGCTTCTTCGCCAATGCCGTCGGTGGCATCATGAAATCGCCCTTCGATTTTCGTCCGCGGGGTCAGTGCGGAAAAATGGTTTCCGACATCTTCCCCAAACTCGGTGAGCACGTGGATAAGATGGCGTTTATCCATTCGGGTCACACCGAATCGAACAACCACAGCCCGGCCCTGTTTGCCATGAACTGTGGACTCCCCCGCATGGGCCTGCCCTGCGCGGGGTCCTGGGTGACCTACGGACTCGGCAGCGAGAGCCGAGACCTGCCCTCTTTTGTTGTCATGTCCGACCCCCTGAACCGCGGCTTGCCCAAGGGACATGCGGCGAACTGGAGTGCCGGTTTTCTGCCCGGTGTGTTTCAGGGCACCTGGCTCAAGCCCAAGGGCGATCCAATTGACAACCTGTTCCGCCCCAAAGATCAGACCGCGGACGCGCAACGCAAGCAACTCAATCTGCTCGCGTCGATGAACCGGAAGCACCTGGCCGCCCACGCCCACGAGAGCGATCTCGCGGCCCGCATCGAGAGTTACGAACTGGCGTATCGCATGCAATCCGCGGCGCCGGAAGCGCTCGACATCACACAGGAATCCGAAGATATTAAAAAGCTCTACGGGCTCGATGTACCCGCGTGCAAACACTTCGCGGCGCAGTGCCTCACCGCACGAAGGCTGGTTGAACGCGGCACGCGTTTTGTGCAGATCTATTCCGGCGGCATGGAGAATCAACGCAGTTGGGATGGCCACAGCGACATCAAGGGCAACCACGCCCAATTTGCCGGCGAAACCGATCAGCCGGTTGCGGGTCTGTTGACCGATCTGGAGCAGCGCGGCTTACTCGAAGACACCCTCGTGATCTGGTGTGGCGAATTTGGTCGGCTCCCCGTCGCGCAGAAAGGCGCCAAGCCCGGTCGCGATCACAACCCGCATTGCTTCACCGCCTGGATGGCGGGCGGCGGAGTCAAGGGCGGCGTGAGCTACGGCGAGTCGGACGAGCTGGGGCATAAAGCCGAGGTCAATCCGGTTCATGTGAACGATCTGCATGCCACCATTCTGCACCTGCTCGGCCTGGACCACGAGGAGCTTACGTACACGTACAACGGCCGCCGCTTTCGCCTCACCGATGTCGCGGGCGAAGTGATCATGCCCATCCTGGCGTAAGCCTGTATCGAATCAGGCGTTCGCGTCGGGGCCCATACCGTGGTCGATCATTTTGTCATCCCCAATGTCCATCCGGATGTATTTCCCGCCATCAACGGCGTGGATACAATACCCAAGGTGGGTGCCTTGGGCGTCATCGAATGATTCAGCATCGCCTCGGTCATCGAAGCAGCCGATGCTGCAAGGGTTGACCCGCGAATTGCGGCCGATGTTCCGGCAAGGAGCCCGAAAAAAACAACCGCTATGCCGAGCAAACAGACCATCGCGGTACTATAGGCTCCGGAATGGTGGGGTTTTGTTTCAGGCCGTTGAATTACCTCTGCCCTGTTGCACCTCGGAAATACGTGGCAGAAGTTGGGGTAGACGGCAATAGACGGCAATAAACGGCAATAGCCGGCATAGCGCTGGAAGAATTTCGTGTTTAACCGACGGGCGTGCAGGCTTACACAGGGAGGGACGGAACTGCGGATGAACCCGGATTTGGGTGGCGTACTTACATGTGTGTTTTTTGAGGGGGCGCGCGTTTTATTCAACGGCCGATTTAAAAGAGCGTGGCTACCCTTCCGAAAGCGTAAAACGATTTTCGGCCACGCGAACGCCGTTGACCTGTACCTCCACGCGATGCACGCCCGGATAGAGCGCGCGGATCGTGGTGGTTTTCATCGAGTGCTTCTTGCGCAGCTCGGCGGTGCCGCGTGCGGGCAAGCGAAGGGTCTTCCACTTAAAAACTTTGCCGGAGTGGTTGTTGCCTTTGCGCACGTAGTGGACCACGTAATCGACGACCAGCTCCTGCGCCCGGCTCGATGTCGTACTTATGATGGCTCGGAGCTCCAGCGATTCACCGATGGTGACCTGGACGGGTTGGATGTCCAGAGTGGCGCTTAAGCGCTTCGGTGGACCGTAGCCAAGGACCTTGAGGGCGCCCGGATGGCCGGACTTGATCAGCGAACGTAAGCCATGCTTAATCACCCAATCGCGATGGGGATGCCCCTCGCGTGACCAGGCGCGACAACGTTCTACAACCAGGTCCGGATGATCCTTGGCGATATCGTTCAGGTTGTTGGCCACTGAACGACGCACATACAGTTCCTTGTCGTCTTTGAGCGCCTCGAGAATCGGCCAGATGGGTTTGGGATCGGCGACCAGCTTGCGCAGCTTGCTCCCCCAGGGCAAACGCGGACGCGTCCCTTCGGAGCTCCAGCGACGGACGTGCGGGTTGGGATCGGCGGTCAGCGCCTGGAGTCGCCGAAAGGTCTCCTCCTGGTGATGTTCCACAAAGGGTCGTACGGCAAACTCGGAGGAGAACCGCTTGGTGAGCTCGGTCATCGCTGCGAATGATTCGTCGAGATGGCCCAGCCCGTGGTCTGCGATGAAACAGCCCATCGGCCATTGGAGGTATCCATCGGTAGTCGCTTCGCAATCCGGCATTACGGGCGGAAGACTTTTGACGAGGATGGCCAGAGCCTGGGGAATGTCATCAGGCAAGGTGGTCCGCCAGGCATCGGAGAACAGCTGGACCCGTCCCATCATCTCCAGCGTATTCAGCTTTTTTGTCGCGAGGCGTAGAAAGGTTTTTCGGTCGAATTCCGGCCAGGCCTGAGCGGTTTGTTCTGCCAACCGTCGGGCCGCGGTTTGGTCAAACCAATCCTTGAAGGCCTTGGATTCGCTCTTTTCTTTTTTCGTACTCATTCGGCTCCCACGTAAGCAGGAATCGAATACCGGATCCAGTTTTTCTTATCAACCAGGTTTGCCGTCCGGCCGGCTGTAGAGAAGCATCTGCGCATGCCCTGAAAGGAAAAGCGCGTAGGCCAAGGCCCAGAGAACGGCGGAAATGGTGATCGCCCAGACGTAAAAATCGGAAATGACCAGAGTCCCTGCGACGCGCAACAGCGCTGCGAGGTTGATGCAGATAAACGAGACGAGTCCGAGTTTTCCAACCGTCATGGGACGACCGGTATGCCCACGCGAGACCCGGGTCATCATGCCGATGCAAACGACGCCGATCCCCCCGGCAGTCCAGGCATGCAGGGCTGCGTAAGGCGAGAAGTGAAACGTACTCACACCGGCTTTAAGTAAGAAGCCCAGGATGATCCAGGTATACGCGGCGTATAGGATCCACAGGATCGGACGGGTCAACACGCCACGAACAAACCAGCCGCTCAAACGAATGGCGTGTGCCAAGGCCGTGCACAGCGCGAGCATCGTGATCAACCCTTGATGATGGATAAAGAGATCGACCAAAACAAAAGCGATATAGGAGCCAAGCGCGACGCCATTGATCCAGGGGTTTCGCCAGGGCTTGGCTCCGGGAATCGCTTTCTCCGTGAAAAAGGGAAATACCCTGCCCGCGATCACCTGGATCAGGAGCAAAACGAGATAGATCGCCGCATACAAACCGGTGCGCGCGCTGACCACTGTGTATCCGAGTACCTGGAAGTGTACCGCGACATTCGCCGCGGTTAATCCAAGCAGCATGCAAGGAAAGATCCAATTGATCGGCTTGCCTTTGCGGATGGCGGGAATGAGCGAGAAGGCCAGCGCAGGGATAAACGCCAAGTCGATGCCCGCAATCACGATGGGCGGAAGCCAAGCGGCACAGAGGGGCACAATCCTCCCCGCGAGCCAGAGGATAAACAATCCCGCGAGTGGCCAGGCGCGGATACCCGGGTGAGACGTCCAGTTGGTGACTGCGGTCAACAGGAAACCCGCGATGACCGCGACCGTAAATCCGAAGATCATCTCGTGCGCATGCCAGGTGATGGGGTCGTAGTATAGCGAACCGATTTTCATGCCCCGGTAAATGGCCAGCCAAAGAAGAATATCGAGCACCGCCCAGGCCGCAGCGCCGAGGAAGAAGGGGCGAAAGCCCAAGCCAAAGGGCGCGAGGCGTGGAGGGACGGGCTGACTGGCCCGCAGGCTCTGCTCGAGGTCAAGATTCATTCCAGCGCATCAGGGCAGCTGGCGCGGGTGGAAACAACGCAAAAGGAAGGTCGCCCTCCATTTCATGGAAACCCTTAGCCCGTTGGCATGGACCTGAAGACCGGCCCCTCGTCTCAGGTGGGAATTAAATCCGTTTCACCGCTGATCTCGGCGACGGCCACTCTTAGCTTCTGTACGATGCGATACTTGGCCGCATAGATGGCGGCCGGGGTAATGTCCAACTCGCGTGCAGTGCTGGCCACATCGGCGTCCTCGATGGTGGTGCGCCAGAAAGCCTTGAAGGTGCGTTCTTCAATCTCCGGACGGATGAGCTCAAGGGCCGAGCGGATGAGGTGTCGTCGATATTCCTGCTCCCAGACTCCATCCGGATCGTCCTCCGCCGAATCGGTCAGCTCGTGAATGGGGGTATCCCCAATCGGATGCGGCTTGCGTGCATCGCGGCCAAAAAAGTGATTCAGCTTGCTGCGGATCACGATGCACAGCCACTGGCGAAACAGCCCTTTATCCTGGTCGTATTCGAAGCGCCGGATGGCCTTCGCCACCGCCCGCATGGCATCCTGGGTGACATCCTTTGCGTCGGCCTCCTGCAAACCGCGGCGGATACCGTACTGAAATACCAGTGGGGTGTACAGGGCGGCAAGGGATTCCCACGCCGCTTCATCGTCTGGATTGCGGATGCGCAATAACAAGGTCGGGCGGGTAGGTATGCCGGACATGTAAACGTTTCATAGAGAACATCGGCGACGGGGGAAACCTCAATCGTGCTTCGACGTATGTCCTTCGGGCCCCAACGCGTCCAGATTGGTAAACCCACCCACGCGCGGCAACTCAGCATAACTCGCGATGGCGGGACGATCGGTGTCGCGCAGACGTGAGCGCAAGGCCAGCGAATCCAATTCAATCCCCACAGCGGAGGCACCCCAGAAGTTCCGCCATTCCGCCACGGTCGTCACGGGAGAAGGCACATCCTCGCCATCGATCAGCTTCCCCCGGCGCATCTGGGAAATGAGGTTCCCCTGCCCCTTCCAGGTAACCGTGCGGGGGAGATCCTCCAGGGGCCCAGAGAGCAGGTAGATCAGCCAATCGGTGTCGATGAGACACTCATCCATCTGGACGCGCAACGCCACCCGCTTACCCCGCGACCCCAGCACAAAAATTGTACGAAAGATGCCGGTGCATTTGCGCAGGGTCAGCATCACCTTTGAATCGGATGTAGACCAATTGGCGCACAGGCAACGCGTGAGCAGCATGCAGTCGTTAAATTCGAGCACCTTGTCGGATGTATGGAACAAGGCAAAACAACTGGACGTGGTGCCGACCAGAATGCAGTGCTCAAACACCGCCCGATCACAGCGCCCCGTGACCACCAGGCTGTGCTGCGTGTCGGGTTCCTCCTGCTCCGGACGCTCGATGCGACAATGTCGGCCGGTCGTTTGTGGGAATCCTTTTCCCGAAGCGCGTCGATACGGGCGTCCGGCAAACGTTCCTCAAACAGGGCCCGCCATTCGTCCTCGCTCGCACATGACTTGGGATGCATGCATAGAACACTGCTGCGTCCTCACAAGCTCTTTCATCAAGCGGATATGTTGGCCGGGCAGGCTGTTGCATAAATGGAATGCACGATGCGGAGCGAGCAAGTATACTGGCTGGGGGGAGGACCCCGATTTCGTCACGAAGGAACCGTACGCATGAAAAAACAATCCATCCTCATTTTTGTCATGAGCCTGCTCATGCTTTCAGCTCAGGCGGACCCGCCAAGGCCAACCTATTATCGCCATCTCTGGCTGAAGAATATCCCGCTCAAAGAAGGTGAGCGTATTTCTGAAATTTATTTTGCGATCGGTCAGGGCGAGGTACACAGCGTGACCGTCCCCCGGGACTGGGGCATGGAGGTCCGGATTCCGGATGCGTACGAAGGAACCATTGTCTACGGCGAAGCCGGTCACGGCACCACCTATCTGAATGCGCTGGAGGATGTTGGCCGCATCCTGACCCTGGCCTTTTATGACGACGATGCCTCGGAAGAGGGGGATACCCTTGAGAACATCATCAGGAAGGCGACGGTCACCCTTGAACACCCCGATCGCCTGAACGGTATTGAAACGACCATACCGCTGACCTGCATCGGACTCTCCAACCCCATCCGCCTGTCAACGGATGAGCCGGTGACGGAAGAAAAAAAGAAGAAATGATTTACTGAGCAACCAGCGGCGAGCGGTCAGCGTGAGGTCCCATAATCGAGATCAGCCCAAGAATCCCTGCGGCACGCGCGACTGTCCGCTGGTTCAAAGTTCCGCCAGGTGCTATAGCGTCTGGGCATGAGCACGATGAAAACAGCGTTGTTGATTCTCGCCCTTGGCACCAGCCTGCCGGCACAGGCTGATACCCATATCCGATTCAAACTGCATGAGCCGGATACGGGCTCGTTCCATCTGGAGTTGGGAGGGTTCATTCACACCCCACCCTGGTATCTACCCAAGGGTCGCGTCCCGGAAGCGAAGGATGTCAGCGCTCCCTCGGGCGAATGGACCGAATGGTTCAACCTCACGAAATGGGCCGGCGAACACTTTCACGGAACCATGGATCGGGCAGGAGGCATTGCCGAGTTGCCAAACATGACCCTCGACATCCGATGCAGCACCGAACACCCGCAGCGCGATATTGAAATCGAACTGGCCGACGCGCCAAAGGTGGAAGCGGTACGCAAACGCTTTCGCGAACGCTTCACCGGAAGCAAAACATCACTCCTGATCTCACCGGACGTAAAAAAAGATGCGGATCAACTGGAGACCGCAAGCGAGATGAGCGGGCGACGATTGGCCTGGGCACGTGAAGCATCGAAGGGGAAACGCGTTTCGCCCGAACATCACATCCTGCAGACCAGCATGTGGTCACCTCAGCGATCAGAATTGCAGGAGCAGGAGCTGGAAACGCTTTCGTTGCTCGGCTTCAACATCGTCGGCAACAAAAGCAGCACTACTTTCCCGGAGCTCCGCGAACCCGGACATACGCATAGTGCACCTATCAGTCCAGCTACGACCCGGGAGGAAATCGAAGCCAACATGAAGAAGGTCGTCGAGAAACTGAAGCGGCCGCCAGCGGCAGGCCTGCCCTTCGGTTTCTCGGACGAAATCTGTGCCCGACCCCCGATCGGAGAGCATGTACAGGCGCGTAAACATTTCACGGAATGGCTGGCGAAGAAAAAAATCACTCCAGAGACCCTCGGGGTGAAAAATCTGAGCGACGTGATTCCCCTGGAGACACCCGAGGCCCTGAAAGCAGCGATGGCGGTCAATGAGGCCGCCGCGCGACGCGTCTTTTACTACACGTCGATTTTTCGTCAGAAGGCCGGCACCGATCGCCTCAAATGGAACACGGAAGCCTTCCACAAATATGCGGGTGAAGGGCCCCTCACCTCTTCGCTGGTGGCCGACCACCCCTACTTTGGCGGCACCGGCCTCGGCATGGGCATGATCCCCAACACGGCCTGGGGTGGCGCGCCCTTGGCGCTCGATTGGTTTGACCTCGCACGTCGGCGCGCGGTGGACCTCATCGGGATCGAAGACTGGATGGGCCTGCAATACATGTATGGCCCGAATTACACCTGGGAAGGTTTTCAGTTGATGGGTTTTCAAAGCGCAATGATGCGCAGCGGCGCCATCAGTGGAGGCGGGCCGATGCCGATCATCGCCTGGATCACGCCGAGCGATGAGACCAACTTTCGCCTCAAGGCGGCCTCGGCCCTGAGCCAGGGTGCGAAGCATTTCTTTTTCTGGACCTACGGACCAACGAACACGAGTACGGAAAACTACTGGTCGGACATACGCGGGGCCTACGACGGGGTTGCCACCCTCGCACGGCATCTGGCTTTCTCGGAACCGATCATTCATGCAGGCCAACTGCGACCGACGCGCATCGCGATCCTGTACAGCATTTCCTCCGACCTCTGGCAGCCTTTCGGCTACGTCCACATGCTCGAACGCCGTTGTGCTTATCTGGCCTTCGTGCACGCACAGCACCGGGTGGATTTCGTTACCGAAGATGACATCGAAGCCGGTCGCCTGGCAAACTACGATGTGTTGTGGACCTCCGATCCCTGCATTCGCACCAAAAGCGCCGAGCACATTCGCGCCTGGGCGAACAAGCCCGCCCATCGTCTCATCGGCAGTTGTGGTGCCGGGCATTTCAACGAGTTCGGCGAACCCGTTGATGCCCTCGCGAGCACTTTCGGTTTCGACGCCAACCCCGCGCGTACGTGGACGATACAGGAAGCGAACTATCGCGTTCGCGGGGGCCTGAACAGCCTCCCCGTCCTGCACAAAGATGACACCGGACTCGAATGGAGCGGCCTCGATTGGCCGGTGAATGCCACAAAGGTGCGCCACGCCTTTGAGAACGCCCACCCTGCTGTTATCGCGACGCCCAATACCACCTACTTTTGCGGAACACCTGCCCTCTCCTATGCCCGCGCGGCAAAATTCGTCCCCACCGCCCTCGCAGAAAAATGGCCCGCCGATTGGCGCACCCAACTCCTATCCGATGTGCAGATCCCGCCCCCCGTCCTCTTGAGCCATCCCGTAGTGGAAGCAGGCTTGTACGAAAACGGGAACACTGCGGCCTTGGTCCTGGGCAATTTTACCTACCATCCGATCGATGCTTTAAGCGTCGAATGCCAGTTGGCTTTCAAGGTACGTAAGGTCCAATCAGCCGAGCAAGGGGATCTGGATTTCACGCAGAGCAAGGGCAAGCTGACCTTCAAGCTCCCCCTGGGCATCAGCGATCTTATCCGGGTTGAATAGATTTATGGAGGCAACGAGGTGTACACGGCCTTATTCTTAGCGAAGCGGAGCCAGAGGAACGAGCCTCTCACCTTGCCCTGAATCACCCATTGCCCTTCCAGCAACGGCAACCTGATGTGCGCTATCGCCGTAAATGCTAACAGATCAACGGTAATGCTAAGGCATGCAGCTTGAGGAAGCTACGGTGATCGAAGAAGTTTCTAAGATATATCCCGCTCGTCAGAAGCAACCAGAGATCCTCTGGTGAAATTAAAATTACAACACATTGTGCACACGGGAATAACGATCGTGTTAATCGTGGCGACGAGTATCGTCATTCTCATCCTGGCTGCCAAGGCAACTGATGCTCCCGCTCCTTCAGTGCTGCTGGGTGTTTTCGTAACGGGCACCCTGGGAGGGGTGATCAACAACTACCGCCGGCTACAGAAATTACCGATGGTGGGTTCGGACGAAACACTGCCCATCCGTTTAATCACATTTCAGATCTACCTTTCGCCCGTTGTGGCGGGAGTGTTCAGTGTGATTCTGTACGGACTCTTCATGGCCAACATCTTGCAGGGCGAACTCTTTCCTGAATTTTCGGAGGAAGCACTTTCCGGGGCCTATCAAAATGAGGTGCGCAATGGGCTGCACAACTTCATGTTCGCGGCTGTACCAGCGACCCATCTGGACGTCGCCAAGGCCCTGGTGTGGTCTTTCATTGCGGGATTCGTCGAAAATTTCGTTCCTAACTTCATCGACAAAATTGCAAAGACCGCTGCGGAATCGAAGACGGCGGACAGCGCAGAATTGACCGCTTAATTGCACAATCGACGAAGGCCGTGAAGTAAGGCTTCACCGAGAAGCCTCTAACGAACCCGCAAGACTCCACGCCTACTCCTCATACGTCGCGGTAAGCTCGAGACCGTCGACCTCGACGCCGGGGCCGCGGACGAAGACTTCCAACTGCATGACGCTTCGCTTTTGCAGGTTCAGGTCGTTGCTGCCGAGTTGGATGCGGGTCCGGCCGGCGAGCTTCAGATCGGCGCTGGCTTCTTCGCGCATGGGACGCAGGCCATAGCCTACGGTGGCGTTGCCTTTCCCGGAGATCTCGAGATCGAGGCGAACCAGGCGGGACATTTTTTCGGGCAGCTTAAAGGTGACGGCGAAGGTGTTGTTCCCGCTGGCCGAGCTGGCATGCTGACCGTCGATCTCCACGCCGCGCTGCGGATAATTCCATCCGTCGGTCTGGTTGTTGCTGGCGACGCCAATTCGTACCGGGCCTTCGAGATAACGATTATTCGTGCGGGTCATCCAACGTTCCGGGGTGAGGGGAAGCGTGCGGGCTTTCGGTCCGGCGTGGGCATGTGGCGGTATCGGCGCAGGCGGGCGGGTAATTTCGGGCAGCTGGTCCAGGCGCTGTACCTCGAGTCCGCGGACATTCCAGTCCCCCCAGGGAACCGGACTCTGGGTGGAGGTCCGCGCAATGTTCCGGCGCAGATCGGGCTTTACCGCCTGCATGACCCAGCTTGCCCGCCCGTTCACAACCTGACGGAAAACATAGTTGTGGCGATAGGTGGAGTTTGGCGCCTCACGAGGATTTTCCATCTGATAGATGGGTCGATCATTCAACCGTTCCTCAGCTCGGTAATACACCCCGTTGTAATTCGCTTCGGGATGACCGGTCACCTGCAAAGCGGCGGGCAGGTGCCTGCTCGCGTGTTCGTGCCGGGGCCCCTCGGGCTGTTGTACGGCGACGATTTTTGTGCGCCGGGGATTCCATGCTGCATCCCAGGGAACCTCGGCATCGGAATAGCCCTGGGCCCGCCACAGGCGCTCGTCCGGCTGGTAAGGCTGGATGACCCAGCGCAGCCGATTTGCAAATTTCTGGCGGTAGATGTAAGTGATGCGAAAGGGCGAGGAAAGAGCTTCATCGCGCGACTCCTTGGCATAGACGGGCCAGCCGTTAAACTCCGTGGGCTGACGATAATACACACCGACATAATGCGCGTCGGAGAACTGGGTAACTTCGAGTGCATCGGGAATCACGATACGCGTCGCGCCCGGGCGCACCTGGATCTGAGCGGGGTCCCACCGGCCCTCCCAGGGTCGGTTTGCATGGTTGACGGCACTGGCAAGAAAGCGATCGGCGACTGGCTGCACCGGTTGGAGCGCCCAAATGTTCTCCCCGCGATACGTTTGCTGGAAGAGGTAGTTCACCTTATACGGGGAGTCAGCCGGCTCCGACTTATTGACCATGGTGTAGTACGGCATGTTGTTCATGAGTTTGGGCTGGAGGGTATAGACCCCGTCGTAGAGTTTCCCCTCCGGATGTTTCGACAAAATCAGCTCTTCAGGGAAGCCACTGAAATGGTGATCGTCGTGATGTGCGTGCGCCGCCGTCGGAGCGGGCTTTTCCAGGGTCCATTTAAAGCCGTTGGCCCAGGCCAGCGTCAGACCGTCCGCCGACAGGATGGCATTGCGCTTGATCCGGGACTTGCCAATGAATTCGAAGTGGAGGGTGTTCCCTTTCAGCTCACCTTTCCCCGTGGAGAAATCGTGCGGGCGCACCTCCTTGACGACCTTGGCCTCAACCCGTGCCCCCGACTGGGTCATCTCGATCAGGCTGCCATCCCACCCGTCCTTCCAGGTACCCGAGAGGTCGGCAGCGGACCAGGCAGGGGCCAAAAGGGACAGCAAGGCGCATAAAAGGGGGATTTGGGGGCGTTTCTTCATGCCTTAGTCTACTGTAGGGATTTCCGGGGGTAAAGGGGGCATTGGACGGGATTACCCATCGGACCCCATTCTGACAGCAAACGCCCTCTAAAAATAGATCTCGATGTCCTGTAATAAATTTGGCTTAATCCACGTCTAATGTCCCTGACCAGAGGTCTGGGCAGAACCAACGAAGCAACTAAAGTGGAGACAGTAAGATGAAAAAATTAGGACTGATTATTTCGGCATTCATGATGATGGGTGCATACACGTTCGGCGGCGCGGCTAACACGCTCTGCCCGATCAGCGGCAAAGCCATCGGCGACGCCACCTCGGAAGTTAAAGCAGAGTTCTGCTGCAATAAGTGCAAAGCCAAATTCGATGCGGAACCGACCAAATTCGCAGGCAAACTGGCTAAAACTGAAGAAGGTAAATGCGTCATCAGCGGCAAAGATGCCAGCGAGTCTTCAACCTTGACGGTTGGTTTCTGCTGCGGCAAATGCAAAGCCAAGTTCGACGCGGATCCGAAGAAATTCCTCGGCAAACTCGCTCCGAAAAAAGGCGGCGATAAAAAGAAGAAAAAAGACAGCTAAGATTGCTGACTGCTTAATCGAAAAAGCCGCGGAGCATTCCGCGGCTTTTTTGTGCCCGCGTTTACCCGGGTGGACCGGAAGTGAAAACATCCCAACACACCTCACCCCGGCTCTGGCTCGGGTAGACGAAGCGAAAAACGTCTCCGGAAAGTCGAAATTCGGAAACTTTTTTTTTCACCCGAAAGCGTTAATTAGCCCGCAAGACCCTGTTAATAACTGCGCCTCTCGAGGGGTTTACATCCACGGCAACAAGCACTTAAAAATGCGACTAGCCCTGTTAATAAATCAGACAT
>JBLIND010000153.1:0-14087 GCA_047639095.1 Candidatus Omnitrophota bacterium | reverse complement strand
TTCGCGATCGACACCTTTCACGATCAGCGCAACGGCTACGTCTTCTCGATCAATCCCAACGGCGCGCGCTACGATGGGACGGTGAGCAATAATGGAAAGGTCAATGCCAACTGGGATGGAGCCTGGCGGGGAAAAACCACGATCGACGATGAGGGTTGGAAGGTCGAAATTGCCATTCCACTCTACATCCTCAGCTTCGATCCCGACAACACGGCCTGGGGCTTCAACATTTCCCGCACGATCAAACGCAAGAACGAGCAAGGCCGCTGGAGCTCGCCCCTGCCCCAGCTGAAAACGCACATGATGGCGGGTGCGGGCGATCTCACCGGTCTCACCGATCTCGAACAGGGGATCGGCCTCCAGCTTTCGCCTTACGTCGCCGGGCGCTACGTCGAAAACGAGGCCGGCGGACGGGATCGCCTCCTGGATTTCGGTGGGGATGTCCGTTACCGGCTCACGCCGAACCTCGCCCTCAGCCTGAGTTACAACATGGATTTTGCGGAGACGGAAGTCGATGCCCGGCAAATCAACTTCTCGCGCTTCCCGCTCTTCTTTCCCGAGAAGCGTGATTTCTTCCTCGAGGATGGCGGGATCTTCAACAGCGTCACCCATGTCGGGCTCGTCCCCTTTCACAGCCGGCGGATCGGCTTGAACGACGGGGGCATCGTCCCCATCGACCTGGCCGGAAAGCTCGCCGGCCAGGTGGGCGACTACAACGTCGGCCTGATCCATGCGAATCTCGATGCCGCTGAGGGCAACGAGCAGGTGTTCGTAAGCCGGCTGTCCAAAAACCTTCTGGACCAATCGAGTGTGGGTTGGTTGACCACCGTGGGCGATCCGATCACGCACACGGACAACGTCGTGTTCGGCCCGGATCTTCGCTACCGGAATAACAAAATCTTCGGGAATCAGATCTTTCAAGCCAGCGCCTCGGCACTCGGGGCCTACGCGGAAGGCACCAACTCCAACGCCTCGGAAACCGTCGCAGCCTATGGTTTAAACGTGGCCTTACCGAATGACCGTTACCACTTCGACGCTGGCTACCTGCATATCGGCGAGGACTTCAACCCCGGCCTGGGCTATGTCCGGCGCACCGGCATTCATCGTTACAACAGCAACTTCAGTTTTCAACCGCGGCCCCCGGGCCTGGAGCAGGTGCGCAAACTGCGTTTCAGCTACGTCAATGACTTCACCACCAGCCTCGGCAACGAGATGGAATCACAGAATCACAGCCTCTACCCGGTGTTCATCGATTTCCAAAGCGGCGATCAGTTCTGGTTCCGGGTACAGCGGCAGTTCGATGCACCCGAAACCGCGTTCAAGATCGCGGATGACATCACCGTGGACGAAGGCAATTACTGGGGAACCGATTATCAGGTCAAGATGCTGTTTACGCAGCGGCGCATGTTCAGCGGCACCTTCAATTTTGGCTGGGGCGAGTATTACAACGGGAACCGACAGACCTTCGATGTCGAGACGGATTTTGTCCCGTCGAAACACCTCTTCACCGCCCTGGATTATACCTACAACCACTTCGACCTCGTCGGCGGCGAAGCGGATGTGCATGTGGGTGAGTTTCGCATGCGCTTCAACTTCACGCCCGACCTGAGCTGGTCGCACCAGCTGCAATGGGATTCGATCTCGGAATCCTTCGGCTACAACAGCCGGGTGCAGTGGGAGTTTCAGCCCGGATCAACCGCGTTCTTCGTGCTCAATCAGGACATCGCCGAAGAAGACGACACCTTGCGCCTGCAACGTAGCGAGGGTGTGGTGAAAGTCGGCGCCAATATCTGGTTTTGACCGCGGATCAGGGCAGGATGCGCACGCGATAAACGCCGCGCGGCACGGCGTTGGTCTGCAGCAGATCGACGGCTGCTCCGGTACCCGAGACCGGCATCCCTTCATCCGCCCAGGTCCCGATGGCCAGCGATTCACGCGACTCCAGCTGGTAATTCACCCCGGAAGCGGAATCAAAGCGCACCCGGTTGACCGTCGGTGCGACACGCTCAATCGTCAGGAGAGGCCCTTCGACCCCGCTGATCGCGGAGACCGCATTCACTGCGGTGGCACTCGCGTTTTCCGCATCGAAGTCGGAGAAATCGAATCCGAAAAAGGCAGCGCTGTCGGCTGGAGTGACGGTGATGGCCAGGGTATCGGCATCGACCACCCGGACCGCGTAGCCCGCATCGATCATATGCTGCGCAAGCTCGGCAATCGTCGCACCTCCGCTTACCGAAACATCGATGAGGATCTCGAGGGTCTGTCCACCCAGTCCATCGAGGTTCAGCCAGCCCGTGTTGGCACCTGCGATGACCGTGCTCTGTCCGATGACGATACTGCCCAGACTGCTCCCGGCGAGGACCAGATTCAGGATGCGCGGCTCGGCGTCTCCGGTAGCCCCGCTCAAAACCTTATCCCAAAGCGGCTCATCAAAGGTGGTCAGGTTGCTGAAGATCGCATCCTTTGCCCGAAAGGCTTCGTTGGACGAGGTGGCGGAGACGTAGACGCCGCCGGCGAGATCCACATCCCAGGTGGAGCCTCTGTTCAAAGCGATGTCCGCCCCGTCGTTCAAGGTTTCGATGCGCGTAACCCCGGCGAGATCGATGACGGTACGCAGGGTTGCATTGCTTCGGAGCAGGGTATTGCCGCCGCTCTGGATAAGGCCTCCGCCGCCGTAAATCGTGACCAGGGGATCCACCAGGCCATCGCTGCGACCGATGGTGAGCACGTTGCTCGCGATGATCGTCCCACCCAAAAAGGATAAATCAGCACCGCCACCGATATCGACACTGATATTCAGATTGGCTCCAGCGATCACCGTGCCCCCGGCGACGTTCAGCTCTCCACGACGCACCTGGAAGTGACTGTCCGATTGGATGCGTCCCCCGTATACATTGACCGTCGCCACCCCGTTGGAAACCGACTGTCCGATGTAAAACTGATTTCCCGTGCGACTGACTCCATTGAAAAGATCGAAGGATGCCGCGTTATCAGGCGTTGCCCCGAAAGATATATTGCCACCAGCTGCAATCATACCTCCGGTTTGGATCACCCCGCCGTTGCGCATATTCATAACATTGGTCGTGGTCAACTGACCTCCCCGCACCTCCAGAAACCCGACGCCCGTGCCGATATTCTGCCCGAGATTAAACGTGTTGGCCGAATCGAGGGATCCGCCAGCCAGGATGAAGGTCCCGACGGAATCCGTACTGGTACCGACATTAAAACTACCGTTCCCGACGAGGGTCGAGATCCGAAAGACCCCGTTGGACTGGATGCTGGTACCGGATTGCACCGTGACTGAGCGGCCAACCGATATCGTTCCGCCAGAAAGCAGCACGGAGCCCTCACCGGTCTGATCCGCACGACTGATGTTCAGGTTGTCAACGACCTCGAGCAGGCCGCCTTCCATCACATAGCTCGAAAGGCTTCCGGTATCTGGGCCGACGTTGAAATCGGCGGTGTTCGTCGAGGTGCCCACGGAAATCCGGCCATCCGTCTGTGTCATGCTGCCCAGGCGGAGAAAAAACGTATCGGCAATTTGCAACTCGCCCCCTTCCATACTCATCGTCCCTGCCACGGCGTTTCCAATTTGACCGATCACCAGATCACCGGCTGGATCCAGGGTGCCGACCCGGATCAGGCCATTGGTCAGGCGCACAGTGCCACTCGGAATCACCAGGTTTCTGCCCGATGCGATGGTACCACCATCCACCGTCAGCAAGGCGACGCTGTTGGTGTTGTTGCGTCCCACCGCAAGCTGATCGGCCGCCTGGAGAACACCACCGGTGACATGCACCGTGGCCACGTCGGTATTGTCCACGGCGATATTCACATCGCCGTCGGGATTGAGCCGTCCGGCACGAACCGCGCCCCCATCGATGGTGACGAGACCCCGGCGAAAATGCAGATGCTGACCGGCATTGATTTCGGAGGTTCCACTGACATGAAGATTCCCTTCGCCGGTATTGTTATTCCCCAGGTTCATATTCCGGTCCAGGTCGATCCGCCCGCCACTCAGGCGATAGGTGCCCGAAGAAAAGGAAGCCTGTCCGATGTTCAAATCACTCCCCGGATTCAACAGGACCACCTGGCCTCCGGTCTGGTTCACCATACCGTTGGAAACATTATTGGAGACGCCTCCACTGCTGACGAGCAAGTTCGATCCAACCGTAAGTATCACGTTGGTGCCGATCTCCACCAGGCCGCCCCCGCCACTGTTGCGACCGACCAGCATCCGGTTGGTGGTCGTGAAGCTTGATCCCGGGTTCAACATCAACGTCCCCGGACGCTGATTTGACCCGATGATCGCCTCGCCAATTCCGCCATCCACCAGTAGGGTCCCGTCGACGATCAAGGTGCCGGGTCCGTTCGGGGCTTCGGTGGTACCGCCCACGTAGAGCGGGCCGAAGCCTGAGAAACTATCCGCAACCTCGACGCGCGAAGTGAAGCCGCCAGCAATCACTGTTTGCGCATCCGGCAGCGTATCATCACTCCAGTTGAGCAGCTTGCTCCAAAGCGCGTCGCCTCCCTCGTCGTCGAAATGCTTGTCGGCCGAAAAAGCGGGAAATGCAGATATGAAAAAGGCGATCAGCAGCCCGGAAAAGAAGTTCTTGTTCATAAGGTGGGTCCGGATGGATAAGTCAGGTCGGGTACCTGAACAATAGGACATGCAGCGGCAACGGTTAAAGGTCTACTAACCCTCTGCACGCGAAAACGGCCTGAAATACCAACGTTTAAGCCCGCCCAACCCCTGTCCGAGATCCTCACTGATCTTATAGGCACTCGGGATCAGGTAGAGGGTGATCGCGGTCGCAAACAGGATGCCGTAGCCCAGCGAGATCGCCATCGGAATCAGGAACTGCCCCTGAATCGAGCGGTCGAACATCAAGGGCATGAGTCCGGCGAAGGTCGTCAACGAGGTCAAGAGGATCGCCCGAAAGCGACGCGCCCCGGCCTCGATAATCGCCTGGTCCAGCGGCACACCTCCCCTGCGTTTTTTATTGATAAAATCGACCATAACCAGCGAGTCGTTCACCACCACACCGGCGAGGGCGAGCATGCCGAACACCGAGAGGTACGAGGGGGTAACCCCCATAATCATGTGCCCCAGCAACGCACCGATGACTCCAAATGGAACCGCGAGCAAAACAAAAATCGGCTGCACGAGCGATTTGAACGGAATGGCGAGCAGTGCATAGAGCGCGAACATCAAGGCGATGGCCCCCACAATCGTACGGCGTTTGGTTGCAACGTTCTCCGCGATGTAACCTGTGTACCGGAAGGAGAGCCCGTCGCCTTCGTTCAACAAGGCCTGGATCGCCGGCGCAGCGGAGGTGGCGATGCCCATAATATCAGCGGTTTCATCGACCGGATGGGCGCGGATTTCGATCACTTCAGATCCATCGATGCGTTCAATCGTTCCCGGGACTTTCACCAGCGTAAGATCGGCCACCGAGGCGAGGGAAACCGAGGCGCCATTTGGGGTCTGAATCTTCAGCGTGTCCAGCGTATGAAGCGACTTGCGCTCCTTGTCGGTCAGGCGCACCATCACCCGCACGTCGTCGGTCCCGCGCTGCACACGCTGAGCCTCCTGACCAAAGAAAGCCTGGCGCACCTGGCGGGCGAGAATTTGCTGATTGAGATTCAACTCGGCCGCGCGCGGTTTGAGGGTGATTTCCAACTCATCGACCGCATGCTGCACATCGGTGGAAGCGGAGCCGATGCCTTCGTAGCTGCGCAGCAGATCAACGATTTTGTGTGCAATCGCGACCTTCTGTTCCGAGCCCGGTCCGCGCAACTCGATCTCCATCGGCTCGACTTCGCGCACATCGGAATTGCGGCTGCGCCCGCTTTGCTCGGTACGGATCGAGAAGTGGTCCGCCTCGGGCAGCTCGCCGACCAACTCTTTCCAGCGCTTGGCGATCACGCTGTTCTTCGGCCCGGGAGCCTTCCGCATACTGGGCGGGAGAATTTCGATTTCCACCGATCCCCCACCCGCGTTCAGCGCGCCACCGCGATCCCGATGGCCACTCGTCTCGTACACGTTGGTGATCAGCGATCGCCCACTGCCCGTATCCACAAATTCTTTTTTCAAGGTTTCGACCGCCCCGGCGATGCGCCGGACGTACCGGTCGGTCTGCTCGACCTTCGTCCCACTGGGCAGGCCGAGGCGGGCGGAGATACGCAGGCGATCAACCGAAGGGATGCTCACGAAGCCGAGCTTGCCACTTTTGCAATAGCCCGCCATCAACAAGGCGATCGTCACGAACAAGGCCGCGACTGTGTAGCGATGGCGAATGCTGAACGCGAGACTCGGCTGGTACAGCTTTTTGACAAAGAGTTCCAGGCCATCGGCCACACATTTCTGCAGACGCGTGAACGGGTTAAAGCGCGTACGACCGGTCTTGAGATGCTTGAGATGCGACGGCAGAATCAGCTTCGACTCAATCAGGGAAAATACCAGCACCGGGGCAACCACAGGTGGAATCTGCTTGGCGAAGGTGCTCCAATGCCCTTCAAAGAAGTACAGCGGCAGAAAAGCCACGATGGTGGTCAACACCCCAAAGGTGACCGGGACCGCGACCTCCTTGGTTCCCTGCACCGCCGCCTCCAGCGGATCCTTACCTTCCTTTAAGTGCGCGAAAATATTTTCGCCGGTGACGATGGCATCATCCACGACGAGACCGACCACGATGATGAAGCCAAAGACGCTCATGAGGTTGGCGGTGAGGCCGAGGAAGGGCATGCAGAGAATGCCTCCGGCAAAACTGACCGGAATGCCGATCACCACCCAGAAGGCCAACATGGGTCGCAGGAACAACGCGAGGATAATGAAGACCAATACACAGCCCTGAACCAGTGACTTCGCCAGCGTCCCCAGGCGTCCGCGAATGGAAATCGATTCATCGTCCCAGGCAAAGAGGCGGATCCCTTCCGGGAAGCGCTCAGCCGCATGCGCGACGTAATCATGCACCAGGGCCGCGACCTCAATGGCACTTTCATCATCGTGACGCATGACCTCGACCATCATCGCCGGTGCCCCGTTAAACCGGACATGGGTCATCCCCTCTTCAAAGCCATCGTCCACGTTGGCCACTTCGCCGATCAAAACATCGGCCCCGTTCCCGGCCCGAATCGGAATGCGCCCATAATCGGCGGCACTATAGGCCTGACCAATGGCACGGACGGTGACGTTGCCGTCATCGCTTTGAATCGAGCCTGCGGGCAGGTCCACCGAGAAGCGGCTGATGGCATCGGCCAGGTCCTGGAAGCTCAGGCCATAGGCACGGAGCTGTTCCTGATCCGCTTCGATGGAAATCTCGAAGGGGCGATCGCCCTGCAGCTCGGCATGACTGATGCCATCCATCGCCACCAGGTCATCCCGCACCTGCTCGGCCGCCCGGCGCAATTCGGTCTCGGTCATTTTACCCGTGATCGCGACCCGGATGATTTCATGCCAGCCATCCGAATTGGGCAGATAGATGCGGGGCTCCAGGGTTTCGCCGGGAAAGGTCTGGATCCGGCGCACCCGTTCCTTCGTCTCCTCGAGTATGGCCTGTTGATCGACCCCGTCTTTCAAGGTGATCCACATGAACCCGCGTCCACGACTCGCCCGTGCCCAGAGGCGATCAATGCCCGCCAGATCCTGCATGGCCTCCTCAATCGGTATGAGGATGGACTTTTCCACATCCTTGGCCGTCCCGCCACGGTACTCCATGGAGATGATCAAGCTGTTGTATTCCCGCGAGGGCGAAACCTGCAAGGGAATCCGGTACAGGGCCGTGTACACCCCGAGCAGGATAATGGTCACGAGGAGAAAGTTCGCGGCCAGGTCGTTGCGTGCGAACCAGCGAATCATTTGTGGTACCTGCGGGGCGGCGGAGGTGGTTCGGGAATGGCTTCTGATTCGACCTCCGGTTTCGGCGCAACGATTTCAACTTTAGCATCATCCGGTGCATAGGCCATGCGTGAAGTCGCGAGCAAGGCACCGTCGGGGATGGTTTCATCCTGGATGACGAAGATCGTTTCATCGGACCAGATCGGCGCGATTTCCCGGCGATCAATGGTGAGGGTATCCCGGTCCACGAGGGAAATGTTGTTCAGGTTGCGCACGGCGGAGCGCGGAATGACAAACACGCCCGACAGGACCTTTCCGCGGATCTCGGCAATCACGGGTTGGCCGATACGCAAAGGTGGGTTGCCTTCTGTCCCCGGTTGGCGCGCGAACGGATCGGCCACCCGGGCGATCGCAAACAGCTCGCGTGAGTCGGCATCCAATGCGCCTTCGGTGCCGTGGATGCTCGCCTCCCAGACCGTCTCCGAGCCTTCTTGAATCGCATCGTTCAGCAGCGCCGCAACCGGGGCCTGCGCGGTGCTTTCGGGGAGATTGAGAAAGGCCAGATCGCGGGCGGCGATGGGCAGGCGCACCTCGACAAAGTCCGTACTGAAAATCGTGGCCAGCGAGGTCGAGGGGTTGATCGATTGACCCACCGTCGTCGTGCGCTGCAGGACCCGGCCGGTCAAGGGCGCGGTCACCGAGGTGCGTTCCATGTTTCGAATCGCCAGATCCAGCGCGGCCATGGTGGCTTTTACATTGGCTTCAGCCTGACGCACCTGAGGCAGGCGGAGCACGAGCTCGTTGGGTTCATCCGTATACCCGAGATCCTGCCAGTTGAGCCGGGCCTGTTTCGACTTGGTGGACTCCTCGGCAAAACGGGCCTCCGCCTGGGCCAGGTTCGCCTCGGCGGTAAATGCGGCCGCTTCAAAATCCGCGCCGTCCAGCTTGAGCAATTCTTGTCCCTGGATAAAAAAACTGCCGTCCTGGAGCGATTCCGAAATAGAAACCACCTTGCCGGAAACCTGGGCGGTCAAAACCGCCTGGAGGTAGGGCTGCACGACCCCCTGCGTGCGAACCGTCGTCTGGAAATCCTGCCGCTTGAGCTCCAGAACCTCGGTGCGAATGACCCGGGGCTCCGGACGCGGACGTTTGGGTTGCTCCTCTTTGACCGATAGACGCGTGTAACCAAACCAGCCCGCGGCAAGGATGATGATCGGAAGGAGGATTCGGATTAGGATACGCATAGGTCAGTGTTCAGTTGTTTTACGTTGGACGCGACACTCTGGAATGGGGCTCTCTGGACTGGGGCGATTTATGGCCGCTCTCCAGCAGCAATTTATTGCCAGGCTGTTCATCCCGATCTTCATGGCGCGACGGTATCGAAATCGCCTCCCAAAGCGAGATGAAGATCCACCCGGTTCTGCAGGCGCTGGTTCCGGAGGGCAATCATGTCGTTCCGGGCATTCACCGCCCGGCGTTGCGCCTCCAGCAGGGAAATAATATCCACGAGGCCTTCGGAGTAATCCCGGGCGGCCTGGGCTTCCGCCAGATTGGCCTGCGTCTGCTCAACCTTCAGGAAAGCTTCCTGTTCCGCAAGCGAACGCTCCAAGGCCATGGCCGATTCCACCTCCCGAAACGCACGCAAGGCCTGATCGGCAAAGCTCCGAATCGCCACTTCGTTCTCGGCCAGCGCCCGACGGGCCGCGGCACTGGGCGCGCCGCCCTGGTAGATCGTATGCGACAGCGAAGAGGCGATATTCCAGACGAAGGTTTCCGGATCGACCAACATCCGGCCCAACGAATCATCGGCGGAGGAAACCCCGCCCGTGAAGCGGACCGACGGGAGCAACTCTTTATCTGCGGCATCAGCCCGGTAGGCACTCGCAGAAAGCGAGGCCGCAGCGGATGCGAGATCGGGGCGACGCATCAGCAGTTCCGCAGGTAACCCGGCGGGGACCTCGATCGGCAATTCCGGCAGCTCGCTCCGCCCTTCCATTTCCGCCGCCGGATAATGCCCGATCAACACCTCCAGCGCCCGGGCGGCTTCGTCCCGGTTAAAGCGGGCGCGGACCAGCGAGCGCTCGGCTGAGGCGACGTTCGTGCGGCCAAATTGGACGTTCAACGGCGTCGCACTCGGATCGCCGGCCTTGTAATTCCGCTCGGTAATCCGATGGTTGCGCTGAAAACTCTCACGCGTGGATTCCGCGGCCTGCACCTGCTGTTCGGCGGTGATAAAATTGAACCAGGCCTTGGCGGTATTCGCGGCGAGCGAGAGCTGGGCATTCCGGAACACCGCTTCGGCACTCGAGAGATCCAACTGCGCCGCCTCATCGAGATCGCGCAGTCGACCCCACAGGTCCAGTTCCCAGGAGGTGTCGAGGCCGAGGCGATAGGAGGAGTCATCGGTCGAGGGCTCATCGCCGTTTTCGCTCAGCGAGCGTGAGGGATTAAACGCCGCGCGAAGTTGCGGACGTCGGGCAGCCCCGGCACCGACCGCCTGCTCCCGGGCAACGAGCAAGCGTGCAGCCGCCAGCTGCAGGTTGCGGTTGTGCTGCATGGCTGCCGCGACCAAGGCTTCCAGGGTGGGATCCTGAAAAGTCTTGAGCCAACCCGCGGAGATCTGGCCCGCATGGCTGTCGGAAGCGGCGGCCCAGTGCTCGGGGACGGGGTCGTCGGGCAGTGACCTGCTGGCCGAGGAACGCGGACCGATACAACCGGTCATCGTCCAGGCGGCTAAGAGCAGAATAACGCAACGCATATGCATGGGCGTGGATTTAGCACTGGCTGGAGTCGCGATGCAACCTAGCGATCACGTTTTTCCAACTCGATGGAGGTGTCGATGCCTTTTTGAAACTGTTCCTTATACGCCGCCTCGGACAGGACCTGCTGACCATCGACCGTTGTTGCCTCGGCATACGTCCCCCCTTCCCATCGGAGGTTGCGCATCTCACGCGGCCAACGCCACCGGGCGTTGGGTGCGGATCCCGGCCCGGGCAGTTCGATGGCTTCGCCATTGCGGGTGAGTTTGATCCGACCCCGAACGCCCAACTCGGTAACCTGACGCCAACTGGTGAGCGCGTGCTTGGTGCGTTCCTCGACGGGCTTAAAATCCGCCACGGAAACCCCAACCGTCTGCCATTCAGGGGAAGCCTTGACCGTCACCGGCGCATAAAACGGACCGTTCGGCTGACCGGGAAAGGCCCCCCAGGCATTGTCCTGCACCTCAAAGAAGAAGGTCAGGTCGTGGTCGACCTTCACATCGAGCGAAAGGCGCGCGCCATCCGGACCCGCATACAGCGGATCCTTGATCTTGCGGGTATACGTGCTCCACCACTGCTCGTTCTTCCAATTCAGCTGATAGCCATCCGAGGTGTCGGCGAAATCTTCCTGGAGCATGCGCAGGTGGGCGGGACGGGCCTTGACCTCGCCTTGCTTCAGTTCATCCGGGGTGTAGGTCAGCATCCGGGAGGAGATCCCGAAGGTCTCGGGCGGCTCCCGCATCCAGGGGTAGCCGACGACTGAGTGGGTCAAGGGGTAATAGACATTCGCCATCACGAACAGGGGTTGATCGGTCGAGCTCACCGGCACCTGGGCAAGCCAGGTATCGCCTTCGCGGACGGCGGGCACGCTGCGCCAGAAGCGGGTGAGAATATGGGAATCGACGGAGGCGTAGAGCTGCACCCGGGCCACCTGGCCCGGACGATCCGGCGTGAGCGTCACCCGAGGTCGACCATCCGAGGTTTTGACCACCGCCGCAATCACCGGCGTCGAAGGGAAGTCGTACGTACCTTTTAAGTGGTCGGCAAACCAGAGCATCTCGGCGTAGGTATGTTCGGCAATCGCCCGGTGATTCATATGCGGCGTAATGGTGAAGGCCACATCCGGACACGGGATCGCCTTCCAGTTTTCGTACATGTTGTCGAGGATGCCATTAAAATCATTGTGCGGGCCGACGTAGAGCATGGGCACGTGTATTTCCTTCAAACTTTGCGCATCGTCGATGGTCCGATGGTACAGGTCGGATTTCTTTGGACGCACCCCCGCATTCGGTCGATCGCGAATCACATCCGGCGCCGTTCCACTCCCGCCACAGGAGGGCGTCCCCGCTTTGATCCGCTGGTCGGCACCGGCGAGCATCACCGTCAACTTCCCGCCCATGGAATGACCAAACGCACCGAGGCGATCGCCATCCACTTCGGGCTGCTGCTCCAGAAAGGTGACACCCCGCTTGGCCGCGAGCACGATCAGGTACCAGTTGCTGTTGCGCGGCGACTCAAAGGGGTCAATGGTCAATTTATCTGGCAAAAGCGAACTGTAGTGGCTGTTATGTCCGGCCTGGGTCGCGTCGACCGCCCCCCAATCCGTCGTCGGCTCATCCGCGAGCGCCTTTTCCATGGGCCGGCCACCCCAGTTGATCGACAGGCCCGCATAGCCGTTGTTGGCCGCGTAGGTGGCACTGGCGATGGAAGCCCGCTGTCCACCCCCGTGCATGTGAATGAGCCCGGGCAGCTTGCCCTCGTGCTGGGTCGGAAAAGCATAGAAGGCAGCCATGGTCGCTTTCTGCCCCTTGAAGGTGCCGATGGTGTAGGTGAGCAGGCGGATCGTGTTGCCCTCCTCCTGCCATTCGCGAACGACCCGTACCTCCAGCGGCTCACGCCGGGCATCGTAATCGGCATACAGCGCTCGAACGCTTTGCGGCATCTGGTCTTCAATCAACACCGGCAGGCTATCGGCTGAAAAGGCGGAACAGACCAGGACCAGGGCAAGAACGAAACAGGTGATTTCACGGGTTGTTAACATCCACTACATACCGCATGATCGCCTCGATTTATGACCAAGGACCCTGCATTTCCACTCCAATGCCCGGTATGTCGGGATAACCTGCAGCCTGACGCACACGGCCTCGCCTGCGCGGCGGGACATCGCTTCGACGCCGCACGTGAGGGCTATGTAAATGTGCTGCTGAGTCATCATCGGAAATCCAACCAGGCCGGCGACTCGCCCGAGATGATTGCATCCCGACAGGCCTTTCTGGATGGCGGCCATTACGACCCGCTGGTGCATGCGCTGTGTGCCGCGACGAAGCCACTCGACCCGAAAGTCGTACTGGATGCGGGCTGCGGCACCGGCCATTTCCTCGCGGCTCTGGCGGCGCAACACCCCGACGCGCGGTGTTGCGGCATCGACATCTCAAAACCCGGAATCAAGGCCGCCGCGAAGGCCTTTCCGGGCCATCATTGGATCATCGCCAACTTCATGCGCGAGTTGCCGGTAAAGTCCGATACCGTCGATGTCCTGCTCAACCTCATGTCGCCGCGCAAGGTTGAAGAATTTGCACGCGTCCTGAAAAAGGATGGCCGCATGATCATGCTGGTTCCCGGAGCGGAACACCTGGAAGAGCTCCGGGCGATCCTCATGGAGAACCCGGCAGACGACATCGACAAAGCCGCGCGAGCCGAAGCAGCCTGTGCTGCGCATTTTATGCTGCTGGACCGGCAGGTCGTCGCGTTCGACCTGGATCTGGATGGACCACAGATGCGCCAGCTGATCGGGATGACCCCCTTGACCTGGAAAGCCAGTCGGTCCGGCATGGCCGCAGCAGAGGAACGGGAAAACCTGCAGGTGAAGGCGCGTTTTGAGCTGCTGGTTTTTAAACGAACCTGACCCACTTAGTTTACATCCGTTCATCTGCAGTTCCCCCACCCTCCAACGTTCCGCGTCCTTTCGCGTGTTTCGCGGGCCTGAATAAAAATGCGGGCAGGATGCCTGCGCTCCCAGTGGGGCAAACACCCTCCCAGGGAAAGGTTTGAATTTTTCTTTGCAATGCACGTCCAACTCGAAACAATACACAACGAACCCAACCCCCTATCAGGAAGAACCTATGAAAATCAAACAGACCCTTATCTGGACCGCCATCATGCTGCTGTCCGCATCTGCCTTTGCCGAAAAGACCAAGGTCCTCTACGTCACGCATGAACCCGGACGCTGGCACAAGTACACCCCCCAGATGGAAATTTTCAAACAGATCGGCGAAAAGGCGGGGTGGGACGTCACGGTGATGACCGGCGATCACGATTCACAAATTGAAAAGCTGCGCACCAAGGATTACGCCAAGGGCTACGATGCCGTCGTATACAACTTCTGCTTCGCCCACAGCCGCGACCTTGAAGCCGCCGACAACCTGATGGACCAGACACGCGTTAACGGCGTCCCGGCCGTACTCATTCACTGTGCCATGCACAGCTGG
>JBLIND010000152.1:0-14090 GCA_047639095.1 Candidatus Omnitrophota bacterium | reverse complement strand
TGTTGAAATTGTCCGGGCTATTGGTCCAGACACCCGAGGCCAGACGGCGGAAGACGCAATCCCTGATCATGATGTCTTTCAGGACGACCTTGTTGTCGCGCTCATGAGAGAAGAGGCAGATTCCCAGGCCGATCTTGCGGTTCGGGTAATCCTCGTAGTGCTGGTATTTGAGAGAATCGCGGAAATAGCAGTCCTCGATCCAGAGGTACTCCCGGGGTTCGCCGTCGTCCGGATAGTCGGCGTAGATCCCCGTCATGCAATGGGCGAACTCGATCCCGGAAATCTTAAATCCGCCCTGGTGGGAGAGGCGAATTCCCGTCAGGTCCTGATTGTCGTCCTCGCGATCGATGACCGGCTTCGGCCCTTCCCCGTAGGCACCGATCGAGATCGGTCGGTCAGCCGATCCGTTGCCCAGGGGGCGCAACTCCTCGTTCCAGGTGTCGCCGCGTTTCAGGAGCAGGACATCGCCGGGAAGATAAGTTCGAGAGGCGTTCTTGAGCGTCTTCCAGGGGCCGCTTCCTTCCGTCGGTGCCGCAGCTCCACCATCCCAACCGTCATTGCCGGTGGACTGGCTCACGTAATAGGTCGCAGCCTGCGCTGACAAGCATGCGAACACCAGAATCGTTACCTGCAAAAGCTTCATCATGTTTTACCCTCTGTTCAAGAATCCCATGCTGCCATGGTCGTCCGACCCTGCAGGCCGAATGGTTTTTTGGGGTGTAAAACCCCGGATTGAAACACAGTGTTAATGACCATGTCCACTCCGTGACGCCCAGAATCCAGCTCCGTGGGTCCCTGAAGAGATCGAGATCGTCAGGTGGTGATGTAAATCAGCGTGGATGTTCAATGAAATTGTGTGTTTCCATATTTACTCTGTGTACACCGGGCTTTTTATGAATCGGAGCTGCCGCGTACAGGTACAGATCGCGCCGGTACCGTAAAACTCTTTGGGGCTAAAGCCTTATTTTAGAGGGCCCTGGTCCGACCTCGCACTTCCGGTGGTTCGACCCGCACGAGACCACGGGAAGCCCCAGGCTCATTATTGTATTGCAGGTTGCGCGGAGCGACTTCATGCTTTGTTCATGAAAATACGACCGCTCCTGTCTGCACTCGGCCTCGCGATGATCTGCCCTTTCGCTCGTGCCGATCTCGTTTTCACTCAGGGTGCTGCCGATACCCACATCGCCTTTGAGGCAGAAACCTACGACAGCCTGGTCTACAACGCACCCGGCCAAGGCTTTGTACATGTGGATACCGCGTCCTCCTTCGTCTCGGCCTTCGGCAGCGAAGTGCTTGCAGCGGGAAGCAATGCCTCAGGTGGCGAGGCTTTGATGGATGACCTGCGCGTGGTCAACGGCGATCACTCCTCGACCGTTACCTACAAGATGAGTTTTCAGCAAGCGGGTACCTATCGGATGTACGTGCGGTATTCGATGTTTGAAGACAACGGGGTGCCCACCAACTATGGAAACGAAGACTCCTTCTACCGTCCGATCGATTTTGGTGAGACGGCTACGGAAATTGTGACCGGGTACAACACGGTAAACAGCGAAGGGGTCTTCGGCTGGCACAACACGAACGCGGATTACACGGTCGGTGCCGGGCAGCTCAACCAGATTCAGGTTTTCAATATCGACGATCGCGAATCCGGACTTACGCTCGATCGCATCGCATTCAGCAGCATCAATAGTCTCGATGGCGCCGCGCTCGACCTGCTGGCGAACTCGGCAGCCATTCCCGAGCCATCGACCCTGGGGTTGATGCTGATCGGCGCTTTCGCGCTGATGCGCCGGGCGATTCGCCGCACGCCGGCATGCTGAGCGGAGACGTGATCCTCTTCTGATAGTTTCTCTGTGTGCCGGAATCCTCGTGTCTCCATGCGATCTCTCCGCTGAGGTGATGCAGACCGATCAGTCCGCCATTGCCGAAACCATAGTGGTGGTCACCGCCCTTCACCAGACCCCCATGGTGGTTCGCCATTTTCTTATCCGAAGTACACTTCTTCGGCTTTTCGATCGTCAGTGATACGTGCCCGGCCACCACCGGTTCCATACGCGCTGCTCGTAAAGACATGGTCGTCGTGCACGATTGGTGTGCTGCCGTCTTCGGCGTCGAGACCGAAACACGTGCTGTTTCCAAACGGCATAATCTGGCGGATTGCCCTGTGTGGCAGAGGTTGCGGCGCGTAGAGAGCCGGCCTATTTTTGCGCTTGGTAAATGGCCTTCACTTCACTTGCGCTCAGGGCGCGATCAAAGATGATGACTTCATCAAGCTGGCCAATGAGCGAGCTTGTCGGGTTCCACATCTTGCTGCCGCGGCCGAGGTGCAGCTCACGGACCGTCTTCAGGGCGCCGCTTGCCGGTAGCGAAGCGCCGGGTTCGCCGTTCACATATTCGGTCAGGGTTTCCCCATCGTATACGATGGCGGCGTGGAACCAGGTGTCCCAGGGCAAGGGCATTTTTCCACGATGAATCGGAGCGTTGCCGCCCTCGGTGTCGACTTCAGCGTACAAGGTTCCCGTGCTCTGGGCGATGCCGATGGATATATTGACGTCATGCGATGTGGTCGATGCGCCAATGAACGAAGGCCAGGCGCTTCCGCTGTACGAGGGCACCTTCACCCAGACCGCGTAACTGAGGGCTTCCCAGTTCCCCAGGGTGTCTGTAGGAATCGTGACGTAGGTACTGTTGAAGTCGACTTCGATGCCGCCGCCGATCTTGCCCTGGCGAACCCAGTTTGCGCCATGCGATTCGCCGTGGTGCCTTTTGCCGCTTTGATCGCTGACCTTGTCGGGTTCGTCCCGGTCGAAGGTGTAGTGCAGCACTCGGTCCCGCAGGAGGGTGGGGGGCAAGCGTGAGCCCGGCGCAAAGCGGTTTGTCTGCGTTCGCGCCGCCATGAGCTCTTCCATCGCCTGATGAACAGATGCAAACGCGGTGTTGATCTGCCCCATGTCTTCCAGCACGTGATCCTGCAGGTCGTTGATTTTGTTGAGCTCGACCCGGGTACGTTTTGCACGATCGATTTGACCCGCCTTTACCTGCCTTTTTTCCAGGTCATCCAAGGCACCGCTATAACTGTTCAGCAGGGCTGCGAGACGCTGATTTCGCGCTTGCGAACCGTTTCTTCGGCTGAGGAAATATCGATAGTGAATCTTCCGCATGTTCCGTGAAAAACCTTCCGGCACCTCTGCGGGTACAGAGGTCTCCAACGCGAAACGATCGATCTCCTTGCGGCACGAAAGGACCGCTTCAAGCTGGCCTTGGCTTTGGTGCGTTTGTTCAAGGCGAAGCAGTTGAGCATTATATTGCTTAGAGGCATCAATGGTCGGATCGGGATGGCTTTGGTCGATGCGCGCCAGGTTGTTGGTGAAATGCGCCTCGTAATCCGCGAGATCCAAGGATTGAGCCTGCAACACCGAGAGCGGCAAAAACAGTAAAAGGACGAAAAGGGAATCAGGGCGCATGAACATGCTTCGAAACGTATCCCCGAATCCGGTCAGGGTAACGTGAAACGACCCGCTGGACAGCATGCACCTGGACGCGCCGGGGCTGGACTTGGCCCGGCCCGGACCCGCAAAGCGCGGCAGAAAAGCGTATGTCTGAGCGCCTGCAGCCCGAGGGGGTTCCAAAAAAGATCACTCGCCCCGCAGGGGTGGTGGTGAACGTGTCCGTCGTCGCCCCGGAAGACATATCGCTATCTCGCGTCATTCGTAGTCCCTCCCACATCCTTTGGCTTGCTCGGAGAAACGAGACGCGTCCTAGGGCACAGGAGCGGTCATGTTCGGGTAGTCATGGGTTTTTTCTTGTCTTACGCGGAGGATGTTGATCATTGTCAACATTGGCATACTCGCATTTCCGCTATATTGTACCGGGTCCAAACCGTTCCACCCTGCTGATAAAACACATGTTTCTGAATATTTCCAATCTTGCAGCAAGCCTATTGATAAGCCTTTGCATCGTGTCCCGCGTCGGCGCTTCGGATGTGAAAATAGGCGGTATGCTGGAAGGCGAAGCGCGTGCGTGGTGGGCGTTTCAACCCCTCCCCGCTGCCGAAGCCAATCCATCATCGGCACGGGTTGATGGGTTTATCGACGAGGCACTGGCTGCCTGTGGCCTCGAAGGCAATCCTTCGGCGGATGCGCGCACCTTGCGTCGCCGCTTGAGTTACGGTTTGACGGGATTGCCTCCGGACCACCTTGAGGCCAAGCCTTTTGCCGAGCAGGTCGAGGAGTTGCTGGGTTCGGCCCAATACGGGGTGCATTGGGGCCGACGCTGGCTCGACGTGGTGCGCTATGCCGACACGGCAGGAGAGAATACGGATCGACCGTTGCCGCATGCCTGGCGATATCGGAACTGGGTCATCGATGCCTTCAACCGCGATATGGCCTACGACCAATTCGTCCAGCTGCAGCTCGCCGGCGACCTGCTCAACGCCGATGCCGTGGATGCCGAATTCAGGGAAGGCATCATTGCCACGGGCTACCTGGCCATCGCCCGGCGATTCGGGCATGACACCGATGACGACATCCACCTCATGTACGAGGATGTGATCAACAATCTCGGAGAGACCTTTATGGGGCTCACCCTCGGCTGTGCCCGCTGTCACGATCATAAATACGATCCGGTGACCGCGGAAGATTACTACGCTTTGTACGGTATTTTCGACAGCTCCCGTTTTTCCTATTCGGGGAGTGAAAAAGAAAGTGCGCCACGCGATCTGGTGCCTTTGTTGCATCCGAGGGAGATGGAGGAACTAAACGCCACCTGGCAGGCGCGGCTGAAGTTCAAGGAGACGCAAAAGGTGGAGTTGCATGCACGGGTCACGGCTGGACGGGCTCGCATCAACGAATGGTCCGTGGGGAATACCCATCTCCTGCTCGAGTCCGTCGTCGATGAAGGACAGGAAGTATTGATTGAAGGCCCGTCGGTCGAGAACGTCGTGTTGCGCAAGGGTGAGGTGTTGCAGCTCATTGTGGATGCCAACGGGACCGTTCGCGATGACACCACCCTGGTGGAATGGACGATTGAGCAGGGCGACGAGGTGTGGGACCTGGCCGATCTCATCCCGCACCTGACCCTGGACAACCCGCAACCGGATGGAGGCTCACCCTGCTGGTATTTCATCGCGCATAATGGGCCGACCATGCTGGATCATAGTGAAGAGGAGATTGATGGGCATAGCGAACTGAAAATCTGGTCGCTGAACGGGCAGGAGTCGGTGTTCGCCAACCAATCTGACGCGCCGATGCAGGTGTGGACAACGCTTCCGCCCAAGTCCCTGTTTCTCCTGCCCGGTCGGCACGGTGCGGTTGCGGTTGCCTGGGTGAGCCCGGTCGATGGGCCGGTCCGCCTTACCGGGCGGGTGAAGGATGTACATCCGCACACACACGAGGGGGTACGGTTTAAGGTGGAGCACCTGGCCCATCCGGGTCTGGGGGAAGCCTTTGCTGATTTGGGAGTCGCCAACCACCGCTCGCCCGAGAAGCCGGAAGTTCCGACGGCCTATGCCGTGGTGGATGACGAGGTGAAAAACACCCGGGTTCATCTGCGCGGCGAGCCCGAAACCCTGGGTGACGAGGTTCCTCGGCGTTGGCTGAGTGTGTTTGGAGGCCAGGTCCTGCCACCTGAAGCGGGCAGTGGTCGACGCGAGTTGGGAGAGTGGATCACCCGTCACCCCTTGTTTGCCCGGGTCATGGTGAACCGCATCTGGCAGGGGCATTTCGGCGAAGGCCTGGTGCGTTCGCCCAACGACTTTGGTGCGCGGGGCGAAGCGCCAACCCACCCGGAGCTGTTGGACTGGTTGGCTGCACAATTCGTGGCCAGCGGCTATAGCGTGAAGGCCATGCACCGACTGATTCTAGGTACGGAGGCGTATCAGCGGAGCAGCGCCTCTTCGCCGGTCCTGGCCGAGGTGGATGCAAAGAATCATTGGTTGGCTCGATTTTCTCGACGGCGCTTGAGTGCGGAGGAGCTGCGGGACAGCCTGCTCGAGCTGGCTGGCACCTTGAACCTGGAACCGGGCGGGGCCCATCCTTTTCCGCCGGTGGATGCCTGGAAATTCACCCAACACAAACCCTTTCACGCGGTGTTCGAAAGCGATCACCGCAGCGCGTTCCTGATGGTGCAGCGCCAACGTGCCCACCCCTTTCTATCTCTTTTCGACGGGGCGGATCCGAATACGAGCACGGCCGAACGGGAAAACACAACCGTGCCGACCCAGGCCTTGTACTTCCTCAATGATCCCTTTTTTCACGAGCAAGCCCTGCAGGTATCCAAGTCGTTTTTGGGCAGTGCCCGGGAGCGGATCGCCATGGCGTACCAGACGGTTTTTGATCGCGCACATGCCCCGGCGGAACAACTTGACGCGGCACGATTCCTGTCCGCGTATCCCGGTACACCGGAGGAGAGGTGGGCTGCCTTTGCCCGGATCCTGCTCGCGAGTAACGAATTTCTCCATCTGGACTGAATGATGCGCAACGACCCCTCATCCCAAACCAGCCGTCGGCATTTTCTTCGCTCGTCGGTCACCGGCTCGCTTCTGTTTCCCGGTATCATGCAGTCGGTGCTTGCGGGCAGCGGCGACCCCATGCAGCCGCGCGAGCCCCATTTCCCGGCCAAGGCCAAGCGGGTGATCTTTCTCTTCATGACCGGCGGGGTTTCGCATATCGACACCTTCGATCCCAAACCCGCGCTGTTCCGGGATCACGGCAAGGAGATTCAAGCGGATCATCCCGAGATCAAAAATCGTCCGGGGTATGAACAGATCTTTCTCAAGCGCCCGCAATGGGATTTTGCCCCGCGCGGACAGTGCGGGACCGAGGTGAGTACGCTGTTTCCGCATGTCGGGGAATGTATGGATGACATCGCCCTGATCCGGTCCATGCATACCTCGCACTCCAACCACTACAATGCCACGCTCGGGATGCACACTGGTTCGTTTTCCTTTGCCCGACCGAGCATCGGATCCTGGGTGAGTTATGGCCTGGGTACCCCGAATAAAAACCTGCCCGGTTTTGTGGTGATCGCACCCAAGCAGACCTACGCGGGCAGCCAGGTGTTCGCGAGTGACTTTCTGCCGGGCGCGCACCAGGGCACCCGCGTGTTCCCCGGCGCGGTTCCGGTCGCGAACATCGAGCCGCGTACGCCGCGCGATCGCCAGGCGATTGAGCTGGCGGCGCTGCAAAAGCTGAATGAAGCCCACCTGGTGACCCGGGATGCCGACCCGCTGCTCGAAGCGCGGCTGCGATCCTTTGAAACCGCGTTCGGCATGCAGATGGCGGTTCCGGATGCCTTTGATTTTTCCGACGAGTCGGATAAAACAATCGCGTCATACGGATTAGCCGGGCGCCAGCAGACCTCCGGATTCGGCTGGCAGTGCCTTGCCGCCCGGCGCCTCGCGGAACGCGGCGTGCCCTTCATTGAATTGATCGATACCGGCTCGTATCGCAATTGGGATTCGCACGACGATATGCTCATGCATGCAAACCTGGCGAAGAATGTGGATCAACCGATCGCGGCCTTGCTCAAGGATTTAAAAAAGCGCGGCATGTTCGAGGACACCCTGGTCGTGTGGACCACGGAATTCGGGCGCACGCCGTTTAACAGCCAGGCCGATCACAAAGGCCGCGAACACCATTCCTGGGCCTTCAGCTCCTGGTTGGCCGGTGCCGGGGTCAAACCCGGAATCGTCCACGGGGCCACGGATGAATATGGCATGCGTACGATCGAGAAGCCCGTACATGTCCACGACTTTCACGCCACGATTCTGCACCTGATGGGGTTTAACCACGAAGACCTGACCTACCGCCATGCCGGCCGGGATTACCGCCTGACCGATGTGCACGGGAAGGTCATCCACGAGCTGCTCGCGTAGGCCGTCCCCCTGCGGTGGGGCGCATCAGCGCACGCGGGCCAAGGCGTTTTCGAGTTGCTCGCACACCGTGCGCAGCACCGTCATCCGTGCGTGCAGTTTATCGTTGCCGGACACCAGGGTCCACGGGGCCTTGGGCTGGTGGGTAAGCGCCACCATGTCTTCGACCGACGTGGTATAGGCGTCCCATCGTTTTCGGTTGCGCCAGTCTTCGTCGGTAATCTTCCACTGCTTGTAAGGCGTGTTGGTGCGTTCGTTGAAGCGGCGTAACTGTTCGGCTTTGTCGATCTGAATCCAGAACTTGCAGATGATCATACCGTGTTGCGTGAGCTGCGATTCGAATTCGTTGATTTCCTGATAGGCCCGCTGCCATTCGGCTGGCTGGGCAAAGCCTTCGATGCGTTCGACCAGCACCCGGCCGTACCAGGATCGGTCGAAGATCGTAACCCGACCTCGGCGCGGAAGATGACGCCAGAAGCGCCAGAGGTAGTGGCGTGCCAGTTCTTCATCGGTCGGTGCGGCAATCGGGATCACCTGGTATTCCTGGGCCGCGAGACCTTTGACGAGACGGCGAATGGCGCCCCCTTTTCCGGCAGCATCCTGGCCTTCAAACACGAGCACCGTCGACAGGTCGGCCACTTGCGCCTGGTGTTGCAGCTGCACCAGCTTGCGGCGCAGGGTTTTCATCTCCTGGTTGTATTTCTCGCGTTTGAGGGTGGGGGTCAGGTCCATCCGGCCCAGGGCACCGCGCGTCTTTTTCATGGCGGCATCCCAGTCCTTATCGGACTGCGTGGCCTGGCGGGTGGCGTCTTGTTTCAAGCGCACCTGAATGGAGGCGAGCAGGATACGAAAAACCTGCAGGGTGCGGGCGTTCTCCTGCGAGCCGTTAATGAGGTGCCAGGGGGCACCGGCCTTTTCGGAATGCTTAACAATGGTTTCAGATGCATCGATAAAGCGGTCGTATAAGCCCCAGTTTTCCCAGGCACCGGGTTTCACCCGCCATTCGGTTTCGGGTGACGAGGAGAGTTCTTCCAGGCGTTTCTTCTGGGACTGCTTGTCGAGGTGCATCCAGAATTTCAGGAGGAGGATGCCGTTGTCCTGCAAGCTGCGTTCAAAAGCGGCGATGTCAGTCAGCTGGGCTTCGAAGTGTTCCTGGGAGATCGTGCGCCGCACACGATCCAGCAGCGGCTTGGAATACCAGGCGCTCAGGTACATCGCGATCTGACCCTTCGCCGGAATGTGCCGCCAGTATCGCCAGAAGGGGGGGCGCTGCGCTTCCTCTTCGGTGGGACTGGAATACGCATGGCTGAGTACCCAGCGCGGATCCATCCAAGCATTCAGGAGGTTGACGGTTTCGCTTTTACCCGCGCCGTCGACGCCGGCGAACAGGACCATGACCGGCACCTTCGCCGCCCGCAGTTCCTGTTGTATGGTCACCAGCTGCTGCCGGAGCTCCGGCTGAAGGGCCTTGAACGCCTTTTTTCCGACCTTGTCCTGTTTCGGAATGGACTCGAATACCCCGCGTGTCATGAAATCTCCTGTGAAATCGATCAAGGCTATTTTAGGCGAGGGTCTTGGAACTGTAAACGGGAAAATGGATGTGCTCCCTTTTCTGTTGCAATGCGGCAGCAGGAAAAGCAGTACTGGTTCGCTCACCCTGTAGCTTCGGAACGCCAGTCAGATCATGAATATACAATCTCTCTCCTTCATGGTTGCCCTCGCAGCCGTCCTTACCGTTTCAACCACGCGGGCTGACTTGGTACGATTTATCTGGAACGGCGCCGGTGACGGCGTCGATTTCGCCGATCCAGCCAACTGGGGCGGAGAAGCGGCCAACGGAACCAACCTGCCGGGCGATGCCGTGGATACCGGAGCGGCCGATGCCAGCAACGTCATCATGCAGATGGGGGGAACCCCATCGACGTCCGTGTCGGCTCCTTTCGCCCCCGCCAGTCCCTTTGATATTCTCATCGTCCGAAATGGTCACACCCTGAACCTTACGGCTGACTTTGATCTGACGGGGATCCCGACCCTTTTAGGCCAAACGGGAACCGGTAGTCTCCTCAATCTGTCGGCGGGCACGTTCACGACCGCCGGCGTTACGGTTGGGGGAGGTGCCGACGGCACGCTTAACCTGCTGGGGACCGGAAGCCTCGTGGCTGCGGGGATAAGCGTCAATGGGAACTCTACCCTTCGCCTCTCCGGATCTGCGTCCACGGCTTCCGCCACCAGCCTGGCGGTCGATAGTGGTTCTTCGCTGGAGTTCTTCTTTGGTCCGACCGGTGTGAATTCCGTTGGGCTATCGGGAGCGTTCAATATCACCCCGGGTGCTTTGCTCATGGTCGATGGCTCCGGCTATCTCGGCGGACCGGGGACCATTGATCTGGTCTCGTTCAGCGGCAATACCGGGAGCTTTGCCGACCCCGCCGACATCACCTTAAATGGATTCACCGGCCTCAATCCTACGATCGGCTATGATGCTTCAAGGATGTTTCTGTCGCTCACGGCCATCCCGGAACCCTCGACCTGGGCTTTGCTGCTGGTGGGTGGCGCTGCGCTCACGTTGCGTCGACGCCGGTAAGCGCCTAGCGAAGCGACAAGGCCCGCTCGGCGCCGATCGGTCGGAGCTTCTCGGGGAGGGCTTTGCTATTCTTGGTCACACTGTAGTAGACGAGGTGTTTGGTGACCGTTCCCGAATCTTTATAGGCGTCGACGGTATCCTGGATCCAGTCTTTCAACGGGGCCTCGATCGGATCGTGCTTCAGTTGAGCCCAGGCCGCCCGCGCGAGCATCGCTCTCAACCCTTCACTGAGTCGGCGTTCGTCCAACAGATCCACGCGTGACTGAATCCGCGCGCGCTGAACCTGCTGTAGATAGAACACGCCGGGCTCGGCTTTCTTCCGGTCGCCGAAGTTTACCACCTGCTCCGGAACCTCCAGGTCTTTCAGGACTTCGGCCGCGTCCAGGGGCGGGAGATCTTTCGAGACGTCGACGGTTTTCGATTTCGATGCGACGAGGTCAGCCCAGATCGTTGTCATGCCGCGGGCTTTCTGCATGGCCGGATATTTCTCGAACCAGGAATACGCATGGTCCTTGGTCTCGAGATCGAGGAGCAGGGTCCTTGAGGTCAAGGTCAGGTGGCCACGCTGACTTTTTTGGCACCAGGCGGAGATTTGAATCGAGTTGGGTGCATCCGCGGCCTTCAGGCGAAGGCCGAGCTTAAGCGTTTTGAAGGCGTTCAATTGGTGCAGGGCGATCGTGCCATCAGCCTGCACGGCCCGTCGGTGGAGGGTTCCCCAGCGTGCCTCAAGGGTCGGTGCATCGGGAAGGTAGTGCTGGTTTTCATCATAGGTGGCGAGCCGGAAGCCTTGTTGGATCATCTGTGAAAGTTGCCAGGCGGTGTGCACATTGCGTCCACGCAGCGCCTCGAATCCGGGTTGATGTTCCACGTGTGGTCCGACGGTGGAAAGGCCAACCGCCAACCGTCAGCCGCCAGCCGTCAACCGTCAGCCGTCAGCTGCCCGCGCCCGTGTTCATCGGCGGTGAGCGTAATGCGTACTTCACCGTTGATACGTCCATCCTCGTCATCCAGGTAGTCGAAGGTGATCGCGGTCGTCGCCTCGGACTCCACGACGCCGGCAGGAGTCGAAATCGGGGGTCAACCAGAGGCTTGCGAGGGAGAGAAAGATCGAGAAAACTGTCGGATAGTTTATGCGGCGGATCCTACCACAGGCCAAGGGCCGCGAGTGTCAGAGGAATGTAAAATCGTGTGTCCTGCTCTCAAAAATCGCATGGCACCGCCTTCGGCACGTACCAAAAATCGTAAGGTGTTCGCACGGTCAGAGATATATGGGTCGGAATCGGAACGTTGCCCTAAGCTCAGGGTTTTCGACAGGCGGGATCGAGTTGACAATCCCGGGTCAGGCATGGAGGGTATCCGGGCCTTTTTGAGGATTTCTGATCCTTCTATTTCAGTCGTAAAAACAACAAAACACGAGGAAAGAACATGAGCAGCGAAAGCAAATGCCCGGTGATGAGCGGACACAAAGCGGTCGGCAGCACCGCGAACCAGCACTGGTGGCCCAATCAGTTGAGTCTGAAACCCCTCCGTCAGAATGCCACTCTTTCGGATCCCATGGGCGAAGATTTTAATTACGCCGAGGCCTTCAAGGCACTTGATCTGGCAGCCGTGAAAGTCGATCTTGTGACCCTGATGACGGACTCGCAGGCTTGGTGGCCGGCCGACTATGGTCATTATGGACCCTTCTTCATTCGCATGGCCTGGCACAGCGCCGGGACCTATCGCACCCTGGACGGCCGCGGTGGCGCCGGTTCGGGGACGCTTCGATTTGCTCCCTTGAACAGCTGGCCCGACAACGTGAACCTCGACAAGGCGCGTCGTCTGCTCTGGCCGATCAAACAGAAGTACGGCCGCAATATTTCCTGGGCGGATCTGATGATCCTGACCGGAAACTGTGCGTTGGAATCCATGGGCTTCAAGACCTTCGGCTTTGCCGGTGGGCGCAAAGACGTCTGGGAGCCGGAAGAGGATATTTACTGGGGTCCGGAAACCGAGTGGCTGGGCGACCAGCGTTACACCGGTGATCGCGTACTGGAAGATCCGCTCGGCGCGGTGCAGATGGGATTGATTTACGTCAATCCGGAAGGTCCGAATGGCAACCCCGATCCGCTCGCGGCCGCTCATGATATTCGCGACACCTTCGGTCGCATGGCCATGAATGACGAAGAGACCGTTGCGCTCATCGCCGGTGGTCACACCTTTGGCAAAGCGCATGGCGCGGCGGATCCGGATAAATATGTCGGACGTGAACCCGAGGGTGCGCCCCTCGAGGAGCAGGCCCTCGGCTGGAAGAACAGCTTTGGTACCGGCAACGCCGGCGACACGATTGGCAGTGGCCTCGAAGGGGCCTGGACCAACGAGCCCGCGAAGTGGGATAACAACTTCTTCGACAACCTGTTCGGGTACGAGTGGGAACAGACGAAGAGCCCTGCCGGTGCCACCCAGTGGACACCCAAGGATGGCGCGGGCGCGGGTGCGGTTCCCGATGCGCACGATTCGGCCAAGCAGCACGCTCCGATCATGTTCACCACGGACCTCGCCCTGCGTATGGACCCGATCTATGCGCCGATCTCCAAACGCTTCCACGAAAACCCGGATCAGTTTGCCGACGCCTTTGCCAAGGCCTGGTACAAGCTGACCCACCGCGACATGGGGCCACATGCTCGCTGTCTCGGTCCCGAGGTCCCGGCCGAACCGCAGTTGTGGCAGGATCCCATTCCGGCCTGTTCTCATGCGCTCATCGGCGCGGAGGATATCGCCACCCTCAAAGGCACGATCCTCGCATCTGGCTTGTCGACGTCCCAACTGGTCTCGACCGCCTGGGCATCGGCATCCACCTTTCGCGGCACGGATAATCGCGGCGGCGCGAACGGCGGACGGATTCGTCTGGCCCCGCAAAAAGATTGGGAAGCCAATCAGCCCGACGAGCTGGCAAAAGTGTTGAGCGCCCTGGAGCAGATCCAGCAGGACTTCAATGGCAACGGTAAACAGGTTTCGCTTGCGGACCTGATTGTGCTGGGTGGCTGTGCCGCGGTTGAAGCCGCCGCGAAGGCCGCCGGGCAGGACGTCCAGGTGCCCTTCGCTCCCGGTCGCATGGATGCGGTACAGGAACAGACGGACGTGGAATCCTTTGGCGTGCTCGAGCCGAAAGCAGATGGCTTCCGCAACTTCCTCAAAGCCGGACTCGCGCGTTCGGCCGAAGAGCTACTCGTCGACAAGGCGCACATGCTGACCTTGACCCCACCCGAGATGACCGTCCTTCTGGGCGGCATGCGGGCGCTGAATGCCAACGTCGGCTCTTCCGCCTGCGGCGTCTTGACCTCACGTCCAGGGACGTTGACCCAGGACTTTTTCGTGAACCTGCTGGACATGAACATCGAATGGGCGCCTGCCGCTGGATCCCAAGACCTGTTTGAAGGCCGCAATCGCGGGACCGGCGAGGTCATCTGGACGGGCTCGGGCGTCGATCTGCTCTTCGGTTCAAACTCCGAGTTGCGGGCGCTTGCGGAAGTCTACGCCTGTGCGGATGCACAGGAGACCTTCGCGGCTGATTTTGCCGCCGCCTGGGGCAAGGTCATGCACCTCGATCGCTTCGATCTGGCGTAATTTCGCTTCGGCGCTCGCAACGGACTTCGTTGC
>JBLIND010000151.1:0-14264 GCA_047639095.1 Candidatus Omnitrophota bacterium | reverse complement strand
CGACCTGATCGATGAAGGACACCAGGTTCGTACTCGCATCGGCTTCGATCAGGTACAACTCGTCTCCCTTTGAGCCCAGACCAAACTCCCAGGCGGCGGGCACCCCGGGACTGGGATTCCAATCCCCGTTGGGATTAAACTGGGTTTCGTCGAAGGTGATATACCCGAAGCCGCCAATCATCGTGTTGGCCGGGATTTTAAACTTCTGGTAATCCCCGGCTTTATCGCTGAGATACCAGTCGCCGATGTTCACCGGTGAGGCCGAGGTGTTGTACAACTCAACAGCATCCACGGCGGGACTGTCGGTGTGGGTGAGGATTTCGTTGATCACCACCGGCTGGGCTGGGCCGCTCGAGCCCGAGCCCGGCGTCCCCTGGTAGGGATGACTCGCGGTCCAGTTGGCTGGATCTTCGAGATCGGCAAAGGGATCGACGATCTCGATCGAGCTGCCACCTTCGTCCGCGGCGCGCAAAGGCCAGCGTCCATTCACCCCGTAGACGAATGACAGGATGATGTGATCACTCGGATCCACCAGGGTGATGCGCTCGCCATTGTTGCTCAATTTACCCTCAGCCCATTCACCGGCGATGGAAGGAAGGATGCCTGCTCCGTAGCGCGCCTGCATGGCGGCGCTGTCGTTGACGATCAATACGCGATCGCCCGGATTCATGATCCGACTGGCGAGAATAAGCTCATCGAAGGGCTGGGTGGCGACGAACTTCACGCCGGCGAGGTCAATGGACCCCACGCCGAGGTGGATCAGCTCCAGGTATTCGTAGGTATCTCCGCCGGGCGGATCGTACATGATTTCACTGATACGCAAGCCTTCGTAAATCGAGGGCGTAGTCGAGATGTCGATAGTCATCACGTAATCAAAGGCGGTGCGAATCGACTGCGCGCTTTCGGTGGAGGCAAAAACACCGCCTTGCAGGCTGGTGGTCCCAGGCGTCAAGGATTTCGTATGCACGAGCGTCCAGGTGTCATCGTCGTTCCTGCGTTCGAAGCGCAGCTGGTTCCCGGCACGGTGAATCCGAAGGGTATTTGAATTCTCCACCACCGAGGCCGCCGCGAGCACGGTTTCCAGACCGCTCGACAACTGCTGGACGACCTGCAGGGTGCTTCCATCTTTCATCCCAAAGGCGTAGCGATTGGTGTCGCCGCCTTCGACGATTTCCGCCAGCAGGCCGGTAAGATAGTTACCAAATTGACGCGTCTCCATCTGGAGCCGGGTTTGCATCACCCAGTCGTTCGTCTCGGAAAGACTCCGGTAAAGCATGGGATAGGTGGGGGAGAAAAACGTAAACGGTCGGGCGGGTTTCTCATTCAGGTGCACCGACAGAAAGCCAGAGCGGGCATGGAGGGAGTAATAGCTATCCAGAGAATAGTTATCCTCGAGCTCCACATTCTGCAGACTCCATATGCTGTCCAGAAAGTCGTCCGAGAAGGAGCTGAATCCGTTCACATTATAAACCGCCGCTTCCCGGGTGTATACCGTCTGCTGGCTATCGGCATCCGTCAGGGTGACCGTAATTTCGTACAGACCGGGCAGGCTGAAAGCGAAGGTCACCTCGTCGGAATTGTTGTTCAGGTTGGTGGTGATCAGACCGGGCCCACTCGCGGAAAAGGTGTAGCTGAGCAGCGTGCCTTCCGGGTCGTAACTGTCACCGGAACCGATGACGAGCGCTCCGGTGATGGGCACATTCCAGGAACCGGGATTGATCTCCAGATCGGCCACCGGAACCGCGTTTCCGGTCTTGGTCACGGTGAAGAGGTGTGTATCCACCGCGACCCCATTATGATCCAGGGTATTCAGCACCAGCTCGTGAACCCCCTGGCCCAAGCGCAGGCCGGAGATCTCCCAATCAACTTTCCCAGGCCAGACCGTCTGCGTCTCGGGATGGCCAACGACCTCCACGGTGAAGGCGGTGGCTCCAGCATTACCTGCCAAGGTTAACACACTATTCGTCGTGATCAGGCTGCTGCCATCGCCAGTATTCACAACAAAGGCCTGGTTCAAGGCGGCCGTACCGATTTCATTCAGCGAAGGGGCCTCCCGACCGGTGAACCAGGACGTGAATACCCCAATACCTGGATCGTAGTGGGTGGACGCGGTAGCTTCGAGATTGAGCCAGGTCGTCATCCGGGCGGAATTCTTTGAAAGGTGATCAACGATGTAGAGCAGGTAATAATCGAACAACCGCTTGTTATACGGCTTGCCGAAATAGTTGCGGAGCCCCGCAAGGCCACCGTAGAACCTATCGCCAATGCGATTGCTCTGATAGGCCAGATCGCTGTCCCAATGGAGAAACATCCAGCGACCATCCTCCGCCTTGCGGTACATATAGCCGTTCTTACCGCGATCGATCACGATGGAATCCCAGTCCATGCTGTAACCGCGAACGGCGGCGTGCAGGTTCATCAATTCCGGATCGGCGAGACGATTGATCTGCTGCTCGTTGAAGGCGTTACCATCAACGGTCTCGAACCAACTGATGAGGGCGGAGTAGTCATAGGCGGTTTCATGGGACCGGGAATTCCATTCAGAATGATAGCGGATGGTCTCATCTGTATTCTTGTAGTCCCAGGTGGCACTTGCCGCACCGCGGGATTCATTATCTTCAAACCACCACTGGTCATCGGTACGCATCAACTCCCCAGTGTCTTTGAAATTTCGCTCGATCAAATCCTGACCGACGGCCTCAACCTCTTCCTTGATGACCAGCGGCCCGCCGTTAATCATGTACAGACACATTTCACTTTCGTTCACCGCTTGCCCCAGCTGGTAGAGCAAGTAGCGGCTCACCCGATTCTTCTCCTTGCGACCATTGTCCGTGGCGTCGCTGTCGAACATGAATTTTTTCCGCCCGCGAAACAGCCGGTCCTGCGGGAGCTTGAACTTGCCGCGATCCAGACTGTTGCCGCCTACCCGGGTAAACGGACTGCCGCTTTTCCGCATCTCACCGTTATAAAAGATGTCTTTCTCGCCTGCGATCAGGGTCATGTTAAAATGGTGGTTCGACATCAGGGGAAAACGGTAATCGTACTTGGGGCCGCGCCCGGTCGGCGCATTCAGGGCATCGCGATCGTATTCCGAAATGATAAAGCGCATGGTGCGCAGGGTGCCGGCAACCGCCTGGTTGTCCACGATCCACATGGCGGGTCGCTCCGGCCCGGTCTGGGGCAGCAAACGTTCCTTGCCGTTATTGGCCGTCGCCTCGACGTAAAATTGTACGATGCGTTTATCGACTTTGTGCGTGGTCACGAGGGTGGAATACTGCCCGTCTCCGGCAATGGTATCCCCGCCATTTACCCCGTCATCAAACATCGCCTGGTTGGCCCAGGTGCCGTTGCCGTTGATATTATCCGCGCGATGAAACAAAAGGACCGTGCTCAGGGGCGCGACGGAATCGACCCAAGCGGTGACCCGTACGTTCTCGCTCGTTTTTGGAACCGCCGGCGAATGGGACAACTGCTCCACGTTCGGCGGCGTGGCGGTTTGAAAGGCACTGTTGGCCGCGCCGGGCGTGCCCAGGTTGTTCGGGATCGGGAGGAGAAAGGTGCCCCCAACCGAATGATCCCAGGTCTGGGCAACCAGGCGGGGCTTGCCGTATACCCAGCGCGCATCAAAGGTGAGGGTGAGGCTGTCGTTGGGCTGCACGCCCGTGACGTCGATTTCCACCCGATTCGCTTTATTGTCTCCGTGTCCATCCGAGACGACATGCAGCGCGCCGCCCGTATCGAGATACGTCGCTTGATGTGTACCCTGGCGTAACCACCCATGCGGATCGTCGGCACTGGAGGCTAACTGGCTTTTATCTTCCAACAGATCCGGGCCGGTTCCGTCTTTGCGAAGCTCCACGTTGTCGAGGACAATATGGGAATCGCCCACGAGGAAAAAGTGCAACTCCTTATAGTCGGTCGCATCCCCCCGCGCGTTCAGATTCTGCCAGGTGCCGCTCACGCTGAAACTGCTCATGGTCGTTTTGTTGCTCTCGACACTGTCCCGCCAGGAGGAGGCCAGGCGGTTATCCATATTCGGATGTACCAGCTCGAGGCTGCTGCCCAGCCCGTGGGCCAGCCAGGGCCAGTCGCCCTCCACTCCATAATAAAGCCCATCAGCCAGGTTGCCCTCGGCATCCACCAACCGCAACAGCTCGCCATCATTGCCCAACTGGCCGTTATAGGGACCAAATGCAGTGATGCCTCCTCCATACGTGCTCGTAAAATAGTCGAGGTTTGCCGCCACGACCAGGTAGCCGCCGGCAGGGAGCATGGTATTCAGCGGGAAGGTGAAGCGGACGGCGCTATCCAGCTCCCACCCACCGAGATTCACCGGCGCGCCACTGTTGTTGTACAACTCGATATACTCTCCATCCCGTTCCTGGGAAGCCGGATCAATCATGAGCTCGTTGATGACGATCGCGGTCGTACGATCCGGATTGTTGGCGGCGTCTCGCGTACCCGTGGAGCTGCTGTACCATTCATCGGAGCCCGCCGGGAAGGTCTGGGCGAACGCGCGGGTTGCATGTGGATCGAGGTCGATGGCATCGAGGACGACGTCGTTGCTGTCGATGAGAAAGAGCACCGCATCCCCGCCATCAAGCGGCAGGTTAACATCCAGGCTGGCGTAGCCGGAACCCGCGATGAAGGAGCTCAAGGCGACCTTATTGGTCAGGCTGGTACCGGCGGCGATGGACAAACCGTTCATGAAGACCGACGCAGGCGCGGTGTTGTACAACTCCACCCAGGCGACGGTGTTGGAGCTGGAAAACTCCAGCTCGCTGAATTGCAACTTGTCATGATTGGCGGTTGGCGCGCCGGGAGCGCTTCCTGGCGATCCCCCCTGCGCATAGCTGGTGCGCCAGTTGCGATCGTCGTCGATCACTTTATTGCTGTTGATCACGCTCAGGCTGTGCCCGGTGCCATCCGGTCCGGCCGGCCAAAAACGATTGTCATCGTACGTGACGGTGGTCACGCCCACTCCATTTTTATCTTCCAGGGAGACCTGCTCGCCATCGTCGTTTAAGGCGCCGAGGTACGGGCCATAGATGCGGGTGGCCAACGGGATCGACGGATAGGCTGCGCGGAGGGTCGCTTCGGCCACATCCGAAAGCAGAATGCGCTCGAAGGGCTTGAGGAAGGAAATCATCGGATTCGCATCCGAAAAATCCGCGAAGGCGTAATCGATGCCGGCCGTAAATGTCCACCCCGCAATATCCAGCGGGTTTGCGGTGAGGTTTTGCAGCTCGATATACTCCGGCTTTCCGGGAGCCGGATTGTACATCAACTCACTGATAATAACTTCGGTTGCCGCAGCCGTGGAAATCAGTCCCCCGAGGACCCACGCGATGACAAGCCTTGATGCGATTGGTCTGCTCATATGGCCTTTACTTCTTGGTTGATAAGTCTTTATGACTTAATAAACCCCGTAGGGGTCCAAAAGTGAAGGTTACACTTACCAAATCGCCCCACGGTAATTAAAGGCTATTTAAGGCGCGACGTAGATGAGCGACCATCCAGGCCAGCTCGTCCCCATCCCGAGTGCCCAAGAGGCCGACTTTTTTGGCATTTATTGGTAAGATCTGTAACTCAATCACCGGAACGTCGTTGATCATGGTGCCACTCGGTCCCGTGGTCAGCCGCTCGATTTCCTCGGCAGAAAATTCCCAGGTGCGGGTCTTAACCGGACTGGTGCACTTGATCAGTAAACGACCCTTTGCCGCACCGATGATGTATCGACTTCGGCCCAGGTGGAGGCCATGCCGGACCATCCAGGCACTCAAGAGGACGATGCTGATGCTGATGGCCAGTCCGGAAACCTGCGTCATTACATGACCCGATCGGATCACTGAAACGATCATGCCGAGTCCGACCAAACCGATCATGAAGCCGATGGGAAAAAGGAAATAGCTCCCGCGACCCAACCCGCTTTCCGGAATCGCAAAGCTGACGCCCCCCTGATCATGTGATTCAAACACCACGTCGCTCTCGGGTGGCTGCTCGAAGGCCAGTGGATGTTCATCCACCTCCTCCTCGCCTGGCTGCTCCTCTTCGACTTCGTGCTCAACCGCGATGGCGTTCCCCGGACGTTCGAGGCCAATGGTCTGGGCCAGGGATTGCGCCAGGGACTCCAGGAGCGGCCGTGGATACATGGGAGCCACGACAAGGGGCTTGGCTGGACCTTTCAAAGTCAGCGCCACATGCTCCTCCCGATCCGGCTGATGCATCGGTGCACCGCGTCGACTATGCGAACCCTTGAGCGGAGCATGTACCACGATCGTCTCGATGGCCGTCAGCTTTCGCTTGAATCGAATCCGCAAGGGTCCAGCGCACTCGCGTACGATAAGCTTGTCCTCGGTGATCTGAATTTCAGTGTGAAAGGCATCCTTGTATACCGCCAGCCCACAAGCGAACAGGAAGCCACCAATCGCCAGGCCGGGTAGGCCCATGAGCCCAAAGGCGAGGAGGAACCACCGCATCAAACCCTGCGTGGTCTGAAATTGCTGCAAGGGAGCCGCCATCCAGAAGGCCATGAATCCGATCGCAATGGCGCCGGAGATAATCAGGAAGGTGCCGAACTTCCGGCGGATCGAATCACTGAGTCCGCGGCTGGGCAGGATATAGCGAAGGCCCTCGGGCCGGCGCTCGGTGTGGAAGGTCTGATGCACGCGGGCAGCTTACCATAAGCCCGCCCGCGTACCAAAGCAGGTGACCTTAAAAGTCGAGGGCATTCTTGGCGGCTTGCCAGTAGTCACTGGGATCACCCTGGAAACCATGCTGCTCGGCCATATAGTAGGCCGCTTCCTGAATCGCCAGGAACTGCTCCTCCGCGCTCAGAACCTTCTTCTTACCAGCGGCTTTTGGTGCAGCAGCCTTTCCGGTGGGAGCTTTTTTAGCCGTCGCCTTTTTAGTCGGGGCTTTCTTGGCTGCCGCTTTCTTGGCAGGTGCTTTCTTAGCCGCCGCCTTTTTGGCAGGTGCTTTCTTAGCCGCCGCTTTCTTGGCAGGTGCTTTCTTAGCCGCCGCTTTCTTGGCAGGTGCTTTCTTAGCCGCCGCTTTCTTGGCAGGTGCTTTTTTGGCTGGAGCTTTTTGGGTGGCGAGCTTCTTCGTTTCGGGCGCGACGCTCGATGCGCTGGACTTCTTTTTAGCGGGCATTACTTAGGTCTTTTCTCTTGTGGGTTAACTCCTACGTGCCCGCCCAATAGCACGGCCCCAGCGTTAAGATCAAACAGGAGCGTGAACTATTTTAGGATACAGCTGTCGAAACAGGCAGGTCCCTGAACGATCAAACCTGTTTGGGGTAATCGTAAAACACTTCCACGCCACGCGTTGCTCCGATCCCCGACCACGCACTTACTTCGAAGTCTGCGCAGAGGACTCCGCAGGTGGGAATATTCAGGACCGGCATATTCACAAGAAAGCGTCCGGCATCGGTGATGCCGGGGTTGTGCCAGAAGATCATCGCATGCCCGACTTCCGGTGGGAGTTCCGCAAGGACCCCCAGCATCTTGTCGACATCCGCAAGGTACATGCGGGGCTCGGCCTTGATCGACGTGGGATCCAACCCGAGTGCCTCGACCACGAGTCGAGCTGTGGTCATCGCCCGCACAGCACTGCTGCTGATGACCACATCGGGCTGAACCTCTCGTGCGGCGAGGCGTCGACCCATCTCCGGCGCGTCGTGCAAACCCCGCTTGTTCAGCGGTCGATCATGGTCGCGCTGCTCGTCTTCCGCCCAGCTGGACTTGGCGTGTCGTACCCAGGTAATTCTTTTCATAGCCCTCGGTTTAACCATGTTTCAACCCGGTGCCAAAAGCTAAAAAAGGGTAACAACGAGACGCTTGCGCCCGCACGGGCGGCCTGTTATGAAAATCACCCATAAACCCTATCGCATACATTGAAGTAGATGGAACAACCGGAGGCGGCCAGATCCTGCGCACGTCCCTGAGCCTCTCCCTGGTGACGGGCTCGGTCATTAAGATCACCGACATCCGCGCCAAGCGACCGAAGCCGGGGCTGGGTCGGCAACACCTGACCTGTGTGGAAGCCGCAGCGAAAATCAGTACCGGCCGCGTCCACGGAAACCAGCTCGGGTCGGACTGGCTGCGCTTTGAACCGGGTACCATCCTCCCGGGAGAGTACCGCTTCGACGTCGGAACCGCCGGCAGCTGCACCCTCGTGCTGCAAACCATCCTTCCCGCCCTCATGCTGGCCGACCAACCCTCGCGGATTACCCTCAAGGGGGGCACACACAATCCCATGGCCCCCCCTTTCGATTTTCTCGAACGCACCTTCGCCCCCGCACTCGCCCGGATGGGCCCGCAGCTGACCCTCCAGCTGGTGCGCCCCGGCTACTTCCCCAAAGGCCAGGGCAAGATGATCGTCGACATCCACCCCGTATCCCGCCTGCAACCACTGGAGCTCATCGAGCGCGGAACCATCGCCGAGAAGCGCGCACGCGCCTACGTGACCAAGCTTTCCCACACCATCGCCGATCGCGAGTTCGACGTCGTTCACAAGCGACTGGATTGGCCCTACCGCAACATGAAAGTTGTTCCCGATCGCACCGGGCTCCACTCCGGAAACGTGCTCTTCCTCGAGATCGAAAGCGAAGGACTTACCGAAGTTTTTACCGGCTTCGGCCTGAAAAATGTGCGGGCCGAAGATGTGGCTAAACGGGTATGTGGCCACGCGGAAAACTACCTCAAGCAGGATGGCCCGGTCGGGGCCTACCTGGCTGATCAACTGCTGATCCCCTTCGCCCTCGCCGGTTCGGGCGCCTTCCGGACGGTCGAACCCAGCGACCACACCACCAGCAATATGCAGGTGATTGAAAAATTCCTGCCCGTAACCTTCGAACACAAAGAAGTCCCGAAGGGCAAGGCCTGGGAAATTCGGGTGAACGCAAAGTAGATTCGCTACTTCACCAGCGCCCGCACCGCCTGCAGATTCCCGTCGAGGTACATCGCCAGGGGACTGTCTGGTTCCGCATGGCCGGGCAAGGCCTTCTGCGCCTGCTCCAATCGCGTCAGACACGTGTCATAAGCCTGCTGCTCATACGCAACTTCGGCGACCAGGGTAAGCAACACCGGATGCTGGATGCCCGCACGTTCGAGCTGCCGGATCACCTGCAGGGCCGCCGGAACATCCCCCGACAAGTACAGGCATTCCGCGAAGCGGATCGCGGCATCGGATCGATATGCATCCCGCGTAAACACACGCAAATACCAATCAGTCGCCTGGTGGTACTCCTGCAGAAACAGCAGCGTGTTGGCTACCTCCATACGCGCCTGGTTATCGAGGGGGTCTTTATGCATCATGGCCAGGCTCACCGCTTGACGGTTCAAGGTCACCTCATGCTGCCGCGCGGTCAGCGGTACGCGCAAGGTCTCGGCAAAGGGCTTCCACCCCGTTTCAGCCGATACCTTCACCCCCATCGTGAGGAGCATAAACACCCACAACAGCCCCTTCATTCGATCTCCTTCAGCAGGCGGGGATACCGGTTGAACGGAGCAGTCTGAAGCGCCTCCAGTAAGGCGTCGTCCCCCACTCGGCGATGCCAGCGGCTGAGCCACTGACCCATCTCGTTTACGTCCTCCGAGCGCTCGGAAATCAGGGCCAGCAGCAGGTAAACATCCGGCGAATGGTCCCGCATTTTGGTCGCCTTTGTCAAACTACGCGTCGCCTGTTTGTACTGGTGCTGCTTGAACTGCGCCTGCCCCATGAGCTGCCAGGCGAGGGGGTTCTCCGGAGCCTGCATGGTCCAGCGGTTTAAAAAGAGCAACGCCACATCCACCAGCCCGCGTTGTAAACACAGATTGCCCATGAGCTGATTCAATTCCTGATCGAGGCCGGGCTGCGTCGCATAGGTCATGAGAAAGCCAGTGACGACCTCCGGGCGGTTGAAGGTCATCAAGCCCTGCAGGTAACGCTCCACCATAATGAGATCACTCGAATCAAAGCGCAAGGACAGGCGGCTGAGCAGCGTGGGCAGAACGGGCTCCCGTTGCAGCTCGTAAAGCTGAATCAAACAGGCCAGCGCTTCCCGGCGGTCATTCGACTGCCGGATAATCGCGCGCAACTTTTTTTCGTAGGCCGCCACTTCATGAAGGTTAAGATACGCACGACTTTCAAAAATCTGCTCATTCAGCATCTCGACTTGCGTCTGGATTAAGGGCTCATCGTCTTCGGTCTGAATGATGGACTGAACGTGCAACTCCAGGGTTTCACTTAGCTGAGCGCTGAGGTTGGTCCCGCCCAACGTTTGAGCAAACAGCATGGCGGCGGCCGCAAGCGTGGGCGCGTCTTGCTCAAACCAGCACGAAGCCAATTGCTCGATCGCCGGGAGGTGATTTATCTGCTGCTGCAGGCGCGTGCGACAAAACCATTCCCGGGTGGAGGCCGGGGTGTTGGTGGCCATCATCCCCCGATCCAGATGCTGCAACCAGATTTCCTGCAGGGCGGCGACCGGGACGCGCACGGGGGCGTTGGTCTCCGCCGCGGGCGCTTGCAGGCACAGGCTGAAAATCAGGAGCATGATGGCGATTCGCATCTGCTTCATCTTATGCTCAATGCCCGGCCTTTGCCCATGCCAAAAGCGGATGGTCTATTTCACCCGGCTCAGGGCCTCGGCGTAGCGCTCGCCTAAGCCCCGCTGACCCGCCGCATCGAAATGGGCCTGGTCCTGGTTCGTCAGGTCTTCGGTGGTCACACAGGCCGTGTGCGGAATGAGGGCGGGCTGCTGAATGATCATGGCATTAAAGGCTTTGTACTCCTCGCGCCAAGCGCCGATCTGGGAGAACACAAAGGGCAAGTCCGGAGCCTTCAGGTCCTCGCGAAACCGACGCACGAGCTCCTTCAACTGCTCGGGGTAGGCATCGACCCGGCTGCTGTTACTTTCCCCCTGGTGCCAGAGGATGCCCTTTAGCGTTCCGCTCTCCACCGCCTGCTTCGCAGCGTCGATCGAGGCCTGGTAGAGATTCATTTTGTTGTCCGGCTTGCGATTCAACCACTCCTCGATAGACGTTCCGCCGCGGGCCTGGTTGACGATGCCCATCGTAACCTCGGGATGAGCAGCCTTGTACACCTTGGCGAAGGTGACCCCGGGGTTGAGCCCGGTGAACATGTTCTTCTTGTGAACCGCGTAACGGTTGTAAGGCGGAATCGCAGCCTCCCATTCGCCGGCAGCGTTAAAAAGCTGGATGCCTGCGACTGGTTGCAAGTCCTGCGCCTCCGGCTTGGCGCGTCCCGCCATGTTCGATTGACCCACGAGGAGAAAAACGTGCACCGGTTCAGCCGCGAAAGCCGTGAAGGTGAAGCAAAGGAGAAACAAAAGCGTCCGGATCATTTTCATCCGCAGATGATACGCCCGCCCGACAGACCCTGGCCAGCACTTTCAGCAGGTCCCAACCGTAACTCGGATTTTAATCCGTCCATGTGTAAGCCGTCCAAGCATCCTTCGCGGCACTATTCGCTTCTGAATGATTGTTGAAGGGGGTCCACAAAAAGGCTCCCGCCCACCCCAACCGAAAACGCACGCAAATCGCACCGTCCTGACGGCCCAACTTTCTGCTCAGAAAAAGTCCCAATTACTCTGTGTTCCGAATTTCCGAATTTTTGTATTCCCGGCAAGCCCAGGAGGAAATTACCAGGACCCACCTGATCCGTCGCATGGAGCAGCTCTGCATCCCCCACCCTGCCCCCTCGTGAATTTCGATCCGCCACAACCTGACCGCCCGTCTACTTGGCGCTCGAGTCCAGGTCTTCCGATCATAGGAACGACTGCAAATCCCCCTTCCGAACATCGGAACCCGTAGGTGCTCGCGTCCACTCCGCGGATCCCTGTGCCCCCCGGCCGCGGGTCCCGCTAGCCGCCGAGATGGTCAAGTGGTGCTGAAAATGAGTGGGAATCCTCAATGAAATGGGGTGTTTCCATATTTACTCTGTGTACACCGGGTTGTACACCGGGTTTTTTTTTAGGTCCGACCTTTAAAATGTGAATCATAGAGATCGACCAACACTTCAACTGTAAGAGGTTTGGCCAAATAATTTGACACATGAAGTCTTTCTGCCTTCTCCCTGTCATCAGGATTAATAGAAGTTGTAAGCATGACCATGACCACCTCTTTGAGGACCGACTTGTGATTCGCCCGAAACTTCTCCACGAAATCCCACCCGTTGATGACAGGCATGTTAATGTCTACAAAGATCAGTTCTGGGAACCTCTCCTGTGCATCCTGTTTGCTTTGTAAATAGTCAAGAGCTTCTTGGCCATTGTTTACAGCAGTACAACCCAAAGCTACACCCGATTTCTCGAGAATTATCTTGTGAAAATAGTTGTTCGGGATGCTGTCGTCAATGAACAATACTGAATGAATTTCATTTTTCATAATCTTATAATGGAATAGAAAAACAGAAGGTACTTCCCTGACCTTGTTTAGAATTAATCCAAATTTCACCCCCATGAAGTTTTACAATTTTCCTGCATTGCGCAAGCCCAATTCCAGTCCCTTCGTAATTGTTTTTTGAATGCAGTCTTTGAAAAATGGTAAATATCTTTTCTTGATTTTCACTCGCAATTCCTATTCCGTTATCCTGGATGGAAAATGTCCAGTTATTTCTTTTTTCAGCAGAGATAACAATGTGCGGTGGTGTATTCTCAGAACAAAACTTGATTGCGTTACTGATCAGGTTTTGAAAAAGCAAACGCAGTTCTGTTTTGAAACCCTTTATTTCGGGAAGTGGATTTACGTCTATTGTGGCCTTTGATTTGTCAATGGTTGCACGTAGATCGCTCTGAATCGATGCGATCAGCTCGTTACAATCAACACTCGTCACTTCCCGATTTATTCCAATTCGGCTATAGTGGAGTAGATCACTCACGACACCGCTTAGACCTTTGCTAGATTCGGCGATGAATTTTAAATATTGATTCCCTTGTTCGCCTAGTTGCCCCGCGTATTCCTGACCCAATAAGTCAATAAAACTACTAATGGTAATTAAAGGCTCTTGAAGGTCATGACTTGCAACGTATGCAAATTGCTCTAATTCTGTATTTTTTACAATGACTTCTTTCAATGCTTCATTTCTTTGTTGTAAGTCAAGATTGGCCGAATACAAATTGCGCGTCCGGGATTCTACCATCTCTTCTAGAATCCGGATTTTCCACTCCGCCTCTTTAAGTTTTATAATATTTTTATCGTCGTTGCTCACTCAGAAAACTTTAGATAAAAGTCACAAAGTTCAACGCCATCTTTCTGGTACAATTTATTTGTTTGAGAAATCGCAACGCCAAAGTGATCCGAGACACCATTAATCATACCCTCAAGAAAAGGGTAAAGTTTACGCTCACTGTAATATGTGATGATGAGTTCATCTTTGCTGGGGTCAGAATATTGAAAAACAGGGAGGTTGCTATCTTGATATAGTTTACGAACTTCCAAATGAATCACGCCATCCACCGTTTGCAAAAATGCTTTCGGGTGCGTGTATGACTCTAGAAAGGAAGGGTGACGTTCCGCCAACTGAGCAAAAGAATAGTGACCTAGCTTTTTGAGAAACTCATCAACGGTGAGATCCAGCTTTTTACAACCCTTTACAACGATTTCAAAGAGGTCGCTGTCGGGGTATGTGCCAGGCGCTACAAAGGGTTCTTTTGTTTCAAGGTTGCAGCTTGCGATGATTTCACCAAAGACATCCTCACCGTAATTATCGACAATAAAACGTTCAGTAATATTTATAATAATTCCCTTCATAGCGATTTTTCTTTGATTAACACCTCAAGTTATGAAATTATGTTCACGTATGCGAAAAACACGGGTCTAAAGTGTGCTCTTATTTGGACTTTCCGGGTGGCTTCAGGAAAATCAAAAAGCGCCGAGTCTTTCGCCGTTGCCACGCCTGCCAAATCGATCGAAGCACCAACCGCCATGTCGCCAGTCGTATTGACGGTTGTCAGCGTCATCCAGTTCTCGGCGATGTAGCTCCCTTCCTGATAGGTCGCCAGCACCGTCGCCAAGTCGTCCGTCGCAGCCACCTTGGCCGCCACCAGCGTTTCGGCAACCGTCGGCACCGCGTCCATCGCCGCCAGCGCCAAGTCCTTCGCCGTCGCAACGCCTGCCGGATCGGCCGCCGCATCAATCGCCGCATCAATCGCCATGTCGCCATCCGCCTTGGCGAAGACGGCGTTCGGGATCGGCGTCATGTTCGCGCCCAGCAGCACCGAATAGAGCCCCCTGCTCACCGGCACCGTCACGGCGGACGGCGGC
>JBLIND010000150.1:0-14481 GCA_047639095.1 Candidatus Omnitrophota bacterium | reverse complement strand
GAACGGGAAAGGTTCAATCCGGCGGTTCTGACGCGCCTTCGGTGCTCGAGCCGAAGGTTAGTTTAAAGCCGAAAGACTCCGTGCCTGAAGTGGTGCATCCGGATAAAGCACCGAGCTTAAATACGAAGCCCGTTGAAGAGCCGGAATCAGATGGTTCACCCAAGCTGAAGTTGAAGCCCATCGATAAAGAGGATAAAGAGGATGAAGAGGAGGACGTTCCCAGCGATTCGGTCAAGTCCAAGTTTTCCAGGTCCCTTTTTGGATCCGTCAAGGCCCCCAAGTTGCGCCGGAAGTAAGTCGCGCCCCTGCTAGTCTTTGTCTTCACGACCTTCGCGAGATACCTGCGGAAGTTGCAACAGGTTGCTGTCCCCTTCGGTTTTCTTGCGCAAGTCCTCGGCCATCGGCATGATGGATATGACATAGGCGGGATTGAGATAGACCGTAGCCAGATAATGCGGATCCCATTCGGACCAGCCCTGAATTCGGTCGTGATCATCAAAATACACCAGGTCTTCCAACAGGATGAATTCGCCCGCCTGCAGCTGTTGAATCAGGGTGTGTTCATCGTGATTCGTCGACCCAAAGTATAAATAGGTCTCCTGTCCGGAAAGCATCTCGATTCGGTACCAGTATCGCTTCATCCCTCATTTCTGACAGGTTTGTTAAATCAAACCAAATCGAAACTTGATCTTAACCAATCTATAAAGAACTTTATTAGATAGTTGGAGAACTGAGTATATGTGTACTGGAAATGCTGATCCTTCCGGGATGTTCCCGGGAAAGTTTCGCCGCGGTAGCCCACCGCTGTGGGTCCAGATCCAATATCGCCTCCCCGTGATTGAGGAAATTGTTCGTAACGAGTTATATTACGAAGCGGAGCGGCGAAACTGCCCGGTTGAACGCAACGATAAGGTCGTCAGCGTCCGCGTGGCCGACATCGTCATGCGCATTGAGGCCTATATTAAGATGCGAGGTCTCCAGGACTGCCCCCCCTTTAGTTTTTCCGCGTTTCTTGAATGTGAGCTGCGAATCCTTGAAAAAATTCAGCAAGATGAACGATGGTATTTAATGCTGGCCCGCAGATCCTTTGTTCCTGAAAATGATGAGGTATTGCGGCGTCGTGTGGCGGATATCGTCGTCGAGCAGGGAGACCATATTCGTTATCAGGCCCTGTGTGACAGTTTTCTGGCTTGCCCGCTGGATTGTTGAGCCGCGTTTGTTGCCGCTGCTCAATGGTCGCAAGCGTGAGGCCATCAGGTCTCGATCGGTTTTTCTCATCCCAGCTTCCTCGCCAGAGCCCATCAGAACCGTTTGCCGGTGGTGATTTGCAGCGGCAGCGAAGGGGGTAAAACCGTCATCGAAGGTTTGGAAAACGGTGCGAATGACTACGTGTTCAAATCGGTTGAGCTTCCCGTCCCGCTCGCTCGTATCCGCCGGCAGTTGGAAGCTGGAAGCCAGTAATGCCTGCGAAATTTCCCTGAACCAAACTCAGCTGGAAGTCATGCAGGAGAGCCTGGGCGCTGCTTGCCATTACATTGCTCCGCCCATGACGGCGGCGACCACCGCCGTGGAAATGTTGCTTCAAGAAGTGCGGACGAACCATGGCCCATTGGAGGAGCAGCTCACGGAGCTCAAGCATTGGATCAAAGCCCGTGGCGACGAGATTCATCGCCTGGAGAATCTCAATGTGTATCAGACCATGGATTACGCCTGCGGCATTCGGATCATCGATTCGGAAGCGGGAAGTCAATTGATGCTCCGCGCATGCGGGCAGGATCCTCGAAGGATGGTCTACCGGACTCGGCAGAGCTGAATCCCATCGGCAATAGGCAGCAACACGCACTCCACGCGCGGATCAAAGCGCAGCTTTTCATTGAGGGCCTGAATCGCCGAGGTGTCCGGATCCGCTCCTTCATTTTCCAGCACCGTGCCGCCCCAGAGCATGTTGTCGAAAACGAGGAGGCTGTTCTTGCTCATATGTGGCATCAACAGTTCATAGTAATCGTCATATTCATGCTTCGCGGCATCGATAAAGGCGAAGTCGAAACGAAGGTGCTCATCCAGGGCGTCCAGCGACTCGACCGCAGGGCCGATCATGAGCTCAATCTGGTCCGCGACCCCGGCCTCATGCCAGTACTTCTCTGCGATGAAGGTCCATTCCTCACTCAGATCGAGGCAGAGCAGGCGGCCCTCTTTCGGCAATGCTTTGGCCATGCAGAGCGAGCTGTATCCCGTGAAGGTGCCGATCTCGATGATGGATTTTGCCTTGGCGACTTTGACGAGAATCGAGAGCAGGCTGCCTTGTTCTTCGGAAATTTGCATGCGGGAGGCGTGGCCGAGCGCTTCGGTTTCGGATCGCAGCTCCGCGAGCAGGCAGTCGCCGGCATCGGATCGGTGGCGTCGAAGATAAGCGTACAGCGCGTCGGTGAGTTTGAGGTATTTCATGTCGTCGGCATAGCCTTCATGTGTAATCAGGGCAGCGTTCCGAAGAGCAGAATGCCCTCCCGTTCAACGCGTCTCCAAAGGGCGTCATTCTCTGATCGATCCATGGTGTTCAGATCCAGGAGATTGCTCTCGATGGCGATCGCATAGCGATGCCAGACTTTTTCGGCCAGGGTCTCCAGGCTGGGAAAGGCCCGCAAGCGGCTGCGACCGCTTGAGAAGACCATCACGATGTCCACGCGCCCGTCATCCAGGTGCTCGTCTCGGGCGAGCGGACCGGTAGCCACCGCAGCGATCGGTTTCGGATGAACGGTCTTGCGTACCGTTCGACCAAAATCCTGCCAGAATAATTCCTCGGCCTCAAAGGACTGTTTCAGTGCCTTGGCGACGAAATAGTTGTTCCGGTTGACGCGAAAGAGATAGGAGGTCGACGTGCTTTCACGATCGATGACCGAGATTTCATACAAGTGATCGAGCGCGAGCATCGTCGCGCGATTCGAAAGCCCGCTGCGTCGCTCTACTTCGCGCCCGGTGAGCGCCTCATCGGCGCGGTAGAGCACGCGGAGCACGTTCAGCTGGCTGGGTTTGGAGAAAATCCTGTCGAGTCCCTGCATGTGTTTCTTTGATTCATTGCGATCTTATGATTAATTGTCCGCTCAAGTCACGGAGAACATGCATGACCTTTAAGATCCATTCACCTCTCGATATGCACATCCACCTGCGGCAAGGTGCGATGTTGAAGACGGTCGCCCCTTTGAGTGCGGCGACCTTTGCCGGCGGCGTGATCATGCCCAACCTGGTGCCACCAGTGGATTCGTTGGATCGTGTGCAGCGCTACCGCACCGAAGTACTCGACGGGATCGCCGGTCATCTTTTCGAACCGTACATGACCCTGTTCTTTCGCAACTATACCCGGGAGGAGTTGGAGGCCGCCCGTGCGCACGTGATCGGTATCAAGTTGTATCCCGCCGGCGTGACCACGAACAGTGAAGCCGGCGTCGCTGCTCTCGAGGAGGCTGAGCCGACGATGGCGCTCATGGAGGAGCTTTCGATTCCGCTGCTCGTGCACGGCGAGAGCACAGGCTTTGTCATGGATCGCGAAAGCGAATTTCTTTCGGTGTACGAACACCTCGCCACGCGCTTTCCGCGGCTCAAGATTATCATGGAGCACATTACCACGGCCGCAGCGGTGGCCCTCCTCGACCGGTACGACAACCTGCACGCGACCGTTACGCTCCAGCACCTCCTGATTACCCTCGACGATGTAGCCGGCGGACTGCTGGACCCGCATCTTTTCTGCAAGCCGATCGCCAAACGTCCGGAAGACCGAGCCGCTCTCCTCGCAGCCGCTCTCGCGCCACACCCCAAATTGATGTTTGGCAGCGACTCTGCACCGCATCCCGTGGATAAAAAAGAATGCTGCGGCTGCGCGGCGGGCGTATTCACCGCCCCGGTTGCCATTCAGATGCTGGTTGAATTGTTTGAAGCGCACGGTCGCCTTGACGCGCTGCAGGCCTTCCTTTCGGGCCATGCCCAACGGATCTATGGGGTCAATCCGCCGGAAAAGACGGTTGTGCTGGAGAAGACGGACTCCGTCGTTCCCGAGCGCTATGGGGATGTGGTGCCGATAAAGGCCGGAAAAACACTGTCCTGGTCGATCCTGCCCACCTGACGGCACGGTTTATGCTTTCCTACTGAGAGGTAAATCCAGGAAACGTGGGGAAATGGCATCAAACATCATAACAAAACCCCGGGCATTTTATGCCGAAGGTGAAGTACAGCTTATCCGTCGGATCAATGAGGGCGGCATGAGTGTTGTGTACGAGGCGTATAAGTATGGCTCTGCCGGCTTTACTAAGCGTGTGGCGGTCAAGATGCTGCTACGCCACCTCTCGGAAAATTCCAATTTCATGAAGATGTTCATCGACGAAGCCAAGCTCGTCGCTGACCTGGTTCATGAGAACATCGTGCAGATTTACCATTTGGGCGCCCTCGACGATGCCTACTACATTCTCATGGAGCTCGTTGAGGGCATTTCCATGCGCGAATTTATGCTGCATCATAAGGTAAATCGTAAGCGTGTGCCGGAAAACCTGGCCGTTCACTTGATTAGCCGAGTCGTTCGGGGTCTGGCCTACGCACACAAGGCCTCTGACCGGGATGGTCACCCCCTTGAAATAGTTCACCGTGATGTTTGTCCGGGCAACATTCTGCTTTCGCGTGAAGGGTTGACTAAGCTTACGGACTTCGGCGTAGCAAAAGCCATGACCAACACCCTCGATACCAATCGCTGGTTGACGGGTAAAGTCCCCTACATGTCTCCGGAGCAGGCGGCGTGTCGTGAAAGTGATCACCGATCTGATATTTACTCGGTAGGCGTGGTGCTGTTTGAGCTGCTCACGGGTGAGGCCATTCGCCCGCGGGACGCTGATCCCAAGACCCAGGACTTTGCAGCCATCAGAATACCCTGGCATAAGCTGCCCGAGAATACCGGTTCAGATTTGCGGGCGCTGATGGAGAAAATGCTCGATCCCGATCCGGATCGTCGGGCCGATGACACCTCAGAGCTGGCCACCGCGCTGGAGTACTACATTTACAAAGATGGTTACGGGCCGACGGTGCAGACCGTGAAAGACTACATCCGTACGTCCTTCCCCAACTTGAATTGGGAAGGTCCGCCCGACCCGGTGAGCAATACCGAATTATCCGAAGTCGAATATCGATTCGATACCGCCTGCAAAGAAATCGTAGACGTTTAACCGGCTGTTAAGCCCGATCTTCGGGTACAACAAAGGCCGCCACCCCGGGGAGCAATTCGATGTGTACCGGCAGTTTTCCGTACACCTCTCCATCGTTTTGAACATCAATATCCTCCGTTGACGAAAGTTCGATCTGTATTCCCTGGAGGTAGGAGACCTGCTTCGAAGTGGACAGGCGATTACGCCAGGCCTGCCACATGTAACCCGCCACTGCGATGGCTCCGCTCTTGTGCAGCACCACCACATCGAGCTTTCCAGAATCACACTCTGCTTGATCCGCCGGGTGGAGATCCCAGACATAGTTTTTGATGTTGGCTACGATGACCAGCGTACCCGACACCGGTGGATGATCATCGACCGTTACCTGGAGAGCGGTTTGTGGATAGGTGAAAACCGTGCGCAATAAAGCCCAGAGATAACCGATCGAGCCCAGGGTGCCTTGGCGATTTTCTGCGATGGTGCGAATCACCCGGGCATCCAGTCCCGCGGTACACAACATGCCGAAGCGCGTCATCCCATCGATCAGGCCCAGGTCGATCATGCAGGTGTTCCCTGCGAGGATGGCTTTCGCCAGGCTTGCGGGATCCAAATCCAAGCCCAGTTCGCGGGCCAGGATGTTTTGACTTCCGACCCCAAGGATCGCGATGGGGCAGGGCGAAGGAAGGGGTAAGCCATTCAACACCTCGGAGACGCTTCCATCCCCTCCGGCAACGACCAGGCAGTCAAATCCATCAGCGAGTTTGGCGGCAAGGATTTTCGCATGGCCGCTCTTTTGCGTCCATTGGATTTCTACCGTACAGCCTGCCGCTTCCAGCAGCTTGACCAGGCGTTCCGTCTTTGCCCGAGCCTTGCCCGTGCCCGAGACCGGATTAGCGATCAGTGCAATCCGCAAGGAGCGCTCCCATAACCGTTCTGCTTGTGCATGAGCGACAGTGTAGGGGTTTCCATCGTCCAGGAAAATCATGAACCGTGCTGACAAATAATGCCGATGAGTCGACATTAAATGTATGTCTCGCAGGATCTTTAGAAAGTGTAAAATATGTAAGTACTTTATCCATGGCTAGTTACGAAATGGACGTTTCAATGGAACAATTCCTGCAATGTATTTGGTATAACTGTATCTGGAGTCGCCGGCATTATGAATCATTTACCATCACGTCCTCAACTTGCTGCTGCCCGGGAATCGTCGGAACCTGATTCTCATGTGGAGATCCCCGCACCGTACCTGGCCAGGAGCACCCTGCTGCGCACCCTGGCCCGTCGGCAGATGCTGGCTCCCTTGCTTTGCAGTTATTTAGAATCTGAACATCAGCTTTCGGCTATCGCTCTGGGACGCGATCCGATTCGGCTCCATTTTGCCAACGGTTTGGCCGGGACCCAGGCTGCCGTAGACGAAATGCAGCATCACCTCGCAGATGAAAATCTGTATGCGCTCATCCGGCATCTGTTGGATAAAGCACCGAACGCTTTTCAAGGTTCCGAGGCCGTGGAACCGCCTTCGTTTACCCGGCAGGGTGGATCGGATACCATCCGGGTCGCGTGGTGCTGTCATCTCGTCGATGCCGGAGAGCTGGTGAATCCGGAACCCTCTTTTGCCCACCTGGATGTGGCCGCCTTGGAAAGCCTCTTTTCGTTGATGGGTAAATGGCTCGGCCCGATCGTCGTCGACCCATCGGCGATTCAATTTGGCGACCGGTCCGTGCTCTTGTATCCGATTATTATTCCCATGACCTCTTCGGCGCTTAAGCAATCTCTGGATGCCCGGCAACTCAAAGGGGCCCGGCGCATGATGCAGCAGGCCCTGGCGATTGCGCAGGAACTCGATTGCGATGTGATCTCCCTGGGCCAGTACACATCGATCATTACCCGCAATGGAAAATTCCTATCGCCCGACCTGCCGCAGGATATGGGTTTAACCACCGGTAACAGTTTTACGGTCAGCCTGGCCCTGCAAGCGGTAGAAAAAGTGATCGCTGCTCGCGGATGGGATACGGGCGAAGAGACCCTGATGGTCGTCGGAGCCCTCGGTAACATCGGTCGACTCTGCGCCGAAATCCTCGCGCCGCGATTCAAGCGTGCCCTCCTGCTGGGAAGTCCGCGCGAAGGATCGATGGAGCGCTTGACGCAAGCCGCAGAGGTGATTCCACATGCGGTTCCCACCACGGATGCATCCCGGGCTTCGGAAGCGCGGGTGATTCTTGCCGCGTCGAGTGGGGTTGAGGCCCTGTTGACGCCCGAGAATCTGGCCGCCGCCGCGGTGGTCTGCGACATCTCGGTTCCTGCAGCGGTCGCGTCGAATGTGCCGCTGAAGCGCCCGGACGTGACGATTATTCGCGGGGGCCTGGCCCAACTACCTGCGGGCGAGCAGCTGCAGATCCCCAATTTCCCCCTCCCGGTTGGCCAGGTATTCGGGTGTATGGCGGAAGGCCTGCTCCTCGGGCTGGAAGGCGTGCGGGACGATGCCTTTACCGGGGCTTTGACCCCGGCCCATGTCCAGCGGGTTACCGAGATGAGCCGTCGCCACGGCCTCGTTCTCGCGGATACCCATAACGCCTGTCTGTTTGGAGCTTAAGTATGTCTGCACCTGCCGATACCCCGTCCATGATTCGTTTTGTCGATGCCGCGAATGTGATGACCCTGACTTCGCTCGTCGGCGCGGTGGCCTGCGTCCTCCTGGCGATTGAGCAGCAGATCGCCTACGCCACCGTCGCGCTCATTCTTTCCGGCTTGTGTGATCTACTCGATGGCATGATCGCCCGACGCATCAAGCGCGAAGAAGTGAATCGCCGTTTTGGCACCCATCTCGACTCTCTGGCCGATGTGTGCGCCTTTGGTTTTGCCCCCATGGTCCTCCTCTATAGTTGTGGCTGTAATCATCCATTGGAGATTGTGTTGCTCGCCCTGCTTCCCATCTGTGTCGCCTGGCGGTTGGCCTATTTCGAGACCATCCCCATGCCGGAGGTCAAAGGGCGGAAATACTTCTACGGATTACCGTCCACCTACGTAGCCTTGTTTATGCCCCTTGTCCTCCTCGGCGCCATTTTTTTTCCGGTCATCCTGCATCCCGGACTGATCGCGATGACGATCATCCTCATGCTGGCGATGGTGAGCACGCGCCGCGTGCCGAAACCCGGTAGACTCGCGTACCTGTTCTTCTTCCTGCTCGCTCTCGCGGCCATGGTGACCTTCGTCCTGAAGGGAGGTAACGCTTTTGAGCTCCCAGCTCCTTGATCACGGGATCGTAAAGACGGGCGGGGTTGACGAGGCGCCTGCTCCGCGCAGTCTCGCCTCTGTGCGTCCGACGGATCGCGCCGGGTGGTTCCATGTCACCCTGGCGATTTTGCTTACTACGCTGGCCATCGGTTTCTCCTGTTCCGAGATGGTGATGCTCTGGCTGCTTGGGCAAGTGCTGCTGAGCCTGGCCTTTCTCTCCTGGTTTGCTCTGTTGCATGAAGCCGGCCACAAAAACCTCTTTCGGTCGCAGCGATTGAATACGTTGGCCGGGCACAGCGCAGGCATCCTGGCGTTGATTCCCTTTCGCACCTGGCGCCTGGTTCACGCCCGGCATCATTACTGGACGGGTTGGCACGATCTCGACCCCACCACCTCGGCGACCTTGCCCCGACCCGTACCGCGGGTGGAACGACTGGCGATCAATCTCTGCTGGTTTGCCTGGATCCCGGTCTTCTCCGTCATTTATCGCATCCAGAATTACTGGAATCTGCCTCGGTTGTGGCGACAGTTCGAGCGCGGGCATCAACGGAGACTCATCGTTTGGAGCACGGTAATTTGCCTCACGGCCTATCTAGGCCTCGTACTCTGGCTCGGTCCCATGCGCTGCCTGGCCCTCTTTGGCCTCGGCCTCTACCTGAGTTTTGCGCTCCAGGATGTCATTATCCTGAGTCAGCATTCACACATTCCCATGGAGCACAGCGAGGGTAAGGACGTGCCGCCGTTTCCGCCGATTGAACAGGAAGTCTTCACCCGCTCCCTCTTGTTTCCGCGCTGGTTTTCCCAATACATCCTGCTGAACTTTGACGCGCATGAGTTGCACCACATGTACCCCGCGGTTCCGGGATATGCTTTGTCGTCCATACCGTATCGTCCAGCGAATGCGGTGCCCTGGTGGCAGTGGATCTGGAATGCCAAGCGCATTCCGGGTCATCGCCTGATCTTTCAAAACCGCAACGAAACGGGGTGGGATCTCTAATGCAACCCGATCCGTTCATCGCCACGGTTTTTCTGCTTCTCACCTTCTTTATCGCCGGCATTGCCCAGGTGATCTGGCTGAAGTCTGACGCATCCAAAGGCTTTACCCGAAGACTGGATGGCGGGCGCATGGTTCGGGGGCGGCCTCTGTTCGGTCCAAATAAAACGTGGCGGGGATTTATGGTGATGGTCCCCGCGATCGCGATCCTGTTTGCTGTATTCGGCGGGGGGCGTGCCTGGTTTGGCCCTGCGTACACAGACGCACTCTGGGCTTTGTCGACCGTACAGTACGCCCTGCTCGGGGCTTGGGTAGGCTTTGCTTTCATGCTTGCGGAGTTGCCGAATTCCTTCGTGAAACGGCAGCTCGACGTGAGCGCGGGGTCGGCCCCGGATCACCCGCAATTACGCACGCTTTGTTTCCTCGTGGATCAGGTCGACTCGGTTGTCGGCAGCTTGATCGCCCTCGCCCTCTGCGTACCGGTGCCCGCCCTTGTATGGCTGTACTGCATCTTCGGAGGCATGTTCTTGCACTGGTTATTTAACGTGCTGTTGAAACTGTTAGGCATGAAAACACGTGCCGCGTGAAGGAGAAGGACGATGACCCCGGTCTTACGTGCAAATCAGAACAGCCTCTCCCTGGATTCGTCCTGGGTCTGTTCCCTGGTCAAGGCCAGCGATGGCGCCCGGTTCGGAAATAAGGCGGCCAACCTCGCTCGCGCCATGCAGCATGGGCTGCGGGTGCCCAATGGTCGGGTGCTATCGAACGAAGCGTTCCAGCTCTTTATCGAGCGCAATAATCTGCAACCCGTAATCGATCGCGCCAACGCGGCCGTCGCGTCAGGAGATCCGGCGCAGCTCGCCCCGGCGACCGAGCTGATCCTCACCACCTTCCTGGCTGCGGCCCTGCCGATTGAACTGACCGAAAGCCTGTTGAGCCTGGAAGAATCGCTGGCCAGCGGCCCTTGGGTGGTACGCAGTTCGGCCTGTGGTGAAGACTCCGGAAATGCGGCCTTTCCCGGGATGCTCGATTCTATTCTCCATGTGCGGAACCTTCCCGATCTCTACGAGGCGATTCGTCGTTGCTGGGCCTCGGGCTGGTCCGAGCGCTGTCTTGCGTATCGGATGAATCGTGCGGTGGACCCCGGTGGGATGGGCGTCGTGTTGCAGGAGCAGGTACCCGCCGTGATTTCCGGGGTGGCCTTCTCGCAGGCGCCGCATGCTGAAGCGCATATTCTGGTTGAGTATTGTGCGGGACTCGCTGACGGCCTGGTGTCTGGTGCCGTAACCCCCGGCTCCATCCAAATCAGTCGGACGGATGGGCGCTGGACATCGGTGGCCGAGGGCGAGCACAGCATCGCGCTTTCCGACGCGCATATTGTCGCGCTCACCGAGGCAGCCTGGGCGCTCGAAAACCTCTTCCAGCATCCGCAGGACATCGAATGGTCGATCGATGTCGGGGGTCAGTTGTTTATTCTTCAATCGCGCCCGATCACGACGGCCCCGGTAGCGCCAGGCTCCGGAAGCCTGCAGGTGTACAGTTGCGCGAACATGAACGAAAACTATCCGGATCCGGTGGCGCCGATGTTGTACGACATTGCCCGTCGCGGGTACTACAACTACTTCCGAAACCTGGGGATCCGTCTCGGCTTTTCCGCTGCCCGTGTACGCGCGATGGAACCGGTATTGGAAGAAGTGATCACGCGCCATGCCGGGCGTCTGTATTATCACCTCAGCGGTATTCATACCCTGCTCCACATGGCGCCGGGGGGCGGGTTCCTCGCTCGTGCCTTCGACACCTTTACCGGCGCCTCCGGCGATACCCGCCAGGAACAAGCGCTCACCTGGACCGGGTTCCAGCGCAATCCATTGCGGCAGTGGGGCGAGATCGGGCGCATCGCGATCCGAAGTGTGTACCATGCCTGCCGCCTGGAGTCGGGTATCCGGACCTTCGAAGCGCGGGCCGAGCGTTTTAAACAGGCGACCGAAACCGACCTGCTCGCCCGGCAGCGCCCGTCTGAACTGGTGGAGCATCTGAACCGCTTCATCGATATTCGCAGCAACCACTGGTTCTACCCTTCACTCGCGGACACCTCGAGCATGATCAGTTACGGACTGCTCAAACGCGTGCTTCAGCAGGCCTTCCCTGATGATGCGAACGGCAGTATGCAGAACCGATTGTTGCAGGGCCTGCAGGATGTCATCAGCGCTCAGCCAGCGATTCGCTTATGGGAACTTTCCCGATCCATCCGGTCTAATCCGGAGCATGCGACATGCTTCCGCGAACAGGGGTCGGTGGAAATCTGGGAAATTCTGCAGCGCGATCCGGGGTATGCCGACGTTCACCGGGCGATCCTTGCCTACATGGAAGAATGGGGCTTTCGTCGCTCCGGCGAGCTCATGTTGACCCGGCCATCGTTTCAGGAAGACCCGATTGCGCTGCTCGATATTCTGCGCGCGTACGTGGTCCAGGAAGGCGTTGCCCAGGAGGCCCGCTGGAAACAGCAGCAGGCGACCGGCGACGAGGACGCCCGGGAGGTGTTGAGCCTGATCAAAGGGCGTGGATGGTTCCCCGCGGCTTTCGCGCTTCGGCAGCGGGTGGGCTTACGCCTGTTGATTCGCTGGACCCGGCGTTCGATTTCCCGGCGTGAGCGGGCGCGGCATAAGCAAGCCTTGTTGTACAGCCGGGTCCGGCGGGTTGCCTTGGCCCTGGGAAAACGGCTCGAGCTGGCGGGCGACGAAGTTTTTATGCTTACGATCGACGAGTTGAATGCGGTCGTGGGGGGCAGGCTGGCGATGAGCGAGGCCCGTGGACGCATCGCAAAACGCGTCAGCGATCATGAACGATGGAGCGGCCAGTTTCCCGAGGAGACCCTGGAGCTGCGCGAGGGCGAAACATGGCGGCCCGTACGCAAGCTGAGCACGTCCCTGGACGAACATGCCGTAGAGTTTGCCGGCACACCCGCCTGCAGTGGGCATACCGAAGGTCTGGCGGCGGTGCTGCATGACATTTCCGAATTCGACAAGCTCTCGGATGGCTGCATTCTCGTGGCAGCCCAGACCGATCCCGGTTGGGGGCCGGCTTTCTTCCGGATTTCCGGACTGATCATCGAACGCGGCGGCATGCTTTCGCACGGCGCGATTCTCGCCCGGGAGTACGGGATCCCAACCGTGGTGGGGGTGGAGCGGGCCACGGCGCGGATTCCCCATGGCGCACAATTGGAGTTGGATGGAGATCAGGGTGTTATCTATATCGTTTAAAATCATCGCCGCCTATTTGCGCGAGCGGATGCTTACCTGGCGCATGGCGTTGCTGCTGGCTTTGCTGGTTGCCTGCAGTTACCTGCTTGATCGGGCCGGACCAACCATCCAAGTTGCCTTTCGTCTGGAAATAATATTTTTCCTGGTGCTTCAGTTTCGACTTCAGGATGATTTAAACGACCGTGAATCAGATCGCATCAATCATCCCGATCGCGTGATGGTGCGATGTGATGGCGCTGCACCTTTTCTGTTCCTGATACTTTTTTGCATCGTCATGATTCTGCTGCTGCTACGCCTGTTGCACTATGATCCCATGCAGGTGAATAGAGCGTATCTCCTGGGTTCCCTGATGATCACCGGTTGGTATGGACTCAGCCGTTTGGCAGGCCTTCCAGAGTGGGGGCGAAGTATTGGCGTGATCGCCAAATATCCTATTATCGTATCGCTGGTAAGTGCCCGGGGATTCGATCATGATCTGCATGTGTATGGAGTCTTGCTCGGTGTTTACCTCCTCATGCTGGTTTACGAACTTGCCCACGACCCGAGTCAGCGACCCGCCTGGATGCGGAAACAGGGAGATGCATGATGAAACCCATGATGACTGCACCTACGAGCGCGGAAATGGAAACCGTACCCTGCTACTTTTGCGGGGCGACGGAATCCACGCCCTTTATGACCGCGCAAGAGGATCTGACGGGTAAGCCGGGTGATTTCTATTTTGTACGTTGCTCCAATTGTTCAATGGTCTATCAGAACCCGCGCGTGCGGGTGGAGAAGATCATCGACTACTACGATGATGATTATATTGCCCACCGTAAGCAGTCGTCGTGGGGCATGCTGACCCCCTTGTTCAATCGCGCCATGGGCAAACTCGATCGCGATAAGGATCGGCTGGTCTCGGCGTACGTCCGTCTCGGGCCCGAACAGCATGTGCTGGATGTCGGGTGTGGAGCGGGCACCTTTCTCGAACGCCTGCGCGCTCAGTATGGATGCAAAGCATCCGGGGTTGATTTTAAAGATCTTTCCAGCCTTCCGAGTTTCGAGCAGGTCGAGTTACATTGTGGATTGTACTACGAGCTGGACCCTCCGGAAAATGCGTACGATCTGATCACCATGTGGCACTTTCTCGAGCACGATTACGACCCCATGCGGAGCCTGGAGACCGCGCACAAACAGCTTGCGCCGAATGGACGCCTGGTGATCGAAGTGCCGCGCCTCGACAGCCGGACTTTTACCCTGTTCAAGAATCGCTGGCCGGGCCTGCAGGCCCCACAGCATACCGTGATCTTTGATCGCAAGATGCTCGAGCAGAGCCTGGCGAAGACGGGTTGGGAGATCGAAGCGTATTTGCCCTACGGCGCTTTTCCGGCCTATTTTTATCTTTTCGCCGGCCTCGCATTCAAGCTGCGCAAAGGAAAAGGGATCAATCTGCAGAAAGCGATGCTGCCTTACTTTCTCGGACAGGTGTTGCTCTGGCCCGTGTTGTTGTTCGAACGCCGCTTGAATCTGTCCATGCAAACCGTGGTGTGTCGCAAGCGAGGCGAGATCACCGATGGCTGATCCGGCTGAAACGACGCCGCGGATTACGGTGGATTACGAGAAACCAAAGCTGGGTGCGCTCGCGCGCCTTCGCCAGCGCTTCGTCCTCGTGCTCTTCGTCATCCTGTTCATCCTCGGATCGTTGGTGATGTTGCTGGCGGCCTGCCTGACCCTCTTCCAGGCCCGGCGCTTCTACGCCGAAGGGATCGGCAAGGTTCTCGCTCGCCTCGGGCTCTGGATGCACGGGGTGCGCCTGGTGGTCCACCGATCCGAG
>JBLIND010000149.1:0-14485 GCA_047639095.1 Candidatus Omnitrophota bacterium | reverse complement strand
AGATCAAACCCATGCGTTCGCCGCGCACCAGCATCCTCTATATCCCGGGGGATATCGTGCACGATTTTAAGGATGTGCCGCACGGGACGGTGCATTATCACGGGTATCAATCCAAGCCGATCCAGCGCTTTCGGGAAATGCAGGTATACACGCCTCCCGGTTATGAGACCGGTGATGAAGCTTATCCGCTTTTGGTACTTCAGCATGGCCACAGCGACTGCTTTGCCACCTGGGTTACCCATGGCAAAGCCCACTGGATTCTCGACAACCTGATCGCCTCCGGCAAGGCCGTTCCGATGATTGTTCTGATGCTCGACGGCCATCCGATTCCGGAGTCGTATGGCGACGGGCGTTCCGTGGCCAACACCGAAGAGCTTCGCCGCGATCTTATCGAGGCGGCCCTGCCCATGGTTGAAAAGATGTATCGCGTGAAGCCGGGTCGCGAGCATCGCGCGATCACCGGCCTCTCCATGGGTGGGTTGCATGCGCTGACGATCGGCTTGAATGAATTGGAGACCTTCGCATGGGTCGGTGCGTTCAGCGCCGCAGTGCCATCGGCCGACCAGGTGAAAGCTTCGCTTTCGGATCGCGTGAAAACGAATGAGCAACTCAAGCTGCTCTGGATCGCGTGCGGCAAGGACGATTTTCTGCTCAAGGAAAACCATACCTTTAACGCAGCCCTCAAGGAGTCGGGAATTACCTGCGACTTTCGGCTGACCGATGGCGGGCACAGCTGGCCGGTGTGGCGCGGTTACCTGGCGGATTTTGTTCCACTGCTGTTTCGTTAAGGCCTCGCGGGTATTTCCTGGCCCGACTTCAGGGCCACGTCGAGAAAGGCCTTGAGCTCGGAGGTGTAGCGTTCGGGGTCGGCCTGGTAAAAATCACCGTGTCCGACCGTTTTGAATTCGCTGAAGTGTCGGGGCTCCGGAGCGTGGTCATACAGCAGGTGGACGTCTGCTGGCGGGGAGTAGGGATCCTGGCCGCCGGCGATGAACCAGGACGGGCAGGGCAGGTCGGCTGCACAGGCCAGCGGTTCGCGGAGGGTCGCGCCGAGCTCCAGGCGTTTGCGCAGGAAGTGGGTGTACCAGGCAGAGGTCCAGGCACCGGGCAACAGGGGGAGACGGTGGGCGAAGGTGCGGGCGGCATGGTGTCCGAGGGTGTCAAACGGACTTTCCAGGACCGCTCCCCGCAAGCCCGGAAGATCGTTCGCCGCCTCGAGGATAGCGACCGCGCCCTGGCTGAAGCCGATGGCAACAAAGGTGGGCCACCCGCGTGCACGCAGCCAGGCGGCAGCGGCGAGCAGGTCCTCCCGTTCCCGGTAGCCGATCGTCACCCGCACGGCATCGCTTTCGCCGTGGCCGCGAGCATCGTAGACCAGGCAGGCGTAGCCCTGGTGGACCAGCCAGCGCGCCCGGTTGAGCATCGCATAACGATCGTATCCGTGGCCGTGCAGCAGCACGATCGCCGCTTTCGCGTTCGGTGGGGCGAGATACCAGCCGCGAAGGGTGACGCCGTCCGAGGTGTCAAAGACGATGGCTTCGGTGATGTGGGCGATGTCGGGTGGTGGCGGACCCACGACACTGGTCTGCGGACGGGTCTGGTCGATCGCACGCTGTCTCGAACTCCCGATCCAGATCGACAGAACAAGCAGCAGGATCAAGCTTGCGGTGAGGCTGGTTGTGGTCGATTGTTTCACCGATGTCCTTCCATTCCGTTTCTCAGCGCCTCGCGTCGGTTAAATGGCCGCCCGCCAGCAAGGTTGCGCCCTGGATCAGCCTGATCCTGTTTTTGCTCGCGCTGAAGGTTCTGCATCACAGCTTTAAAGCGTACCACGTGCAAGACGTGCTCGCCTACTTGAAATCCATCGGGCTGGATCGTGCCGGGCTGGGCTTCGGATTGCTGCTGTTGAACTACGTCGTTTTTGTGGGTTATGACCTGATGGGCCTGCGCTATGCAGGCTGTTCGCTGGGCCTGCGCAAGGTTGCACCGGTATCGATGCTGAGTTTTGCGTTTAGCAATGTCGTCCGCGGCACGATTGTCAGCGGCGGCGGTATACGTTTTCGTTTCTACACCGGACTTGGATTGTCGACGCTTGAAATCGGCCTGGTGACGGTGGCGATTTCGGCGGCCTGGTGGTTGGGTACGCTCTTTATGTGCGGTCTGTCCGCGGTAGCCTTCCCGGATATCTTGCGTGCGGTTCCGGCTTTGCGCGTGCACCACATCGGCTGGTTCGGTGCGCCCTTGCTGCTGGTGGTTGCGGCCTACCTCGTGGGTACACGGCTGTGGACGCGACCGGTGAAGGTGTTCGGCATGTCCTGGCACTTGCCCCGTTTTCGCCTTGCGCTCAGCCAGCTCACCTTGTCCTCGGTGGATATCCTGCTCTCGGCCGCGATTCTCTACGTGTTGCTTCCTGCATCAGACCAGTTATCGTTCCTCCACTTCTGCGCCATCTTTGTGGTGGGTACGTCCCTCGGGCTGTTGAGCCTGGTCCCTGCCGGTTTCGGGGTCTTGGAAGTGGTCATGGTGCACCTGCTCGACGGGTATTATCCGGCACCGGTTGTGCTCGGCGCCATGTTGGCTTTCCGCGTCATCTATTATTTATGCCCGCTCGGCCTCGGCGTGCTCGGACTGGGCGGGCAGGAAGCCGTTCGCCGTCTGCGAAGTGGCGATCCCGAAGTGGATCCGGTTGACGGACGTCTTTCGCGGATGGTGCCGCAGCTGTTGGGTCTCGGCACGCTGACCATCGGCTTGTTATTGCTGTGGACCGGCACCCTGCCTGCGCCTAAAGCCATCCTCAAAGCGGGTTTGCCCCTCGGCCTGTTTGAAGCTTCGCATTTTTTATCCAGCATCGTCGGCATGGTGCTCGTGCTCTTGAGTCGGGGTCTGCAAACGCGGTTACGCAGCGCCTATGTCATGACCCTGGTCCTCCTGATTGCGGGCATGGTCCTCCAGGTCTTTAAGGGGCATTCGCCGATCGCAGCATGGATGATGGGAGGCGTCCTGTTGTCGTTGATTCCCTGTCGACCGCTGTTTCACCGCCACCGTTCGCTGCGGGACGAGACCTTCACCTCCGGCTGGCTCCTCACGATCGGCATGATGGTCGGGGCTACCGTCTGGTTGATTCTGTTTAACTACCGTGAAGCGGAATACAGCAGCAGTCTCTGGTGGGCCTTCTCCCTGAAAGGGGATGCCCCGCGCGCGCTGCGCGCGACGAGTGGTGCCGCCGTACTGCTCCTGGGTTTTGGTTTGTGGCGGTTTTTTCGACCACATCAGCCCGCCCCCACCACCCCCTCCGAGCAGGATCGCGCCGAGGTGCTGGCCATCTGCCAAACGGCTGCCAGCACGCATGGATCGCTGGCCCTCCTGGGAGACAAGCATTTGCTGTTCAGCGATGACCGTAAAAGTTTCATCATGTTCGGCGTGGAAAACAACAGCTGGGTTGTCATGGGTGATCCGGTCGGGGTGCCTGAACAATTTCCGGAGTTGATCTGGCGTTTTCGTGAGATGTGTAATCGGCACGGGGGCATGCCCGCCTTCTACCAGGTCGGGGAGGAAAACTTTTCGGCTTATGTCGATGCGGGCTTCAGTTTCTACAAGCTCGGTGAAGAGGCGATTATCCCGCTGACCGCCTTCACCCTGCAAGGCTCCGCCAATGCCGATATGCGCTCGGTGCATCGCAAGCTCACCAAGCTCGGATTTGTTTTTGACCGTTTGACGCGCGATCAGGTGCCCGCGGCGCTACCGGAACTGAAAGAAATTTCAGATGCCTGGATGGCCGGTAAAAATGTCGGCGAGAAACGGTTCTCCATCGGATGTTTTGACGAGGCGTATTTGAAAGCCTTTGAGTTCGCAATCATCCGCGATGCCGAAGGTAAGATTATGGCGTTCGCGAACTTGTTTCCAGGGGATGGGCACACCGAGCTTTCGCTCGACCTGATTCGTTACCGGCCTGAATCGCCGAACGGGATGATGGATTTCCTGTTCACCTGTATCTTCCTCTGGGGGCAGGAGCAGGGCTATGAGCAGTTCAACCTGGGGATGGCGCCTTTGTCCGGACTGGAAGATCACCAGCTGAGCCCGCTGTGGCACCAGGTCGGGGGGTGGATTTATCGACACGGTGAGCACTTCTATAATTTCAAAGGCCTGCGCTCGTACAAGGGGAAGTTTAATCCCGTGTGGAAACCCAAATACCTGGCCACGCTCAGCGGACTGCGTTTGCCGGTAGTGCTGTATAACATCAACGAGCTGATCTCGGGCAGCCTGACCCGTAGCCTGATACGTAAATGACCATTCGGCATGAAGATGCGCCGACGCATCGGCAGCTGTGGGCTCCGCCGAACCGCCCGCGGAAGTTTGCCCGTCTTTTTCGGGCTGCGGGGATTTCGCCGCGCATGCGCTTCGTGTCGACGGAATCCGGAACGGTTCACTACGAGGAGACGGGCGATCCTGCCCATGCGCCGGTGTTGTTTATTCATGGGTCGCCAGGCGGGTGGCATCACTTTGTGGATTACCTGGCGGATGCCGCCCTGTTGAAGGTGGCGTGTTTGCGTGCTGCGGACCGCCCCGGCTATGGGCGCAGTCAGCCCGGCCTGCCTGAGCCGCGGCTATCGGTTCAGGCACAGACGATGGCGGCGTGTATCGATGATGCACCTGCGGTGGTCGTGGGGCATTCGTATGGTGGTCCGGTGGCGATTCGGCTTGCCGCAACGCATCCGGAAAAGGTGGCGGGTCTGATTCTGATTTCGCCGGTGCTTGATCCCGGTCTGGAGCCAGGTCCCTGGTATGATCACGTGGCGGGGCACCCGGCGGTCAACCGCCTGCTTCCGCGAGGGTGGCGATCCTCCGTAGCGGAAGTGCGGAGGCTGCGCGAAGAACTGGAAGAGTTGCAACCCCTGATCCAGAACGTCAACTGCCCGGTGGTTTTGATCCACGGAGAGCGCGATCGCCTGGTGCCGTATTCAACGCACATCGCCTTTGCGCATGAACATCTGGAAGATATCCCGGTTCGCACGCATCACTTGATTCATGCCGATCACTATTTGCCCTGGACGCACTTCGAGCGCGTCCATGCGGTACTGTTGCGCATGCTTGAAAGAACGACGGTCGCGGTTGCCCGTCCTGAGGGCTGAACATTTTGGTCGCGGGTCTTGCGGGGTTTTCAGGTGCCTGTTAATGTTCGGGCCTTACCGCATATGATGATAAGGACCCCGTGATGATCAAAACCCCACTGCTGCACCCTGCCGCCTACGCCCTGCTTGCAACGCTCTGGATGGGGGTGCTAGCCGCATCCAGCTCTGCCCAAAAATCTTTCAGCGGCATCTATCCGCACCTGGCCTATTTTAATCAGGAGGGCGAGTGCGGCACCGGTGCGGTTGTTCCCTGGGCGGGCAGCTTGTGGGTGATCACCTATGCCCCGCATCAACCCAACGGTTCCTCCGATAAGCTGCACGAGATCAGTCCGGATCTGGAGTTGAGCATCTATCCAGGGAGCGTCGGTGGTACCCCTGCGAATCGAATGATCCACCCGGAGAGCAAGCAACTGCTCATCGGTCCGTATCTGATCGATCACGAGAAACAGATTCGGGTGATTCCGCCGGCACAGATGTATGGCCGGCTCACAGGGAACGCACGGCACCTCCGCGATCCCGCGAACAAGGTGTACTATGCGACGATGGAGGAGGGGCTCTACGAGGTCGACGTCAACACCCTGGCCGTGACCTGTCTGATTCGCGATGGCAATGGCGGGGCGCCGAAGGAGGGGGTGGTTACCGAGTTGCCCGGGTATCATGGCAAGGGCTTGTATTCGGGACAGGGCCGTGTGGTGTATGCCAACAACGGGGAGCGCGGGCCAAACGTGAATGTTGACCCCACCACGACCTCCGGCGCGCTTGCGCAGTGGAGGGGTGAAGGCGACTGGCAGTTGGTGCGGCGCAATCAGTTTACCGAGGTGACCGGGCCCGGCGGAATCGAGGGGAACGCTCATCCTGAATCGGATCCGGTCTGGTCGATGGGCTGGGATGCCCGTTCGTTGCTCCTCGCCCTGTTGGAGAAGGGGGCGTGGACGTTTTATCGCCTGCCGAAAAGCAGCCATTCCTACGACGGAGCCCATGGGTGGAACACGGAATGGCCCCGCATTCGGGACATCGGAGAAGACGATCTGCTGGCGACCATGCATGGAACCTTCTGGCGTTTCCCCAAAACTTTTTCGCGCAAAAATTCCGCGGGCATTGCCCCGCGCTCCAACTATCTGAAAGTCGTGGGGGACTTTTGTCGCTGGGGGGATCGCGTTGTACTGGGGTGTGATGATTCAGCCAAATCAGAATTTCTGAACACGCGCCGCTTCAAGGCGAAACATGCCGGGCCCATGCAATCCAACTCCAATCTCTGGTTCATCGATCCCGCGCAGCTGGATGATATCGGACCGGTCATCGGCCGGGGCTCCGTCTGGCTGCGTGAGGACATCGCAGCGGGTGTGCCGAGCGATCCCTATCTGTTTGCGGGCTATGATCATCGACAGCTCTTCCTGTCGCACGCCGGGGCGACCCCCATTACCGTAGTCGTGGAGGTCGATCGCAAGGGGACGGGCCATTGGGCGGCCTTGACCACCCTGGAGCTGCCTGCCGGGGGCACCCTTCGGCACACGTTCTCATCTGATGAACAAGGAGCCTGGATTCGATTGAAGTCCCAGCAGGCATCACGCGCGGTCACTGCACATTTTCACTACCGGAATCACGATACGCGAACGGCACAGAACGATGCGCGGTTTACCGGCCTGGCCACGCGGGACCACCCTGCCCAACGCATGGGCCTCATGCGGAGTTTGGCCCATGACATGCTTGGACTGGTCGCCATGGGTGCGGATGGTGCGGTTACCGGCTACTATGAAGTGGGGCCGGACATGGTCCTGGATCGCGTGGATGCTCCCCGGAAACGCGACGCCTTGATCCAGGCGGTCAAACAGCCCGCGCGGACTTTTACGGTAGATGCGGCCTCGGTCGTATTCGAAGAAGATGGCCATCGGTATCGCCTCCCGAAGAACGACCGTTATCTCGAACCGGTTGAATCTGGAGCGGTCGAAAAAACACGAGCAGAACTGCTCCGGACCAGCCTGGCGAAAGACGCCGTGGTCTCCGTCAGTTCGACCCACGATGCGTATGACGCTTCGCATGCCGTGGACGGTAATACCGATGATGCCTCGCGTTGGATTTCCAAGTCGACTGGGGAGAAGTGGATTGCCCTCGACTTCGGCCGACCGAAAACGTTTGCCAGCGTATGGATCGTCTCGGGCTGGCAGGATGATCCCCAGTATGCCATTCGACATTTTCTGCTGCAGGCGAAGGTCGACGGAGAATGGGAGACGCTGCGTGAAGTGAAAGACAACCACGAGCTCCAGGTTGAAATTCATCTGGCCGCTCCCCTGTCCGTGCGGGAGCTTCGCCTGGTGTCGGATGATCCCGGTTATGTGCGGGTGTACGAGCTGGCGGTCTTTGATCAAGTCACGAAACGTCCTGCCGGCCATGCCGGCAATCTCTTGCAAGCGCGGGTTTGCCGGGAAGTCGCGACCGAACGTGACCTGTTGAATGTGCATGGCACGTTTTACGAATTGCCCGCACGCAATGCGCAAGGCCTCGCCAAAATTCGACCGATTGCCACGCATGATCTGGTGGTGCATGATTTCTGCTCGCACGCGGGCCTGTTTCTGATGACTGGAATCGATGGATCATCGAAAAGCGACCACCTCGTCCGCAGTGCGGATGGGCAGGCGGCCATCTGGGCCGGCGTGATTGAAGATCTCTGGAAGCTGGGTAAGCCGCGCGGCGTGGGAGGTCCCTGGAAGAACCAGGCGGTTAAGGCAAACGAGCCTTCAGACCGGTATCTGATGATGGGCTATGATCGTAAGCGCGTCACCCTGGAGTCCGATACGGCCACCACGATCACCCTGGAGGTCGACATCGATGGGACCGATCTCTGGGTACCCTTTAAGGACATTGCGCTGGACAGCGGGGAGCGTCACGAGGTTCGTTTCCCTGACGATTTCGGCGCCTATTGGGTTCGGGTTACCAGTGGTTCCGATGCCCGGGTCAGCGCGATCTTTACCTACGAATAGCGTCATTAAATGCGTGGCTTCCACGTGGCTTCGCAAAATGAAGTCATTGGGTTCCGCCTTTTTAAGGCATCATTTTATCCGTAAGGATCCCTGAATGGGTCGGTTACGCAAACGATATCCGTTATAATATTTTCCCGGTTTCTCCTATTCAAAACAGAGCGATATACCTATATTAATTAATATGAAATTGTTGTTAGGCATAGTTTGTGGATTGATGGGGCTTACGCTGGTTGCTGAGGCGGGCGTTTTCCAGGTACGTTGGGATGTGGAAGATCAGGCCATCGGCCCTGCGGGCATTATTACAGCTGCGAATGAACATGATGATTTCAATCCGGTTGGTAACCCTACCGTTGTAAATGTTACCGGTGCGGCAGCAACCTTCACTGGCTCGAGCAAAGCCATTTCCCTTGATGGCACGACCGATCGATTCGACCAGACTCAGTGGGACGGTGCCTATAATGGGATCGATAAGGATCTGGCTGTTCTGGAAATGTACTTTAGTCCGAATGGATTGACGGGAGGTCGGCGTGAGATCCTCTTTGAAACGGGTGGTAATGGGGATGGCCTGGCTTTCGGGATTGAGAGTGGGATGTTGATATTTGGTGCGATCAACGCGAATTCGCCCGGCCGAACCGCGGGTCACGCCGAAGTTGACTTATTGTCTCCGACCTTTTCCTCTTTCGTGCAAGGTGCGGATTACTTTTACGCCAAGGCGCAAATAAACGCGGAATTCAATTACATTCAGCTTCGAGTGGAAGATAAAGATGGAAACGTTCTGAGCAACAAGCAGACCTTGCTGAATGGATCGACGGATTTTATTGACTGGACAGGCGGTAATGCTGCCGCGCTCGGTGGCGTTGGCGGTAATGATTACGCACGCGGATCCGGTGCGACTGGCGATGTTTTCTTTGGCGGTGGATCCGGTGGCGCGTTACCCTTCCAGGGACGCATCGCTTCCTTCACCCTGACCTACTCGAAGGTGCCTGAGCCGAGTACTGCTGCGTATTGCGCGCTATTCGTCGGCCTGCTGGCCACCTGGCGGAATCGCCGTAACGCCTCACTCTTCGACTTCATGGATACTGAAGACGAGGGGCCTGCCCGCTACTAAGCGCTGCAACACTTCTTCTGGAAACGGCGATCCTCGGATCGCCGTTTTTTGTGCGCTTGTGCTGGTTGAGCCCATCGGCCCAGTACCGTTCATACTTGGTCTCCTGCGTCGTATTAATCGTTGGTCTTTGGTTGATTGGGCTTTAATGTGTGGGAGTGAAGCGCTCGCAACCTATCCTAGGCAGGAACATCGCGATTCAGATAACGGGCTCGAACAGGCGTGCGTTCCGTTTGCTTGTCTTTGTGGCCTGCCTTTTTCCCGCGCTGCTCTTTGCCTTGGACAGTATCGCCGTCTTCAATGAGATCCACTATCACCCGGCAGGCAACAGCCATTCCAATGAGTTTGTAGAACTGTACAACCAGCTTTCGGTTGATGTCGATCTGTCGGGGTGGGAGCTGGATGGTGGCGTGGCCTTTACGTTCCCCGAAGGAACCGTGATTACCGGTGGGTCCTATCTCGTCGTCGCCGCGGATCCGGGTGAGCTTCAGGCGGCCACCGGGTTTGGCCAGGCGCTTGGACCCTATGCGGGCCGTCTCGATAACAACGGCGAAAGCCTCGTCTTGAAAAATAACAACGGTCGCGTGATGGACGCGTTGGTTTACGGGGACGCCGCTCTCTGGCCCTTGGCTCCGGATGGATCAGGGGCTTCGCTCGGTAAAATAGACCCGCTGCAGTCCAGCACACCGGCGGCGAACTGGGAGGGAGGGTCGATCCCCGGTGGGACGCCAGGGCGACATAATTCTGGGGAGGATCCGATGCCAATAGGTGGTCGTTATTATCCGCTGGATGGCACCTTCGCAGATGCATCCGGCCGTGGGGTTGCGGGCAGTCTGGTCGGTGCCGTGTACAACCCGGATTCACCCCCGGGCCTCCCCGGGCTCTCCCTGCAATTCGATGGCGTCGATGACTACGGCGAGATCCTCGATGGGGCGGACCCGCTGGTTTATACCCTGGCCTGCTGGGTCAAGGTGGATGCGATCCGGGCGCAATCAATTATCGTCCGCACCAGTGCCCAGGGTCCGACGACCCATTGGTCGCATCAGCTGCGGATGGATGCCGTCGGCCATTTCGTACATTATATGTTTGATGGGTCCGGGCGTACGCTCACGGGTTCCACTGTGGCCCTCGTAGATACCTGGTATCATGTTGCGGTTACGGTGGAAGCTAACAACCAGATGACCTTGTTTGTGAATGGCATCGAAGACGTTGCCCCGGGTGTGGTGAACACGCCCTGGGCGGATGGGGACCGATGGCGCGTGGGATCCAATTCCGGACATGGCATGACGTTTCTGGATGGTCAGATCGACGACCTGGCGATCTGGTCCGAGGTGCTGGATACGTCGGACCTGTTGGCCCTGGGGACGGGTGAGGCATCGCCGGGCGACACCCTGATTCCGGTGGATCCCGAGGATGTCCCGACGGAGATCTCCATTCAGGAACTTGCGGCGGTCACTTCGAATGTCTTCTGGGTCGAGCTCCTCAATTACGGTTTGGAGGATGTCGATCTGGAGGGTCTGGTGCTCGCAAGCTCCGCGGGGGCGGAAGCGGTTTTGCCGGCACAGCTGTTGATAGCCGGAACCCGTACGGTCCTGGATGAAGCCGCCCTTGGTTTTCGACCCGTAAAGGATGATAAGCTGTTTCTGTATGCGCCACAGCGTGCGACCATCCTGGATGCAGGCCAAGTGAAAAACCGCTTGAAAGGGCGGCTACCGACCGATCCTCGGGGAGCGTTTTATACCCCGGCCGCACCGAGCCCTGGAGCGACCAATTCCTTTGCCTTCGTCGATGATATCGTGATCAATGAGATCATGTACCACCATCGGCCAGACTATGGTGAACCCGGCGGTCTGCCCGGTGACGTCTACGCCGAAAATGATGAAGAGTGGATTGAGATCTTCAACCGCTCCAGCCTGCCCGTTGTGCTCGATGGCTGGGCATTTCGAGAGGGGGTTCGGTATACTTTCCCCAGCAACACCGTGCTTGCCGCGGGCGCGTACCTGGTGGTGGCGCGTGATGCCACAGTGCTTGCGTCGAAGTTCCCGGCCATCCAGATCATGGGCCATTTTGAGGGTAGCCTGGCCAACCGTAGTGACCAGATTCTACTGGTGGATGCGCACAACAATCCGGTGGACCGGGTTGCATACGCGGACGGCGCACCCTGGCCGGCTTTCGCTGATGGTGGGGGAAGCAGCCTCGAGCTCATTCATCCGGAGATCGATAACCGCGTTCCCCATGCCTGGGCGTCCAGTCTGAACGAACCCGCGACGGTCTGGACGAACATCAGCTTCACCGTGGTTGCCACCAATCCGGTTTTCTCGCCCGGTATTCGAAGTTTTCATGAGTTGCGGCTGGGATTGCTCGATGCGGGCGAGGTGCTCATTGACGATGTTTCCGTGATCGAAGATCCGGCGGGAGCCGCACGTGAGCTGATTCAGAATGGCAGTTTCAACACCACGAATCACTGGCGCCTGCTGGGGACGCATAGCGGCTCAAGCGTCGGGAGTGACGGAGGCGAAAACGTATTACACCTTCGCGCGAGCGGCAGCATGAACTACATGTATAACCTGCTGGAAACGACGTTCAAATCCGGGGGCAGCCTGGTGGCGATTCAGGCGGGAACGGCTTATCGTATTGCGTTTCGCGCCAAGTGGCTGCATGGCTCGCCGCAGCTTCATACGGAATTTTATTACAATAAGATCGCACGCACCTTTGTGCTGCCCCAGCCCCTGGCGCATGGAACCCCCGGCGAGACCAATTCGGTCTATCGGGTAAACCCCGGGCCGACCTTTTCCCATTTCGCCCATGAGCCTGCCGTGCCCCGGGCGGGCGATGTGATTCCGGTCAGCCTTCGTGTGCAGGATCCGGATGGGGTGGCAACGGTAGTATTGCATGTTTCCATAAACGAATCGGCTTTTCAGGTATTTCCCATGTCGGTCGATGCGGATGGGAAATATCGAGCGGAAATTCCGACGCAAGTGGCCGGGACCATTTGCCAGATCTATGTCGAAGGGATGGATACGCTCGGTGCGGTCGCCTTGCATCCGGCCGCCGGCCCGGACGCGCGGGCACTCATCAAGGTGAACGACGGGCGCAGCCAGGAAACCCTGCAGAATCTGCGCATCATCATGCTGCCTACGGAAGCGGATTTCATGCACCATCCGAATGAGCTGCTGAGTAATGAGCGCATCGGATGCACGATCATCTACAATGAAACCGAGATCTATTACGGCTGCGGGATTCGATTGCGCGGGAGCATGTTCAGTCGGCAGGGTATCAGCACGACCGCCTTGAATCTGCGTTTCCCGGCGGATCAACCGTTCCGTGGCCTGCACAAAACGATTACCGTGCGGCGAGGGAACATCCGCGAGATTCTTGCCAAGCATCTGATCAACGTCTCGGGGGGGATTCACGATAACTACAATGACATCATCTACCTTTCGGGTCACATCGCGGCTCAGACCGGCCCCGCACGCCTGGAGATGGCCCGTTTTGGTTCCGTCTACCTGGACGGCCTGCCGGGTAAGGCGCCGGATGGAGCCGTCTTCAAGATGGAAGGCATCCGCGACATCCAGGGGACGACCGATGGTGATCCGGAAAGTCCGAAAACCCCTTTTCCCGTGGGCTGGATCAGCAACTATGATTTCACCAACCTTGGTGCGGATCCGGAGCAGTATCGGCACAGCATTCGGATCAACGGCGCGAAAGCGGGCGATGACTACACGCCGATGCTGGACATGTGTCGGATGTTCGGACAGCCCGATGCTGCAATGGAGGCCGCAGCTCCGGGGGTCATTGATGTTGATCGCTGGCTGCGGCAGTTTGCGATGATGTCGCTGCTGGCGATTAACGATACCTACACCCAAGGCAATCCGCATAATTTAAACATGTTTGTCCGACCGGATACCGGTCTCATCGAGTCGATGCCCTGGGATTGGGATTCGCTCCTGGCTCGTGGTACCACGGCACCCCTGTGGGGGAATAAAAACATGGGGCGGTTGATCGCGCGTCCGGTGAATCGACGAGCCTATTATTGTCACCTGTTGGACCTGATGAACCATCGGGTCAATCGCGCGTACTTCCAGCAATGGGCCACGCATTTTGGCCAGAAGTCCGGCGAGAATTATGCAGGCTATGTCGACCTGGCCGAGCAGCGAGCGGCCTATGTCATGAGTCAGTTGCCGTCCGCCATCCCTTTTGAGATCACCTCCAATGGCGGAAATGCATTTGCATTTGCGGGCTCACGCGTGCCCATAAGCGGGGACGGATGGATTGACGTGCGGAGCTTCCGCTTGGAGGGGGTCGAAGGGGATCTGCTGGTCACCTGGCTGGACGCCGAGCGTTGGGAAGTGGAGCTACCCCTCGGAGCCGGAACCAACACGTTTACGCTCCATGTGTTCAATCATCAAGGCGTGCAGGTGGGTAGTGATTCCATTACCGTGACGAACAGTGGTGCGGTGGTCGCCGCGAGCGCAGCCAACACCGTCGTTTCTGAACTGATGTCCCATCCGGTGAGTAACGGTGTCGAGTATATCGAGTTGATGAATATTGATCCGGTGAACACGATTGACCTGGGCGATGTGGCATTCGTCGACGGCCTGGATTTTGTTTTTCCCGTGACCAACCTCCCGCCTTTGCAACGTATCCTGGTCGTGGAGGACCTTGGCTTGTTTCGCTCGATGTACCCGGGGGCGATCCGGGTCGCCGGCATTTTCCAGAACAGCACGGGCTTGAAACGCGAGGGCGAGCGTATATCGATTCAAGCGGTTGGAGGCGCCTTGATCCAATCGTTCACCTATGACAATGGAGCTCCCTGGCCTGAGGAAGTGCCGGGCGGCGGCGTGAGCCTGGTCCTGATTGCACCCAAGACCCATCCCGATCATAACCTGGCGGAGAACTGGCGACCGAGTGCCGCTCAGAATGGGCAACCCGGACTTTCGGATGCGATTTCCTTTGTGGGGGATCCGGATGAAGACGTGGATGGGGATGGGTTCGTTTTGCTGGTTGAGTACCTGGCCGGGAGCAGCGACCATGATGCTCTGGATGGACCGCGGACAGGGATTCAGCGTGAGGTCGATGGGCGCATTCATGTGACCTTTCCCCTGGCCCTCGGGAGTGACCAGGCGCGTTGGTATTTTGAGTATTCACCCGATTTACAGGGGTGGACCCGGGCCCATGCATCCGATTCGTTAGGGATCCGCTCTCTGGGGAATGGCCGGGGCCTTCTACGATGGCGCTTCGATCCTTTGGTGGAGATGCAATATGGGCGACTC
>JBLIND010000148.1:0-14485 GCA_047639095.1 Candidatus Omnitrophota bacterium | reverse complement strand
CCAGGACCTCTTTTGCTTTCTGCGGTGCCGCAACCAGCTCGGGCGGATCGCCTGCCCGGCGCCCGCCCTCGACCACCTCGATACGCTGACCGGTGACTTTTTCGGCGGCGGCGATGACCTGCAGAACGGATTGCCCGATCCCGGTCCCCAGATTACAGGCCATGGACGGCTCACCCCGGCGTAAATAATCCAGCGCCAGGATATGGGCGCGGGCGAGGTCCAGAATGTGAATGTAATCGCGCACACAACTGCCATCGGGCGTTTCGTAGTCGTCCCCGAAGACGGTGATGCTCTCGCGCACTCCGGCCGCGGCTTCGAGGATCAGGGGGATCAAATGGGTTTCGGGATCATGATCCTCCCCGATCAAACCGTCTTCACTCGCCCCGGCGGCATTGAAGTACCGCAGGCAGACATTCCGCATGCCGTAAGCGTGATCGTAATCGCGCAGAACCTGCTCAAGCATCAGCTTGCTTTGTCCGTAAGGGTTAATCGGATTTTGAGGATGAGCTTCATCCATGGGCACATACTGCGGGTCGCCGTAGGTGGCGCAGGTCGATGAGAGGATGAAGCGCATGCACCCGTGACGACGCATGGCCTCCAGCAGCACGAGCGGGGCCGCGAGGTTGTTGAGATAGTATTTCGCGGGATCGGTTACCGACTCCCCCACGTAGGCAAAGGCGGCAAAATGAAGCACGGCCTCGATGCGGTGTTCGGTAAAGAGCGTGTCGAGCAGATCGGCATCGCCCAGATCGCCTTCGATAAAGACCACAGAGTCGTTCACGATGGCCTGCCGATGCCCATAGACCAGACTGTCCAACACGACGACCGCATGGCCTTCGTCCGCCAGCATACGCACGGTATGGGAGCCGATGTAGCCGGCTCCTCCGACGACGAGTATTTTGTTTTGATCGCTCATAATTTCATCTTTCGGCGTTAGATTCACCCCATTTGCGACATGCCGCCTGCCTTTTAAGATTCCAAAAAGCTTTGCGCACGCGTTATAACCCCGCACGTGGACGAAATAAAAGATCAATTCCCACCGGGATCCTGGGAACTCCGACATCATCCCCTCCGCGATGAATGGGTGGTCATCTCTGCACATCGCCAAGGTCGGCCCTGGCTGGGTGATCGCGTCGCACATGCGTCAAGTGAGACGCCAATCTACGATTCCGACTGCTATTTCTGCCCGGGAAATGCTCGCATCAGTGGCGCGGTAAACAGCGATTATCAGCAGGTCTTCGTATTCGACAACGACCATCCCTGCGTCTCCATGGATGCGCCCACGCCTGCGACGCCGACCTCTCCACTCTACCTCAGCCAGCCGGCGCTGGGCGTATCGCGGGTGGTCTGCTTCAGTCCCCGGCACGACCTCACCCTGGCAGAAATGCCCGCCGCGGATATCGACCGGGTGCTGGAGGCCTTTCAGGAACAGTTTCTCGAACTGGCCGCGATGGAGCCGGTCCGTCACCTCCTGATGTTCGAGAACAAGGGCTCGGTGGTCGGCGTCTCCAATCCTCATCCGCACGGTCAGATCTATGCGACCTCCTTCGTCTTTAAACACATCGAAAACGAGGTCCGCACGAGTCGCGATCATTATGAACAAACCGGTCGAGTAATCCTGGCCGACATCCTGGAAGCCGAGCTGAGCGACGGACGGCGCATCATCTGGGCGGACGAACACACCATCGTTTTCATTCCCTGGTTTGCCCGTTATGCGCACGAGGTGTTTATTGCTCCCCGCGAGACGGTCCCCCACATCGCCGGACTGTCCGAGGCGGCCCGCAAGAGCCTGGCCGAGGCGCTGCGCGTAACCCTGATCAAGCTGGACAACCTCTGGCAGATGCCCTTTCCTTACATCATGACTTTTCATCAGGCGCCCACCGACGGGGCGGCCTACCCCTTCTTTCACTTTCACATCGAGTTTCAACCGCCGCTTCGCCAGCCCAATCTCTTGAAGTACCTGGCCGGTCCGGAAATTGGCGGGGGCAACTACTTGAACGACACCGCTCCAGAAGCCACGGCCGCCGAACTGAAGGCCCAACCCGAAACGCACTACCTACATGGATAAACTCAACGAGTGGATTGAACCGATCAAGGCCATGCACGCTCGCATTCGCGATGCTGTCGTCGCCGCCTGTGAAGCCACGGCCATGGATCAACTGGCCGACGCCGACACCGACCAGGAGGGCGACATCATTTATGCGATCGACCGGGTCAGCGAAGAGCACCTGCTGGAGCTACTGGCGGACTTCCCCCCCCTGGTCCTGATTGCGGAAGGGCTCCCCAATGCGGGCTGCGTCCTGCCCGCGGGAACGGACGAGGCGTCCGTGGCCTGGCGCATGATTGTCGACCCCATCGATGGGACGCGTGGCCTGATGTACCAGAAGCGCAGCGCCTGGATCCTCACCGGCCTGGCGCCCAATCGAGGCCCAAGCACTTCGCTGAAGGATATTCAACTCGCAGTGCAGACGGAGATCCCGCTCATCAAACAGCATCTGTCGGACTGCGTCTGGTGGGCGGAAGGCGAAACGGTCGGGGCCGAGCGCCACAATCGGATCAGCGGCGAAACCCACCCGCTCCACCTGCAGCCCTCAACCGCGGATCACCTTGAACACGGCTTTGTTTCCTTTTCCCGCTTTTTCCCCGGCATGGGCAGCGAAGCGATGGCCCGGGTGGAGCAGGCCTTCGGAGACCGCCTGATCCCGCCCTCCACGGACGGCAAAGCCCTCACCTTCGAGGACCAATACATCTCGAATGCGGGGCAACTGTACGAGCTCATGGCGGGACACGACCGCTTTATCGCCGATATCCGACCTCTGGTACATGGGGAAAATGCGCCTTCGGCCCGCCCATATGATCTCTGCACGGAGAAGATCGCCCGGGCCCTGGGTTGTCCGGTCACCGATCCCGCGGGACAGCCCCTGGATGTGCCGCTGGATGTGCTCAGTCCGGTGTCCTGGGTGGGTTATGCAAACCCCGCCCTTCAATCCCTGGCAGAGCCCGTGCTGCAGGATGTGCTTAACGCCCACGGTTTCCTTCGCTAAACTAATCACAGGCGGGCATTATTCTGTTTTAACTATTGCAGAACCCTGTAAATGTGGCATAAACCGGCCCCTTTCCCGGTAAGTTGGAGCACCATTCATGGCTAGACCTTTCGAGTCCAGAATTCAGGACCTAGTATACAACGTCGAAGTCGGCGTTGGTCTGCGTATCATCAAGGTCTTCCTCTACATCATTGGCGTCTGCGTCATCATGGTGGGCTTCATGGCGACCCAGTTCAAAGGCTTCGCCAGCGCGGAGTCGATGGAATACGGACAACTGGGCCGCAACATCGCAGACGGCAAGGGCTTCAGTACCCATGTAATCCGACCGTCCACCATGTGGTTTCTCATCGAGAATGCGGATAGTCCCGAGGACAACCTCAAACACCACACCCCACACGTCAAAGGGGTCCAGCATCCCGACCTGTACCACGCCCCGATTTACCCGATGTTCCTGGGCGCCTTCTTCAAGGTCACCAAGACCAAGTTCGAGCAGAAGCTCGTAGGGACGCATTACGCGCCGGAGCAATATATCGTGATTGCCAACTCGATCATCGCGGCGCTCACGGGCTTCTTTATCTTCCTGCTCGCCCGAAGGCTGTTCGATCAACGCGTGGCGGTCATCGGAACCAGCATCTATTACATGTCGGAGATCATCTGGCAGGATGCCATTTCGGGCCTGCCGATCACCATGGCCGTTTTCTGGGGGGTCCTGGTCTTCTATTTCGCCACCCTTGCGGTGACCAACAAACAGGAAGGGCATCACCCCGTCACCTGGATCGTTCCCTGGGTCTTCTGCACGCTCTTCATGATCCTGCTTTTCCACACCCGCTACGCCTCGGCGGTGATCTTACCGGGCCTCCTCCTCTATATCGGCGTCGGCTTCCGCCGTTTCGGCTGGGCCTGGTCCCTGCTCATGCTCGGCATCTTTCTCGGGGCTATGGTCCCCTGGGTGCAGCGGAACCTCGAAGTGTCCAACAGCTATTTCGGCATGGCTCCCTACAACATCCTCAAGGATACGGCCATGTTCCCCACCGATCAATTCGACCGCACCTTCGACATCAACCTCGCCAGCGAAGAGAAAGGCGAAAAGATTTATCCGAACGTACGCGAGAAGTTCATGAACAGCTTCCCGAATTACTTTAAAACCTCCCCCCGCGGGTTGGGCGACAGCATTCTCATCTGTCTGTTCATCACCACATTTTTCTACCGCTTTACCCGACCGCACGTGCACCTCATGCGCTGGTGTATCGCACTCTCCTGGTTTGTCCTGATCTTCGTCGCGGCGCTTTATGGAGAAATTGCCGCGCGTGTCGTGAGTATTTTCTGGCCGCTGGCGATTCTCTACGGCACCGCCTTCTTCTTTCTCATGCTCGACCGCCTCGCCTTCCGCGTGCAGATCCTGAATATGGTGGTGACCGTGCTCTTCGTGCTGATCAATGCCTTCCCGCTGATCTTCACCCTCTTCCCTCCGCAGCCGGGCATTCATTACCCGCCCTACGCACCGCAGTTCATCTTCCACCTGACCGACATGCTGAAGGATGACGAAGTGATCTGCTCGGATATGCCCTGGGCGACCGCCTGGTACGGCAAAAAGCGTTCCATTCTGATTCCCCAGACCCTCAATGACTTTTACGATATCAATGATTACACCCATCGTATCAGCGCGCTCTTCCTGACCCCGCTCACACGAAATAAACGCTATATAACCGAACTGAAATCGGGTCCTGACCGGTCGTGGTTCTTCATCCATGAAGGTCGACTACCGGAAGGCTGGCCGCTGCGATACGGGTTCCCCCTGTTGAACAACGAACTGCTCTTCCTGACCGATTCCGAACGGTGGGAAAAATAATGCACAAATACACCAAACATTTTACACCGGCCGAAGCTTCCGCCACCCTGCCTCTGGTGAAAAATATCGTCTCGGATATCCTCCGCGAAGGAACCATCCTGATTCGGATGAAAGAAGCGGGCGAAGCCGCGGATGAAACCGTCGTGCGCCAGCAGACCGGCGTGGTCAGCGGACTCCTCGGCGAGCTGAAAGAACTGGGCTGCTTCTTCAAGGGCGAGAATTTTGATGTCGGACTCGTGGATTTTCCGGCCCTGATTGAAGGCGTGGAAGTCCTCCTCTGTTGGAAGAGCGATGAAGGCCCCACCCTCGAGTGGTATCACCCGCTCGACGGCGGCTTTGCCAGCCGTCAGCGCATCCCCCAGCTGCAGCCCACCGGATCCTAGCGCAGGTCGCGATCGAATCCCCTTTGCCTGCTAAGCCCTGCTCATGACTCGCCAGGAACGCGCCGATTTCGTCTCGGAAAAACTCGAAGCGCTTTATCCCGAAACGCCGATCCCCCTGGATCACACGAACGCGTACACCCTGCTCGTGGCCGTCCTCATGTCCGCGCAGTGCACCGATGTGCGCGTGAACAAAACCACCCCCGCCTTGTGGGCCCTCGCCGACAACCCCGCCGACATGGCGAAGCAAAGCCCCACCGCGATTGAAAAGATCATCAAGCCCTGCGGACTGTCGCCCCAGAAATCCAAGGCCATCCAGCGCTTGTCGGAGATGCTGATCGAGGATCACGACGGCGAGGTGCCTCAAAGCTTTGAGGCCCTCGAAGCCTTTCCCGGCGTTGGCCACAAAACCGCCTCCGTGGTCATGGCCCAGGCCTTCGGCGTCCCCGCCTTCCCCGTCGACACCCACATCCATCGCCTGGCCCAGCTGTGGAAACTCACGAACGGCAAAAACGTCGTCCAGACCGAAAAGGATCTTAAGAAGGTCTTCACCGAAGACACCTGGAATCGCCGCCACCTCCAGATCATTTTCTACGGACGCGAATACTGCACTGCCCGCGGGTGCAAAGGCCTCGTGTGTGAAATCTGCACCACCCTGTTTCCCCAGCGGAAGAACCCCGTGACGACCAGCAAGTAGCTGCGCTCGTAAGAGCGTGGTCGTAGCTGCGCTCGTAAGAGCGTGGTCGTAGCTGCGCTCGTAAGAGCGTGGTCGTAGCTGCGCTCGTAAGAGCGTGGAGTATCACCACCCGATCAACGCTCTGGCGGTCGAACGGACGCCCAATCACAACGGAGGATTCCGTGAGGCATCTCCGGACCATCAAGCCTTACCGCACCCTCCCGCTCAAAACGTCCCGGCCGGAGTACTACCAGCAACTGCATCGTTGTCGTTATTACACGAGGCAGATACTTCGCTGTTCGGTCATGCGGAGCCGTCTACGCCTCATCGAATCTATCAGAGATGTCATGAAAAAAGACGCGCTTCCCACGACAGGATTCAGGCATGGACGCGATAGCCTTACTCTTGGCATCCCCTTCAAGCCCGGCTGCCCACGTCGGTATATCGACACACACATCACCGACAAATAGCTCAAACCAACCGTTCTCCCTAGTCACCTTTGGGACACTAGGGGTAACTTGCTCAACAGAAAGGCGACACGGAATTCCCGTGAGGACAGTAACGCGGTCAGCTCTTTCCTTGGCAAGGATAGTGCACATATCTCAGTTCCTTTTGGACCGAACAGTGGTTTAACAAGAACGCGGTTTATCCGGATAACAGAGAACGTCTGTTATCCCGGGCATTTGAGAATGTGAAAACACTTTCATAAAAAACTCCTCCTGAACACGTTAGCACCGGCGCCCTCAATCATCAAGCGCTTCTCTCCGGCGTTAACTGACGGGGTATATAGGGGTGGAATGCAGTTTTTAGAATAAGGTGAACTTATGCTTACGATTGAAATCCTCGTTCCGATCATCGGAACGAGGATTTGCAATCGTACCGATGATCGGAAGACCTGGAACCGGGTCCAAAAGCGGCGGGCGGCCAGGTTTAGACCGAACGAAATCCTGGGGTGGGCAGGATGCCCGCGCTTCCAGGAGGCTAACGCCTCCATGCGACGGATCAGGCTACTGGTAGCTCTTTGAAACCTCCCCAGACCCTAGCCCCACGCGAATGACGGGATTCAGCTTGCCCGGAGTTTGCCGAAGGGGTCCGTCCCCCGCCCCCATGCCCCACGGACCAGTGGTCCATGCTACACACGCGACCGCATGGGGGCACATTTATTGAGAGCGACGAAATGATGAGTACTGGTGCAACACCTAAGGTTTTACGTGTGCCTCGACGGTCTTTGGAAAACCTTGGATTGCCCCAAAAAGAGCCGCAACGAAAGCGGTGAACGATCGTAGGTAGCTGCGGAGTGAAGGAGAGGCTCCCTGTCGCCCGAACGCCTTACCATGATCCAACCAGCCAAATACGTTTCTCGTGTGGTTCGCGTATTTCGTGGTTCCCCACTCACCCTCCTCCTGTGTCTGGCTTCGCTGGGGAGACCGTCGTAAACGTTTTACCCCGAATCGACTCTGTGTAAGGAGATCCGCGCCATGCTGTTTGAGCCGTTGTATTCCTGCTCCTTGCCAAGGAGTGGCGCGACGACGGTTCTCCCTCCACTACGTGGCTGTGGTGTTGAATTTGTGCACCTGCGTGGCCTCGTCGCTCCTCCTCGACCACGGCTACTTTTGTGCTGCCACTACGCGGCTGAATGGGAAGCCAACGCACCGGAGACATTGACTGGGCCAACCTTTTAACGAGCACAGCTCGTCTCACAGCACCTACTGGGCGGCGGCCTTGAGCTTCTCGTACTCGACCTTGAGCTGATCCAGCTTCTGCTGTTGCTGAACCGCCTCGGCGGCAGCTCGCTCGGCGGCCTGTTGGGCGGCGATGGCGGCCTGCTGCTGAGCTTCCTTTTCACGCTCCGTGCTGTGCAGGCTTTCGCGTGTCTTGACGACTTGGATATTGAACTCGGCCGCTTTCCAGAAGGCCAATTCCTTCACCAGGCCATTGGCGTTGTGCTGAGCGGCATCGGCGACCTTCCGGGCTTCGTCGGCCTTGGGCCGGGCCTCGTTCATCGCCTTCTCCGCGGCCGCGAGGGCCTGCTGAGCGGGTGGCATCTGGCCCGCAACCGCCTTCACCTTGGCGTCGATCTCCTGAACCTTCTGGTTCCCCGCGGTCATCGCGGCCGTGCGCTCCACAATGCGCTGTTGCACCGCAGCCATCTCCTTGTTCGCGACATCCAGATCGGCGTTGGCTTTGTTAAAGGCATCGTTCTTGCCATTCACGTCACCCTGCACCTGGTTAAACTGATTCTGCGCCAGGGTCATCGACTCCTGGTCCACCTTTCCCTTTTTCACCTCGGCCAAGTGCGCCTGCCGCTTGGCTTTTTCTTCATCGTTCGGAGCCTCGGCGAGTCCCTTATCAGCTGCGGCCAACTCGGCCGCATCAATCTGCGGGCGCTTCCATCGATTCAGCTTGTCCGTCGCCGGCTGGAGATGCTTCTTGGCTTCATTGAGCTGCTGCTCGGCCTGCTGGCGCGCCGCGGTCGTGGCGTTGACCTTGTCTTGGAACGGTTTCGGATCTTCCGGCTTCGGCAGCGACGCCAAAGCGGCCTGGGCATCGGTAAGTTCTTTGTCTACCGCTACTTTCTGCGCGACCAGCCCATCGTAGGCGCCCTTCTTCTGGTTAAATCCGTCGCCCATCTGCTTCACGGTCGCCGCCAGTGCATTGGCATCGTTTACCTGCTTCTCCGCCTCAGCCTTTTTCCCCGCGATCGCGCCTTCGATTCCGGTGATGCGTTCTTTGATCGGTGGAGGATTCGCCTGGAGATCACCGAGGTGTGCACCGTCGTCCGTCTTCCAGATTTTTGCAAAGCCGGTCCAGTCGCCGGAGATCACCCGCTGGTTGTCATGACTGAACACCCCGGCCAGGGTGAGGTCGGTAAAACCGCCGATATCCTTCTGCACCGCGCCTTCGCCATTCCAGATCTTCACATGCTTGTCCCGGCCAGATGACACCAGGCGGCCATCCATGCTGTACCGAACGCTGGCCACCCCGCCGGCGTGGGCGGTCCAGGATTTGATTTCTTTCCCGTCGTGCATATTCCACAACTTGATGGTCCCGTCTTCACTCGCGGACGCGAGCACGTTGGCATCGGAACGCCAGCTCACCGAGGTGATGCCCGCCTTGTGTCCGCGCAGCTCATAAAACTGCTGGGCGGTTTCGGACTCCCATACGTAGAGATTGCCGTTGCGATCCGCGCTGGCCAGCAGCACCGCGTCGGGGCTGTAGGAAATCGCGGTGATCCACTCCGTGTGTTTCTTGATGCGATGCACCTGCTCGAGCGTGCTGGTTGAATAAATCTTCAAAAACTTATCCGCGCCACCGGTGGCGACATAGGCCTGGTCGCCGCTGATGTCGGCGCCAAAAATCACGTCGTAATCATCGCCGAGCTCAATAACCCGCTGACCGTTTTCCACATTCCAGACCACGACCTTTCCGCTGCTGCCTTCCTTGCCGCCCCCCGCGAGGAGCAGCTTGCCATTGCGGCTGAACGCGAGGGCGTAGGCAATGCCTTCGGGAAAAGGCAGGACACCCAGCATCTGCTGGTTCTCAGTATGGTAGAGGAGGACCTGTTGCTGACCCGCCACGGCGAGCAGCGGAGCCCAGGGACTCGTGGCCAGTGCGGTGAGCGCATTTGAGCGCTCACTCAACACGACGGGCTCGAGCAGCATGTCCACCGGCATCGGGGGCGGACCCTCCGGCTTGCCCGTCGGCGCACTGGCGAGTTTAAGATCAATCGAAGGTTTCTTCGGCTTCATGGCCACGCTGCTCTTGGATTCGAGCAGGCCACCCGCGATCCATTTTTTCACCAGGTCCAGCTCCGCCTGCGGACGTTTGGGCGACTTCTCCGGCATGAACGGCTCTTCCGCATGGGTCATGGTGCCGTAGAGGAAGCTCTTGTCCGGATTACCCGCGACGACAGAAGCCCCACTGCTCCCGCCGGCGAGCACGCCCTGATAGGTCGAAAGGTCGAGGTCGGCCTTGGTTTTTTCCTGGCTGTGACACTTGAAGCAATTCGCCTGGAAGAGCGGCTTGATGTGATCATCGTAGGTGATCTTTTCGTCCTGGGCATGGGCGCTGTAGCCCATGCATGCCAATGCACCAACAACCGCGCAGCGGTGAAAGATCGTAGCCCGGGGTGAAACCCCGGGTACTCGAAATTTTCCAATATAGTCGCGTAGCGACGACAGACTAACCGAGTAAATATTCTTCATCATAATCCACCTCGTGACGTTCGAGAAACGCTCGATACTCATCTTCAAATCTCTTAACCATGTGATGATTTTTTTGGTTCACAATATAATCCGTGACTTTTCCGGCCTGCGACTTGCTCATCGAAAATGCCGCATGACCGGTCTGCCATGCAACCGACGCTAATTCCGGAACCGTATCGTGAATCCATTTGGATGAATTCGCTTTTAACAAGCGTTCTCCATCTCGCGATTTTTAACCTCATGAACGATAAACCCGGGGTTTCACCCCGGGCTTCAATCTATCGTCGCTAGGCGACTGCTCGCATTACATGCTTGCTCGATGCAACCCCATCAGTGGTTAAAGATAAACTCTTTCGTGTTCAGCAGGGCCCAGAAGACATCCTCCAACACGGCCTGCTTGTTCTCGTCCTTGGCCAACTCAGCCATGAGCTTCTCCTGCTCTTTCGCCGTTGGCTTGCGCGACAAGGTGCGAATGTAAAGCTGTTCAACAATCTGCTCGACCGGACGCTTGGCATCCAGCTCCTGCTTGATCAGACCGCCCGCTTTAACCTTGGTATTCACGGTGTCTCCGTTCAGCAGGTGCAGGGCCTGGGACAGGTTTGGCTCCATCGAAACCTCACAGGAGCACACCGTCTCCCGGGTCGCCCGGCCGAAGGTGGTCAGGAAGTAGGTTGACGTACTGCCGTCCGCAATCTGCGCCGCGCGCGCACCCAACGGCAGGCCCTTGAATTTGTTTTTCGTCTCGGTCACCTCGGTGATCACGTCCAGGAGCACTTCCGCCCGCATCCGGCGAATGGAGGCCTTGGCAAAGTTGCGCTGATCCAGCGCGTTGGTTTCGTTGGCCTGGGTCGAGAGTTGATAGGTACGTGAAAGGGTGATGTCCCGCACCAGCTTCTTGAAGTCGTAGTTGTACTCGACCAGCTTTCCCCCGAGCTCGTCCAGCAACTCCGGATTGGCGGCCGGATTGGTCACTCGCACGTCATCCACCGGTTCAACGATGCCCTGACCGAAGAAATGCGCCCAGGTGATGTTGGCGAGGTTGCGGGAAAACCAGGGATTGTCCGGGGCGGTCAACCATTCCGCGAGGGCTTTTCGGCGACCGGTCGACTCGGCAATCACGGGGACTTCGCCACCCAGAAACTTGGGCGGAAGCACTTTCCCACCTACGATGTGCTTTGTGTCGCCGCCGCCATTATCAAAGACGATGGTTTCACGTGGATCTTCCGCCTGCTTCCGGCCAATCCGGCTGAAGAAGTTGGCGAAGGAGTAATAATCATCCATGGTCCAGCGGTCGAAGGGGTGGTTGTGACACTGCGCACATTGAATGCGTGTGCCCATGAACACCTGCGCCACGTTCTCGGACGTCTTCAGGGTATCGCGCTCGATCTGGTAGTAATTCGTCGCCGGACTCTTGAAGGTGCCGCCGGTCGAAGAGAGGACTTCCTTCACGATTTCATTGATCGGCACGTTATTGGAGATCTTCTCCTGCAGCCAGTTGTAGTAGAGCAAGGCCGCCTTGTAACTGATCGTCTGGTTGCTGGAGCGAATCTGGAGCAGCTCGGCCCACTTCATGACCCACATCTCCACAAATTCTTTCCGCTCGAGTAGCTGGTCGACGAGCGCCGCACGTTTGTCGGGATCGGAGCTCGCCATGAAGGAGTCGTAATCCTGCGGCGTCGGCGCAGAGCCGATAATGTCAATGAACACCCGGCGCAGGAAAACTTCGTCGCTGCAGACATCGGAGGGCATCATGCGCAGCTTCTTCAGCTTCGTGTGCACGAGCCCATCGATGTAGTTGTTCTCCTTGATATCCGGGAATTTGTAATTCGGATCTTTTGGGATCACGATGACTTGCGCGCCAACGTTAAAGGTCTCAAAGCGGGCGAGCACAAAGGCTTCGCCGCGCACCTTGCCCGTAATCTTCCCCAGGAAGCTCACATCGACCGAAGTCTCGTTATTGCTGTTGAACACCGAAAGGCTGGTCACATCGCGGTCGGTTCCGTCGGAATATTTTGCGCGGACCGTGATCTGCTGGGTCTGATTTTCCCCTTCAAGCACGATGCGGTTGGGCATGATTTCCAGCGAGATCGGCTTGGCAATCTCCGGCGGATCATCCGGCGCATCCGCTTCAAGCCAGCGAATCAAGGTCTGGTGATACTCGCTGTCCGGCTTGAAACTTTCACCACCGGTGTGCGGAACGAGCCCGAGGCCCTTCTGAATGATGAAGCTGTTCTGCGGAACCGCGAGATTGATGCGACGGCCGCTCAGCTGACGTGTCAGATTGTGGTAATCGCTGGCGGGATCGAAGCCGAAGAGCGAGAGGTGGAACAGATCCTGTCCGCGGGCGGAACCATGGCAGGCACCCGTATTACAGCCCGCCTTCATGAACACAGGCATCACGTCGAGGCGAAAACTGATCGGGCGGTCTTCGGCCACTTTTTCGACCTTTACCGGCACCTTGATCGTCTTGCCCGCATGCTCGACCGTGAGCTCGGTGGCTCCGTCCTTTACGGGAAAGAAGGTGAAGCCCTCCTGGCGAACCAGGGAAGCATCGGCCAGGGTCAGCTTGCACTCTTTGGTGACGTCCCGCGTGGTTTCATCCGCGTACACGGCCTGCACCACCACCGATTGCAGGTCCCGCGAGGTGTCGAGATGAATATCCGGAGGATACACCACCACGTCCTGCAAGACCGGCTCAGCCAACACGGCCGCAGCAAAAAATGCGCCGAACGCTGCGGCAAGGATCCGCACAGACGGCATGGAGTATCTGAAGTTCACATAAGATATTTTCATTTCGTACCACCATTCATTTCCTGCTGCTTCTGCAAACGCAGCTGCTCCAGTCGCGACAAACGCTTCTCCGGCTTCGGCTTCGGGGCGACGGGTTCAGCAGGTTTCGCGACTTCGACCACCTTGGGCGGATCCTTTTTCGGTGGCGGAGGGGGATCCAGGCGGAACACACTTCCGCCGGCGAGACTGCTCAGGACGGACTCGCCATTCTGGGAAATATCCAAGCTGCAGAACATGGATTTATGCTGGCCCTTGGGGCTGTCTTTTTCCGTAACCACCGGGAAGATCACTTCCTTGCTGTCCTTGGTAATTTTCATCGGTTGGGTCGTGCACTTGGCGGGCAGACCGGAAAGCGTCAGGGTCGCCTCACCCTCAAACGGCTTGAGCTGCTCCAGGCTGCACACGACCTCGGTCGGCTCACCCTGGATGGCCGCAACCATCTCGATTTTGCCATTTACAAAGGGGGTCGCCACCTGGAGATCGACGAAATTAGAACCGGCATAATAGCGGCCACCTCCGACATCGGCCTGGCCCACAACGGCCATCTTCCAGTCGCGATCACCGCCGCTGCTCGCGTTGACTCGGTAATCTCCTTCACTCTTGCCTTTGGCAATCGTGATCTCACTGGAAGCGCTTAACCCCGGCGGCTTAAACAGCATCTTGACCTTGATCGGCTCGTCGAATCCTTCTTGCCGGTGGGCGATGACTTTCAAATATTTGGTACCCCCGTGCACGACTGGAGCCTTGGGCTGAACCAGCTCAATCGAAAAGGGTGGCGGTTCGATGACCGCAATGTCCAGCTGATCCAGGGTAACCCCGTAATAGGTGGTATTGTTGGGCTGGCCGTAGACCAGGGTGGTCAGGTGCTTATAGCCTCCCGAGACCTTCCGCTTCTCATCGATCAGCTCGCCCTTGAAGGTGGCCAGTCCGCCACCGATCGCCGCATCCGCGGCGGCCTCAAACACGACTGGCACCGTGGTGGTGTCCTTTGGAATCACGGCGGGCACATGCGCGGTGACTCCGGGAGGAAGGTTTTCAAACCAAGCCTTCACGTCGCCACCGAAATCGGTGCGCGCGACGTTAAACAGGGTCGAAAAACGACCGCCCTGCGGGATCTGAATGGCCTGACGCAATTGTGAGTCCCGCTCGAAGGTGGGGAAGTTGAAAGCGAGCTCGGCCTCGATCGTACTCACCTCGATGCGATACACGAAGTCGGGTCCGCCCTTCTCGAGGTGATCCTTGATCCGGATTTCGTACTCGCCGTCTTCGGGAACGGAAAACTTCACGTAGCTGTCGGGTTTGTTCTGGAAGTCATCGTTGCTCGTGACCTGCTTCCCACTCTTGGCGTTGTAAATATGGATAACGGAATCCAGGGGGCCGCGCAGCCGACGTGCATACGCATTGACGTGCCAGTTCTGTCCCTTCTTCGCCTTGAACCGATACCAGTCCGTCTCGGCATCTTTTTCCAGCACGCCATTGATCGCGAGGGGAGGCTCGACCTCGAGCACCTGGGCCTTACCGCGTTCCGCATGTGGCTCCGC
>JBLIND010000147.1:0-14547 GCA_047639095.1 Candidatus Omnitrophota bacterium | reverse complement strand
ATCATCGGGGGTGCCATCTACGTCCTCCACGCCCTCTGGCATGTCCTGCGCTTTACGCTGCAGCCAGGTGGGGATGCGTCCGCCTCCGCCAGCTGAGCCCGCCCGCTCCATTTGGGTCTTGCCTATCAAGACCAGATTTTTAATCCTTGGTTAAACCCACGAGGAATGCCCCATGAAAAAGACCCCGATGATCCTACCCGCCCTGTTGCTGTGCCTGTTGCCGGCCGTACACGCCGCCGAACTGGCGATTGAAAAAGCCGATGGCCAAATCAAGGTAACCGTCGACGGCAAGCCGTTCACGACCTACGACTACACCTCCTACGGAAAGCCCATCCTCTGGCCCGTCATCGGTCCGACCGGATCGGAAATGACCCGCAACTATCCGATGAAAAAAGGCGTAGCCAACGAAGCGGAGGATCATCCCCATCACAAGTCCTTCACCTTTCACCATGGCGAAGTGAGCGGCGAAAATTTCTGGCACGAAAGTGACAAGGGCAACGGAACCATTCAGAACACCGCCATCACCCAAGCCGAGCTTGTCGACGGCAAGGCCATCATCGCCAGCGCGAACGACTGGGTCGGCCAGGATGGCAAGACGGTCATCCTTAGGGATGAAACCCGAATCGTCTGCCACGCAGATGCGCAGAACCGCTACATCGATTTTGAAATCAAGCTCATCACCAACCAGGGCGACGTGACCTTCCAGGACACCAAGGAGGGCACCATGATGATCCGCACTCATCCGGCCCTGCGACTGAAAGGCAAAGCGGCTAAAGGCAAGGCCGTGAACAGCTCCGGCGACAAAGACGGCAGCCTCTGGGGAAAGAAAGCCGCCTGGGTCGATTACTGGGCTCCAGTGGATGGAACGATGTGCGGCATTGCGATCTTCGATCATCCGGAGAACCTGCGTTACCCCACCACCTGGCACGCCCGGGATTATGGCTTGATCGCCGCCAATCCATTTGGTCTTTCGTATTTTGAAAAGGGTGCCGGAAAAGGCGCTGGGGATTACACGATCAAAAAAGGGGAATCCCAGACCTTCAAGTATCGGTTTGTTTTCCATACGGGCGACCACGAGGCAGCGAAGATTCCAGCTCTGTTCAAAGCCTGGGCTTTGTAAGCATAGAATGGCTGTCCCCAGCCGTTGTCAGGGCCTACGCATTCGCGGCTGGGGACAGCCACGGTACGCGGATTGGGTGGTCGCGGCTGAGGACCGCCACGGCACGGCTCAACGCCGCCGGTTGCTACTCTTTTTCCGATCGGCCATCTGCTTCCGAAAGCGCTCTTTGGCCTCTTCGGTTTTCTTGCGCCGCGCTTCTTCCTCGGCCTCCTTCTGTGCGCGATAGGCCGCAATCTGGGCATTGGCCTTATCGGCCGCAGAAGAACCGCCGCTCGCCGCGGGCCGCACCGGCTGGGGAGCCGCATCACGCGTGCCCATCTGCACCGCCTCGCCAAACTTTTTATCGCCGAGCCTGCGGGCAGGAATGGCGGTCTGCTGGGTGATGTAGTCCTGATCCTTCTTCACCAGTCTGCTGAAGTTGACGCGGCGAATCGTTCCAGCCTCGGTGCGCAAGGTCACGATGCTCCCGGTCTTCTGGACGAATTCCGCGATCAACTTGTTGCCGTTGACGTCTTCCCAGTTGTACCGGGCCCAGGCGCTGGTGGCACCCGTGAGCAGGATCAGGAGGATGGCTGATAATCGTTTCATCTCGGCTCCAATTCGTTTAGTTCCCAAAACAGTAGAGGTTGTGCACCCCGCGGAGATAAAGATGGCCATCGACCAGGACCGGCTCGGCTGCAAAGCGATCCTCGAAACGCGACTGCGAAACCAACTCGATCATATTGCCGGAAATCTTGAGGACATAGACTTCGCCCTCTTCCCTTGCGCAGTAGAGATGCCCACCCGCGAGCGTCGGCGAACTGTAAAACTTGCCCCGGCCCTTGGGGATTTCAAATTCGCCCAGCGGATTGCCAGTCTGGATATCAAGCAGGGTAACCAGGCCCGAGTCGCTCAGATGAATCACCTTTCCGTCTGCGGCCACCGGGGTCGGCACGTCGGAACCAATCCCCTCTTTCGTCCACAGACGATTTGATTTAGTCACATCTCCGGTGCCGCCGATCTTGATCCCGGCCAGGTAGCCGGCCCGTCCGTAGGGCACCACGCAGACGCCATCCGAAATCGACTGGGAGGCAATCATCCGCCAGTACGCTTTGTTTTCCGGGTTGAGCCCACCCGAGGTCCAGATGGTCGACCCGTCACTGATTTTGTGAGCGGTAACATGATCCGCGCCCCAGATGATGAGCTCGTCGCCGAGCACGGTCGGGGTAGTGTAGCTTTGGTGCGTTTCTTTTTCGCAGGGGAAATTGCGATCCACTTTCCAGGCCACAGAACCGTCTTCCTGCTTGAGCGCCACGACGTACGAATGGCCTTCGTGCATGACCGCAACCACCACGTTGTCACCGGCGAGCACGGGTGAGGTCCCGAGATCCCACCACAGACTGTCTTCGCCGTATTCCGTTTGCAGATTCTTCTGCCACTTGATCTTGCCAGCAAAGTCCAGGGCCGCGATGGTGCCGCTTTTGTAATACGCGAAGAGCAGGGTGCCATCCGTGACCACCGAGGGATTGCTGCCACTGCCGTTTTTATGCTTACCGGGTTTCTGATTGCCGAAGGCCACCTGCCAGCGCTGCTTGCCGTTCCGGTCAAAACATAACACGCCATCCTTGCCTTCGGGACCCTTGCCAATGCCGCAGGTAATGAACACGTTATCGCCCCAGATAACCGGAGTCGAGCTGCCGCGCCCGGGCAAGGCCGCTTTCCACTTCAGGAGCTGGTCCGGACCGAAGGCCGTCGGATAATCACCCGCAGCGGCAACCCCGTTCTGGGTGGGTCCCCGCCAATTGGACCAGTCATCCGCGTGGGTATTCAGGGCGATCGAAATCAGAACAGAAAGGATGGGCATCAGAAATTTCATGGGTTCTCCAAAGGGTTGAAAGGTAAAATACGTAGCCAAACGCCCGAATTTGTCCAGATTATAGCATTTTTCGCCGGAAATGCAGCGCGTCAAGGCCCAGAAAGCCCACGTAGTTACCGACGGGGCTCTACGCCCATCAGATGCCGGACAAAGAAATCTGCCCGCCGGCGCCAGCCGTAAGCTGATTCGCCGCTGCCATGCCCGCCGCCCGGGAACACGATCAGTTCAAAATCTTTGTCGGCTTTGATGAGCGCATTGACCACCTGCAGGGTCGACGCCGGATCCACATTGGTATCCAGTTCGCCGACCGTGAGCAACAACTTGCCCTGGAGCTTGTGCGTGTGGGTGACGTTCGAATTCTCGGCATACCACGCCCCCACCGGCCAGCCCATCCAGGCTTCGTTCCACCAGATTTTGTCCATGCGATTATCGTGGCAGCCGCAATCCGCCGCGGCAGCCCGGTAAAAGTCCGGGTGATGCAAAACGGCGCTCATGGCATTCTGCCCGCCCGCCGAACCCCCGTAGATGCCGACCCGGCTGATATCCATGGCCGGATCCTTCTCCGCCGCTGCTTTCACCCAGGCGATACGGTCCGGAAAGCCTCCATCCATAAGATTGCGCCAGCAGACATCATGGAACTTCTTGGAACGCCAATTGGTGCCCATCCCGTCGATCATCACCACGATGAAGCCCAACTCCGCCATCCGCTGCATATTCCAGTCGGGGCGATAGGCCTTCGGCACATGTTGGTCATGCGGACCGGCGTAGATGTACTCGAGTACCGGATATTTTTTCGATGCATCAAACGAGGTTGGACGAACAATAACACCAAATATTTCGGTTTCCCCATCGCGACCCTTCGCCTGGAAGCGCTCCGGATAACTCCAGCCACTCGCGCGCAACGCTTCATCATCCGCGCGAGCGAGCTCGGCGATGACGCTACCATCTTCGCTACTCCGCCACTGATGCACCGGGGCCTGGTCCACCCGCGACCAGCTGTCGATGAAAGACGTGCGCGTGGGAGACAGCTTGATATCATGCGTACCGTCCTCCCGGGTCAGCCAGGTCAAGCCGGACCCATCCATCTGCACCCGACCCAAGTGCAGGTAATACGGATCCTGATCCGGATAGACGCCTCCCGCCATGAACCAGATCTGCTGATTCGCGCGGTCGACCGAGACCACCCGCCGGACCACCCAATCCCCCCGGGTGATCGGCTGAACGTCGCCACTGTACCCATCCACCCGGTACAGATGATTCCACCCGCTGCGTTCGGACATCCAGATGATCTCCCGGCTTTCGCGATCGAGCCGGAAGTACGCTTTAAAGGCGTAATCGATAAAGGTGTCGCTGCGTTCATCGATCACCACGCGCGTAGCACCGGTATTCCCATCGACCTCGATCACCTGCACCACCTGGTGGCCGCGTTGATTGTATCGAAACGTAAAGGCCGCGGAATCCGGCCACCACTGGAGGTCGTCGATCCTCCAGGGATTGGGAAACGCGTTGGTATCGATCGCCACCTGCGCGAGCGTGATCACATCAAACAGGCAAGGTTGTTCCAGTCGAATGCGATCGCCCGGCTTGAGGTATTGATGCTCCTTCAGCCGCGGCTGCACGTGGACCTGAGGGGAAGATTCGACCATGGTCACCGTGTGCTCCTGCTCCGGGCGTTCGCGCATCAGGCAGAACCGCGTCGCATCCGGCGCCCAGAACACCTTGCGTTGATACGGGAAGCCCTCATGTCCATCCTCTGACAGTTGATGCTCCTCCTTGGTTCCCTCATGTCGCACGAAGACATTGTGCTCCTTGATCAGAACCTCCCATTGATTGTCGGGCGAACGCGGACCACTCGGCGATTTCGCTACCCGGGGAGGCTCCAGCACCTTGGGTATCGTCGGTTCAACCCCGTCCCAGAGCACCAGCGCTTCCGCGCCAAGGCGGTACTTCCAGTTTTTGCCCTCGTACGCAAAGACCAGGGTCTCCTCCGACAGATCAATGACCCGAATATCCTTTTCCAGATTCTTCGACTTCCCTGGCATCGCTTGATTCAGTGCCTTGCGAAAGACGCCCTCCTCAAGCTCGAGTCGATGAACCCCATTGGTCCGGTCCGCGAGGAGAAAACGCCAGCGACCTTCCCCCAGAGGGTCGACAAACCAAACCCGGTCCTCGCCGATCCAGCGTGCCTCGAGCTCCTGCTCATAGACCTTGAGCGGAAATCGTTTTTTCAGGTCCCCCGCACGTTCGTAGTCGGTCCGGGTTCCCTGGGCCAGTAGCGAGGACGCGGAGAAACACAGGAGGAGGCTTAAAATCCATTTCATGCGCGTCAATCTGAGCAATGTGCCTTGATTGTGCAACGGATTAATGTGCCCGGGGTTTGTACGCCATCACGCATTCTGCGTATGTTATAGAATAGTTATGCAACGCTGCCTGAACCTGTTACTCATGATGATCGGATGCTCACACCTCCCCGCCCAGCTGGTCATCAACGAATTTCAGGCGATCAACAACAGCACCCTCGCCGATGCACAGGGCGATTTTTCGGACTGGATCGAACTCTACAACACCGGGTCGAACACTGTCGATCTCACGGGCTGGTTTCTCACGGACACGGAAACCAACCTGACGCGCTGGACTTTCCCTTCGGTCAGTCTCGCGACCAACGCCTACATGCTCGTTTTTGCCTCGGATAAAAACACCAACATCAACAATCAGCTGCACACGAATTTCAGACTGGATGGAGACGGCGAATACCTTGCGCTGGTCAATGCACAGACCAACATCGTCTTCGAATATGCGCCCGCCTATCCGAGCCAGCTCGAGGACCTGACCTATGGCGTAGACACCAACCTGGCACCCCGCTATTTCGCCACGCCGACCCCGCTTGGCCCGAACGCGGACGACTTTCTCGGCCTGGTCGAAGACACCAAGTTCAGCGTGGATCGCGGGATCTTCACGAACAGCTTCATGCTCGCGATTACCAGTGCAACCGCATCCGCCACCATCCGGTACACCCTGGACAGCTCCGAACCCACAGAGACCACCGGCATCCTCTACACCGGTCCCTTCCTGATGGATGATACGCGCGTCGTACGGGCGGCGGCCTACAAGGTGGGGTATCACGCCACTGACATCGATACGCACAGCTACCTCTTCATTCATAATGTAATCAATTTCACCAACGCACCCGCGGGCTATCCGTCCACCTGGCGCAACGCGGCGGGCACAGATCATCAGAACAGCGCCAACTACACCATGGATGCCTCCATCGTGACCAACCCCGTTTATCGGGTCCAGATGACCAATGCGCTGATGAGTCACCCCATCGTGTCCATCGCGATGGACCAGGAAGAGTGGTTCAACCAGCAAACCGGCATCTACGCGAACTCCCAGGCCAAGGGGGATCAATGGGAACGCGCGATATCCGCCGAGTTCCTGTTCTTTCCCAATGCACCGGATACCCAGGCCAACTGCGGCATCCGGATTTTCGGCAACGCCAGCCGGGCGCCCAGCCGTCCCAAGCACAACATGCGCCTGGTCTTTCGCTCCGAATACGGTCCCGGAAAGTTCGACTTTCCCGCGTTTCGCGGAGGCGGTCGTCCGCCGATCAACGGCTACCTGATGCGCGGCCAAAACGGCGACTCCTGGATTCACCCGACCGGCAATCAACGCACCGATGCGGTGTATCTGCGCGATCAATTCGCCCGCGACCTTTGCGTGGCCATGGGGCAACCCGTCCCCGCCCAGGACCACGTGCACCTCTTCCTCAACGGCATGTACTGGGGCTTCTTTCACACCATCGAACGTATCGAAGCCGACTGGGCCGAATCCTGGTTCGGCGGCGACGCGGACAACTGGGACATCATCAAGGCTCGCGCAACCGCCAACGCGGTCGATGTCGAAGATGGGAACCAGCTCGCCTATCGGGCCATGCACGATCTCGCCGAAGCCGGAATCACCAACGATACCCAGTACGCGGCCATCGAATCGTATATCGATATCGAAAACTTCATCGATTACATGCTGGTGAATTACTACAACGGCAATTCCGACTGGGATAACAACAACTGGCAGGCCGCGCGTGACCGGACGAAAACCAAGGGCTTTAAATTCTTCGTCCACGACTCCGAACGAACCATGCTGGCCGCTGACGTTAACCGAACGGGACTGAACAACATCTACATGCCCACGCGGCTGCATCAGCGCCTCAAAGGCCACCCCGAATACCTCCTCCGTTTCGCCGATCATATTCAGGAACACTTTTTTAACGGCGGCGTGCTGACTCCCGAGCGCACCGCCGCCCTCTTTAATCAACGCGTGGACGAAATCCGCCCCGGCCTCCTGGGCGAGGCCGCCCGCTGGGGCGACTACCATCGTCCCGGCAACCCATACCTGCCGAATCGGGAGTGGGAAACGAAGGTTACCGCCCTGAACGCCGGCTACTTTCCCGTGCGCAGCGCGACGGTGTTCACCCAGCTGAGGAATGCGGACCTCTATCCCAGTATCGATGCCCCCGTGCTCAGCCAGCACGGCGGCACATTCGAGCGCACCCTCGACCTCTCCATCGCCTCGAGTACCAACGTCTATTACACCCTCGACGGATCGGATCCACGCGAAGCGCTCACCGGACAGATCCAGGGCACGGTCTACTCGGGCAACCTGCCCTTGAATTTCTCTACCCGCATCATGGCCCGCGCCTTCGACGGAACAGAATGGAGCGCGTTAACCGAAGCCACTTTTTATCGCAGCGACGAAACGCCCCTTCGCTTCAGCGAGCTCATGGTCACGCCGCGTCAGCCGGGGCCGGGCGAAGCCGGTTTTGACGCTTCCGATTTTGAATTCATCGAGTTGGAAAATGCCGGGACCAATGCCACGAGCCTCATCGGCGCGCGCATCACCGGGGGCATCGATTTCGATCTCGGCAACAGCGGGCTCGCCCCGCTGTTGCCGGGCGAACGCATCCTGCTGGTGAAGAACCAAACCGCGTTCGCCCTCCGCTATCCGGGCGTGCCCGTACTCGGGACCTACACCGGCTCGCTCAACGATCAAGGCGAATCCCTGCACCTCGAAATCGAAACCCTCGGGCGCGTGATTTCCTTTGCCTACAACGACGGTCGCAACTTCCCCCTCGCCGCCCAGGGCGCCGGGCATTCGCTGGTTCCCGCATTCACCGGCCAGACCGAGGGCGCCCTCGATTACGGCGGTCACTGGCGAGCGAGCACCTTTCGCGATGGCTCACCGGGCCTGGCCAATCCCGCTCCCCAGCCGACCCTGGTCCTCAACGAGATCGGCACTCATACCGACAACACCAACCCCGCGTTCCCGCAGTACGACTCCAACGACTGGATTGAAATCTACAACACTTCCGCCAACAGTCAGGTCCTGACCCACTGGTACCTCAGCGACGATGCGGAACAATTGGATAAGTGGCGCCTCGGTCCCGCCTTCCTGATCCCGGGAAAAGGCCTTCTGAATTACGACGAGATCGGTGGCTTCAACGCCCCCGGCGAGCCCTTCGGCTTTGGCCTGAACAAAGCGGGCGAGACCGTCTTCCTCTCTTACCTTCCCGGTACCGACCAGGACCGCATCGGCGATGCGATCCGCCTGAAGGGCCAGGAGAACGGCACCACCCATGGTCGTTATCACGACGGATCGGGCCGCTGGCAAACCCTCCTGCCCACACGCGGGGCCGCCAACCTACGCGGGGCGCAGGACCTCGTTATCCACGAGCTCATGTACCACGCTCCAGGCGGCGACGAGCTGAACTATGTGGTTGTGCACAACCCGACCGCCCAGGCCGTCCCCCTGTTCAATGCCGCAGGCGGTTGGCGGCTCACGGGTGAGCTGGAGTTCGTCTTCGCCCAAAGCCTCGCGGCCGATGCCTCAGCAATCATCGTCCCCTTCGACCCGGCTGACACGCTCGCTCGCACCCACTTTGAAGCCAGCTATGGCTTCACCGGCGGAACCCTGCTCGGCCCCTGGACAGGGAACCTGTCCCATTCCGGCGGCCGCATCGCGCTGGAGCGCCCGCAGGAAGCCGATGCGCCTTCGACGAACGCCTCCTGGGTCGTCGTGGATGAAACCTGGTACTTTGACCAGGCCCCCTGGCCCCAGCTGGCGGACGGCAGCGGTTACGCGCTGCATCGCCTCGACCCCCGCATTGCCGGACCCATCGAGACCAACTGGGTCGCGGCCAACCCTTCACCGGATTCGCCCAGCATCCTCGCGGGGCCACTCATTGAAAATGCACCCGCCACGGCAATCAGCTCCGATCGCGCCATCATGAACGGACTGCTGCTCACCAACGGCCAGAGCACGGCGCAGATCTATGTCTACTGGGGCACAAACGACGGCTTGTCCGTGACGGCCGACTGGGAACACATTTCGCTGCTGGGTACCCAATCCGAAGGCCTGCTACCCGTGATGCAGATCGGGCTGAAACCCAACACGACCTACTTCTATCGTTTCTTTGCCGAAAACGGCGCGTCCGCAACCTGGGCGAGCCCGAGTGCCTCGTTCACGACCCCCAACCCGTTCGATGTGCAGGCCTCCTCCTTACGCATCTGCTTTTCCGGTTACGATCGCGCCCAATCGCTCACCAACTTTCCGGCCCTGCTGCGACTCGGTGAACATCTGCCCGGCTTTTTCTACGGCACCTTCGCCTCGGGGCAGGGTCACGATCTGCGTATTCTCACCGAGGATCTCAGCACCGAACTGGCCTTCGAGATCGAACACTGGGACACCAACGGCACCTCCGCGGTCTGGGTCAAAGTACCGGACTTCACCAGCAACACCTGCGTCATCGCCACCTGGGGGGATGAAGCCGCTGCCGCGGCCGGCCTCCCCGCCTCCTCCACGGACGGCAGCGTGTGGGATCCCGGCTACCACATGGTCATGCACCTCGCGGACGACACCCTCGACAGCACGAGCAACGGGTACAACGGCATCAATGTCGGCACCTCCGACGGCGCGGGCCTGATCAGCGGCGGACAGGTCATGGGCAACGGCACCTACCTCGCCATCGACCAACTGCTCTTTTTACAGCCCGCTGCCATTCCGGAAATCATGGTCAGTGGCTGGGTCAAAACCTCCGTCGCCGCCAACCAGATGTTCGTCAGCTTCGACCGCAGCGAATACTTCCGCTTTGCCGTGCGAGACGATTCCGCCCCCCTCACCGTGGGATGGGACACGGAACCCGCCACTGGAGCCCTCAGTGATTCCCGTTCCCCCGGCAGCGTAACCGATGGCCAGTGGCACTACCTGGTGGGCTGGTTTAAAACCGCAAGCGCCCCCACCTTCGACAAGAAGATCTACATCGACGGCGTTCCGGTAACGGAGCTCAATGCCCACAATGGTGTCGCCGTCGGCAACGGCAGCGTGCGGGCGGGCTTTATCGGCGTCGGATCCGAAGCGACCTCGATCAACGGAACAATCGGCCCCACCTCGTACCTGCAGGGTACCATCGATGAGGTGCGCATGGCGCGCGTGGCTCAATCGGACGACTGGATCTGGGCCGAGTACCAGAATCAACGCGCGGACTCCACCCTCGCCATGTACGATACGGTCATCAGCGAAAACCCGGACAGCGATGGGGATTTCATCCTGGACGCCTGGGAACTTGCCGTCTTCACCAACCTCACCACCGCCAGCGCCATCACGGATTTCGACCTCGATGGCTTTCCGGACCTCGCCGAATTTTTTGCCGGAACCAATCCACGCGACAGCCACTCGCTGCTCGTTCTGGAACTCAAGGTGACCGATCAAGGCGCTCAAACCGAATTGATGTGGTTTAGCGAATCAAACCGCTGGTATCGGGTCTCCCGCAAGGGCGCCCTTCAGGATGCATGGGTCGATATTGCCCCGGCGGTTCAAGCCACCCCGCCGTTGAACCTGCTCCTCGATACCCCACCCGCACCCCGCGCCTACTACCGCGTCGAGGTTCTTTCGCCCTGACCGCTTTGTCAGATTAACTCCTACTTTTTTTATACGGTCTCTGCTTTAAACCCGAGTGATCCGCTTATACTGTAGAGGTTGGGAATTCATCATGGAAAAATCGCTAACAGACAACCTGCCTAAAAATATTGCTGACATCCTGCTACTGGAGAAAGCCATGTCATGCAGCTCCTGCGGCATCACCGTTGCCGACATGCAGGCCGAGGACCAACCGTTGATTTACATCAACGCCGCTTTCGAGCGCATCACCGGCTATTCCGCAGAGGAAACCCTGGGGAAGAATTGTCGTTTTCTGCAAGGCGACGATCGCAATCAGCCCCAGATCGACCTCCTTCGAGACGCGATGAAAAAAGGAACAATGTGTGATGTTGTTTTCCGAAACTACCGCAAAGACGGCAGCCTCTTTTACAATGAATTACACATGGCCCCGATTCTTGACGACAAAGGCAGCGTCAGCCATTTCGTCGGAATCCAGAACGACGTTTCCGAGCGCATCGCCCGCCAGAAGGAACGCGATCAGATCATCCGCCAGCTCAAAAAAGCCAATCACGAGCTGGAAGACTTCAGCCACATCGTCTCACACGATCTCCGGGCACCCTTGCGCGGCATCGAATCACTCGCCCTGATGATCAATGCAGATTTTGGCGAAAGCATGGATCCGCAGGCCAGTAACCTCTTTAAACTTATGCAGCAGCGCGTTGCCCGCATGAACGCCCTGATCGAAAACATCCTGGAATACTCCTCCACCGGACGTTCCGGTGAACCCGAACTGCAAATCAGCATCAACGACCTGGTGAAAGAAGTGATCGATGCGCTGGCGCCCCCCGCGCATATCCAGTTCGAAATTGAAGAAGCCCTTCCCGCCATTCACGGTCAGACCACGCAGACCTACCAGGTCTTCCAGAACCTGATCGGCAACGCGATCAAGTACAACGACAAGGAAGAAGGTCACATAAAGGTCTCCTGCAAGAGCCAGGAAGACTACTGGGAGATCGCCATCACCGATAACGGCCCGGGCATCGACTCCAAGTACCACGAAAAAATCTTCGGCCTGTTTGAATCGCTGCAATCGCGCCAGGATACCGAAAGTACCGGCGTCGGACTCGCCCTCGTCCGCAAAATCATCGACATGCGGGGCGGGTCAATCTGGGTGGATTCCGAATTAGGCAAGGGCGCGAGCTTCCTGATCCGCTGGCCTAAATTTCCGCCCGCATAACGGTCGTTCCGATCATCGGAACGGGCGGGAAAAATCGTTCCGATGATCGGAAGATCCACATCAGCCGCCAGAGGTCAGGGAATCCACTAAAAACCGAGACGCGAACCCCCTGATAGTGCATCACGAGTAAGCGCGTCATGATCGGGTTCGACAAACGAAAGGTACGAAGCATGAATCAGGAACTCGTAGACACCGCCTTGCAGATGGTCGTCCCTGGCAAAGGCATTCTGGCAGCAGATGAAAGCAACGGGACGATTAACAAACGTTTTACCGCAGTCGGTGCGGTGTCGACCGAGGGTAGTCGACAAGCCTATCGGAGCTTGCTCTGCACGGCGGAGAAACTCGAAGAGTATATCAGCGGGGTCATCCTCTACGACGAAACCATGCGCCAGACCGACGAAGACGGAACACCCTTACCGCAGGTACTGGCCCTGCGCGGAATCCTGCCCGGGATCAAGGTGGACATGGGGGCAAAACCGCTCGCGGGCTTTCCCGGTGAAACCGTAACCGAGGGGCTCGACGGCTTACGCGAACGCTTTGCGGAGTACGCCGAGCTCGGTGCGCGCTTCGCCAAGTGGCGCGCAGTCATTCGCATCGATGGACATTGTCCGACCCGCCATTGCCTGCACGCGAACGCCCATGCCCTCGGGCGGTACGCCGCACTCGCCCAGGAGGCCGGGCTCGTGCCGATTATCGAACCCGAAGTCCTCATGGACGGCGACCACGGGATCGAACGCTGCCAGCAGGTCACCGAAGCGGTGCTGATCCGCGTGTTTTACGAGCTCATGGAACACGGCGTGCGCTACGAAGAGATGGTGCTCAAACCCAACATGATCACTGCGGGTAAAGACTGCCCGATCCAGGCCAGTGTAGACGACGTCGCCGAGCAGACTCTCGAAACCTTCCTGCGCGTCGTCCCCGCCGCCGTTCCCGGCATCGTGTTTCTTTCCGGCGGCCAGAGCGCCGTGCTCGCGACCCAACACCTGAACGCCGTGAACGAGCTCGGCGACAATCCCTGGGAGCTGAGCTTCTCCTACGGCCGCGCCCTGCAACAACCCGTGCTCGAAGCCTGGAGCGGCGAAGCCGCAAATGTCTCCGCCGCCCAGATGGCGCTGATCCACCGCGCCATGTGCAACAGCGCCGCCCGCTACGGCGAATACTCCGAACAGATGGAAGCCCAATACCGGATTCCCGAAAATATGCCCTTGTAAGGAACGTATCCGTTCGAAGCAGGCACATAAGAGCCGAGGTCGAGGAGAAAGAACGAGAGCCACGGGTCACAATTTATCTCTTACCCTGGCCACGTAGTGGCGGCAGACTGGTTGTGGCAACGGTCATCACCAAACACCCCTTAACGGCCACGTTGGTGTCCTGAACGATTCGCTGTTCAAGCGTTCGTCACTTCCTTAGAATCACAACATAGAGGAAACCGAACCACCCCCGCGGCCTCAAGCGCCCGCTCCCAAACGGGAGCCCTGGAGCGTAGGGGAAATACTGGGCATCACCTTTACCCCCAGCATCATTGTGTTGCTCTGTTCGGTCGTTTCTACGGAACGCACCATCAATCTCGCGTTGGGTGGCCTGGGCTTCGCGGCCGTCGTAGCCATCGTTGCCGTGATCGCGACCACGATTGAATTTGCCAAGCGGCAATACGGATCTGAAACCGCCCTGACTCATCTTGGCTTCGGCCTCCTCTGGACCGTCGCGCACCTCTTCCTGCTCGGCTTTTCGACCTTCGGTGGATGTATCCTTCTTTTCGCTCGTTCGTGACCACGGCGCTTCGCATCCCCCTAAAAACCACCCGGTCCCGCGGTCTGGATTGCCAGGTGGATTGTCCGGGAACCGTCTGGAAAACGGAGACAACGGATACCTCGCCATCGCAGGTCTTCTTGAGCCGCACCTGTCCGGAGCACGGGGAACACACGGTCTGCATCTCATCGGATGCCCGCTTCTACTGGCTGGCCAAAGGCAACAGCGATTGTGGTAATGCCTGTGCCTGCGCGGCGGACCCGGCGGGTGCCACGGGAACCCTGGGCCGCAATGCCACGGTCTCGGAAACGGACACGATTGAAACCATCTCCACCTGCCTCGCGCTGATCGAAATTGTCGACTCGTGCAATCTCACCTGGCCGATCTGATCGCCTGTGGTTGCGAAAATACCGACCTGGGTGATCTGCTGCATCAGTTGGAGATGAAGGAGGAGCATACCGACCGCCTCTTCATCAAACCCTTCATGGACGCCTCAACCTGGGACCAGGATCGCATCGTTCGCTGTTGCACGCATGTGATTCGACCCGACGGAAAACTGGATTCCTTCTGTCGCTACTATTCCGGTTTTCCGGATGCCTGGCCGAAGGCGTAGCGATGGACCTGCCCATCCGCTCCGACGCCCTGGTTTCCCCC
>JBLIND010000146.1:0-14551 GCA_047639095.1 Candidatus Omnitrophota bacterium | reverse complement strand
TAAATTACGCATTGCCTGTCCCCGCTCACCCCTTATGATAGAGGCATGCTCCTCCACACCCGCCACGCCTTCCTCATCCTCATTCATCTCCTCATCTCAACCACCCCGGCAGCCGAAGTGGTCGAAACCGATATCTGTATCTACGGCGGCACCTCCGGTGGCGTTGCGGCGGCGGTCCAGGCCCGGCGCATGGGTAAACGCGTGGTCCTGCTCGAACCCGGCCGCCATCTCGGCGGCCTCACCTCGGGTGGCTTGGGCAAAACCGATACGGGTAACGCGGGCAGCATCGGCGGCATCTCCTCGGAGTTCTACACGGAGATCGGACAGGATTACGGTACCGGTCGGAGCTTCACCTTTGAACCGCACGTCGCAGAAGCGCGTTATGAAACCTGGATCGAACGAAACAACATCCCGGTTTACCGCGAACAGCTGCTCGCCGCGGTACGCATGAACGGCAAACGCATTACGGAAATTGAAATGCGCAATGGCAACATTTTTCGTGCGCGCGTGTTTATCGACACCACCTACGAGGGAGACCTCATGGCCGGAGCAGGCGTCAGCTACGCCGTGGGTCGCGAAGCCAACAGCGCCTACGGCGAAACAATCAACGGCATTCGCGCGAGCACCCCATCGCATCAGTTCAACACCAACACAGACCCGTATATCATCCCCGGCGATCCCACCAGCGGACTGCTCCGTTACATCGAACCCGGTCCGCTCGGCACTCCAGGAAGCAACGATGACAGCGTCCAGGCTTACAACTACCGACTCTGCCTGACCCAGACGGTAAGCAATCAACTCCCGATCACCGCCCCACCCGCGTACACCCCCTTCGACTTCGAACTGCTTCGGCGCTACATCGATGCGCGGATCGCAGTCGGCAGTCCGCTCAGCCTCGGCAACATCCTCAAGATCGACGCCATGCCCAACGGGAAAACGGACATCAACAACCAGGGCGCCTTTTCGACCGACTACATCGGCGAGGTCGACGCCTTTCCCGATGGGGATTTCGAATTGCGCGCGCAAATCATTTCCAACTATCAGCACTACGTGCAGGGCTTCCTCTACTTTCTCGGCAACGATCCACAGGTGCCTACGAGCATTCGCGACGCCATGCAGACCTGGGGACTCTGTCGCGATGAGTTCGTCGACAACGGGGGATGGAATCATCAACTCTACGTCCGCGAGGCTCGGCGCATGATCAGCGATTACGTCATGACCCAGGCGAATTGCCAGAGCGCGCGCACCGCACCCAAGTCCATCGGCCTCGGCTCCTACACCATGGACAGCCACAACTGCCGACGCATCGTCGATGCCAACGGTTTTGCCCACAACGAGGGCGACGTGCAAATCGGCGTCCCCCAACCTTACGAAATTGGCTTCGATGCCATCACACCCTCGACGAACGAATGCGACAATCTGCTCGTGACGTTTTGCCTGTCCGCCAGCCATGTGGCTTTTGGATCCTGCCGCATGGAACCGGTGTTTATGATCACCAGCCAGAGCGCCGCGACCGCGGCCGCATTTGCCATCGATGACAATCTCGCCATACAGGATGTGGACTACGCAAAGTTGCGTTACCAGTTGCTCGCGGATGGCCAGATCCTGGACTGGGGGCCCAGTGGTCAAGCGCAGAACGGCACCATAGTCGACAACAGCGACCCCGAAGCCACTCTTACCGGTGCCTGGACCAGCAGCAGCGCCTCACCCGGCTACTATGGCAACAACTACGTCCATGACGGGAACGTGGACCAGGGCAGCAAGCGCGCGCGCTTTATCCCGAATCTCCCCCAGTCCGGTGACTACCAGGTCTATCTCAACTGGGCGCCCAACGCCAACCGCGCATCAAACGTGCCGGTCACGATCACTTACGACGGCGGCACTTTTCAAGCCACGGTGGATCAACGAACCGGCGGCGGATTCGAGTTGCTGGGAACCTTTCCCTTCCTCGCGGGAACAGCCGGCGATCTGCTGATCGAAACCACCGGGGCCGACGGCTACGTCATCGCCGATGCGGCGAGCTGGGTCTCGGCCACGAACATCCCCCGCTGGTCGGTCGGCCTGATCGCGAGTGATCCCTGGGCCACCGAAGGGGACGCCAACGACCCGGCGACCTTTCTCTTTACCCGCACCGATCCGCCCATCGGTGGCAGCACCAATCTCACGGTCCACTTTACGGTGAGCGGATCCTCAAGCAGCGAGGATGTCTTCGCCCTGCCCACCTCGGTCACGATTCCCGCGAATGTGTCCAGCGTTCGACTCGATGTCCTCGCCTTGTTGGACGACCTGTTTGAAACAAACGAAACCATCACGCTCACGCTCGATGCCGACCTGAGTTACGATCTCGATCCCGCTCAGCAGGCGAGTGTCACCCTGATGGACCGGCCCTTCGATATCTGGCGCCGGATAACGTTCAGCGTCCTCCAATTGGCTGACGCCTTGATCTCCAGTCCGGATGCCGATCCGGACGCGGATGGGATGGCCAATCTTTTCGAGTTCATGGAAGCCTTCGATCCGCTGGTGTCGGACGGGCCATCCTCTCTGGTCCTTCGGTCGGCGACGACCAACCGCTTCATTGAAATGCGTCTCCAGGAAGCAGCCGAAACCCTGCCCACACAGCTCCAGGTCTCCGGCGACCTCTCCGGCTGGCGCCCCTCGAACCGCGCGTATACGATCACACGGAACAGTCCCTGGTTGTATCGAAGCTATCCCGTCGACGCCGTTTCACCCCGAGCATATTATCGTCAGGCAGCGAGTCTTGACCCCTTCTTTTCGGGGCCGGCGCAGGCCTTCTTTTCTTTCGACACCGACCTTTCAGGCACCGGCGGATTCGATCCGAATGTGACGGTTCAAACCCCCAACGTTCCGGTTTTGCCGAGCTGGACCCAGCTCGCGACGATGACGGGCACGAGCGGGGGTGCAAACGCCTATACGGATTTCGATGGAACGACCTGGTTGGGCAGCGGTAACGCCGGAGCTCCCGGTCACTGCATCGCCTGGCAACCGGGCAGCACCGGTAATGTTTTTCAACTCCACTTTTCGACGATTGGCTTGGAACACATTTCGATCCGTTTCGATATTCGTTCAGCCCAACAAGTGGGCGGCAGCGCACCGACGGCCTTTAACAGCTTCACCTATGATCTCGGTGCCGGACCGCAGTCGGTTCCCGGAGCGGATCTGAGTCTACTCGCCGACAACACCTTTCACGAATGGTCGTTCGACTTAAGCAGCCTTGGTGACATCAATGGCCGACACCTGGCAACGCTCGCGTGGGCGTTTAATGACCTAGGCAACGTGCCGGCTGAAAGCTTCCGCATCGACAACGTGTTAATCACCGGGCTGCCGGTGCCCTGATCGAAAACCGATTTACCTTGAATCAAGCCGCTCGCAACCCACGATACCTGACATGAAAAACATCCTCATCCTCCCTCTTGCGCTTTTCCTGACCTGTAGCACCCGCGCGGTAGACCTACCCAACATTCTCTGGATCACCGCCGAGGACATGAGCCCGACCCTGGGCTGCTATGGCGACCACTATTCGACCTCGCCTCACATTGATGCCCTGGCGAAACGTAGTGGGCGGTACACGCATGCTTACGCAACCGCGCCGGTGTGTTCCCCCTCGCGCTCCTGCCTGATCAACGGCCTGCCCGCCACCTCCCAGGGTACACAACAAATGCGCTCAGCCTTTCCCATCCCCTCGAGCATGACCGGATTCCCTGCCTTACTCCGCAAAGCGGGTTACTTCACCTCCAACAACGTCAAGACCGACTACAACAGCGCAAACTGGAGTGAGATCATCGCCGCCTCCTGGGATGCACAGGGTGCAGATGCCCACTGGCGCAAAGGCCCAAAAGACAGGCCCTTCTTCAGCATCTTCAACCTCATGACCTCGCACCAGAGTCGCACCATGGTCTGGCCCTACGATAAGTTTAAGACAGAGGTTCAGAGTACACTCAAGCGCTCCGAGATCCACGATCCGGCGAAAGCACCCATCCCGCCCTACTACCCCGACACCCCGGTGGTGCGCAAAACCGTGGCGCGTTTTTACGATTGCGTGACTGCTATGGACAAGGAAGTCGGCGAATTGCTCAAGCAATTAAAAACCGATGGGCTCGAAGACAACACCATCGTGTTCTTTTACAGCGATCACGGCTCCGGCATGCCCCGGCACAAGCGCGCCTTGCTCGATTCCGGCATGCATGTCCCCCTGCTGATCCATGTGCCGGAGAAGTGGCAACACCTCGCCCCGGACAAGCCGGGTACCGACTCCGATCGCCTGGTGAACTTTGCCGACTTCGCTCCGACGGTGTTGAACCTCGCGGGTATCCCAGCTCCGGAACATATGGAAGGCAAACCCTTTCTCGGACCCAACTCCGAAGAAATACATCGGTTTGTTTTTGGTCATCGCGATCGTGTGGATGAGGTCCTCGACACCGCGCGATCTGTCCACGACATGCAGTATCTCTACATTCGCACCTTCATGCCGCATCTGGGCTACAACCAGCGAACCGCCTGGCCGGATCTGGGCGAGATCCGTCCGGAATTCTATGCCGCAGCGGCCGCCGGCAAGCTCACCGCTGCCCAGGCGCATTTCATGGGGCCAACTCGACCGACAGAAGAACTGTTTGATTGTGAAAAGGATCCTCACAACCTCCACAACCTCGCAGAATCGGCCGAACATCAGGAGACCCTCCAAAAAATGCGAGGCGCACTAAAAGACCATGTCATTCGCACCAAAGATCTCGGCTTCATTCCTGAAGCGCTCGCGTGGGAATGGTCCGCCGGATCCACCCCGTATGATGCCGCGAGAAAATCGTATGATGCCGCTGCGGTGTTCCAAGCGGCCAACGATGTCGGCGTCGCCGAAAATAAAACATTCATCCAGCATCTGGCCCACCCCGATGCGGTCATTCGCTACTGGGGCGCCATGGGCCTGACTGCCGCGAAACAATTGGATGCCGCCCATCATGCCGCGCTGAAAAAAGCCCTGAGCGACGCGTCCATTTCGGTGCGAATCCAGGCAGCGGATGCCCTGGCTCGCCACGGCAAGGCTGCGCTGGCCCTTCCGGTTCTCGGCAAAGCCCTGCAGCATAAAAACATAGCGGCCGTCCTGCATGCGGCTCGCACGATCGAGCTCATGGGTCACGATGCCCTCCCCCTCGTCGATGCCATGCGCACCTGCGACACCCGGATGAAAACGATCCGCCCGCCCGGCACCTCGCCGGTGGTGGTTCAGCCGGGTGATATCGACATGGCGATGTTTGTCGGCTTCTCCACCGAAGCGTTTCTGACTCGGTTCGGCCGGGCGGACAGCGGATGGGAATCGTTGTTTGACGGCAAGACGCTCTCGGGCTGGCAGGCTCGAGCTCCCGGAACCGTTGAAGTCGTCGATGGCCAGATCCAGATTCTCGCCAAAGGGGCCAATCTCTGGCTCGTCCATGACAAAGTTCTCGACGACTTCGAGCTTGTGGTGGAGGCCCGGATGCCCGAAGGCGACTACAACTCCGGCATCGGCTTTCGCTGCACGGGCGCCAAGAAACCGCTCGGTTACCAGTGTGAAATCGATCGCAAAAAAAGCGGATCCATCTATGCCATCGGCAAGGGCTGGGTGCTCCCCACAAACAATGATTGGGCGTCCTTCCATGACGTCGCCGGTGATTGTTTCACGAATACGGAATGGAACACCTTCAAAATACGCTGCGAAGGGGAACACATTCAGATCTGGGTCAACGGCCATAAAACCGCAGACATCCAGGACACCCGATTCGCCCGAGGCCAGGTGGCTCTCCAGCATCACGGCAAGGGTGACACGCACTTCTTCCGCAACGTGCGGGTACGCGAACTATAGTGAAAGCCTTTCTCAGCCGGCCATGGCTTTACGTTCACCTGGGAAGACGATCAACACCTCAAGGTCGGCTACGAACGATCCAGCCACAACATCCTTGAGCATGAAGAGAACCTGCTCGGCGCCGTGCCGGAGCGAGACGGAATCATCATCCTTAGTTCCCGAAATTAACCGGCCCATATCCGTCTGCTATTTCATTGGCATTTGGGCGCTTTCACGGCATCTTGTTTCTTCAACAGAGCTTTGAACCAAGGACCCTTGTGAAACGTTTCCTACTTTATCTATCCATTCTATTTTCCGCTGGCTGCTTCACGGGATGCATCACCCACGCGCCCGCCGAATCGACGGCTTCACCTGCCGCACGGGGCCGTGTGCAGTTTGCAGATATGCAGGCAGCAGTGATCGAATCCACCCAGGGCATCGAAGCCTCCCTCACCTATGTCGAAATTCAGGCTGCAGCATCCGCCTCGTCCGCGACCTCTTTCAGTTTTGCGGGCGGCACCATGAACGGCGGTAACAATCGAAAAAAATCGTACGCCGGCCTGATCCTGGATACCAAAGGCCACATCCTGGTTTCGATCGCCCTGAAAGCCGACGCGGTTGAACGGGTGACCGTCTGGATCCATGATGAGGAATATCCAGCCCACCTGGTGAAAACCGAAGAAGCGCTCGGCCTGAGCTTGTTGAAGGTCGACACGGACCAGGTCCTGCAGCCGATCGCCTTTGACAGGCTGGGCACGCTGGCACCCGGCGCGTGGGGCGTCATCCTGACGCCGAGCGGAGCCGACCGTGACTTCGCCCGGTCGCGAGACCTGGGCTTCTGCTCGGGCGTGGAGGAGAGCCAGTTCACCACCTACCTGTTAAACGGATCGCGTTTGATGACGGGCGCCCCGGTCATGAACCTCGACGGCCAGCTCGTTGGCGTCGCGGTGGGGAGCAACAAAGCCCTCGCGATGACCGATCTGGCGGATGAGCTCCAGGCCATTCTCGCTCGTGTCGCGGATGAACAGTCCGACGATCCAAGTGAAACCGAGGAGAACGATCGTGGCTGGCTGGGTATCCTGCACGCACCGGTCAACCAGGACTACGCGCGGAAATACAATCTCCCCCGGGGCGGCATTCTCATTAACAAAGTCATCGATGGCAGTCCGGCAGCAAAGGCGGGCATCGAAGCAGGCGACCTCATCGTTCAGATTAATGGCAAAGACGTGCGCTTCAGTGGCCGACAGGCCGCCGACTATTTCATGAAGGTGCTCCGCTCACGTGAAGGCAAACCGTTTGAGCTGACCCTGGCCCGTAATCAGCAACGCCTGGTGGTCAGCGGCATCTTCGGCAAAGCGCCGGAACCGGACACCCTGCGGGTCAAAGCCCTGGGGGTCGACGTGCGCAACATCGATCCGTCCCTCGTGGTGGGGGACACGCTGTTCACCGACCAGGGCGTGTATGTAAATGAAATTGAAAAAGGCAGCCCGGCCGCTATGGGTACCGGCGGGACCTTACTGTCCAAGGGCGATGTGATCACCGCTGTCGCCGGTGTCGCCACGCCGGATCTCGCCGCGTTCAGTGCGGCCATGGAAAAACTTCAAGCGACGCAACCTGCGGTTGTGCTCGTTGCGTATATGCGCGGTCGGGTATCCGGCTTCGCCGCCCTGAATCTTTCGTTAGGAGAAAAAGAATGAATCGCCCCCTGCTCAACCTGTTTTTGATCACCGGCCTGCTCACCCTTCCGGTCAGCGCTCAACTTCTGAATAAATCCGGCGACATCTCCGAGGCCGTGGTCAAGAAGGTGGACCCCTCAGTGGTGGCCATCCATCACGAACGCGCCACCGGCAGCGGGTTTATCATCAGCAAAGATGGTTACATCCTGAGCAACGGCCACGTGACCGCGGGTAGCAACGAAGACGACCCCACTGAACCCGCCAAAGCGATCACCGTGGTCTTGAATGATGAGACCAAATATTCGGCGAGGGTCCTCGGCTTCAGCTTGAACCCCGACGTCGCGCTGCTGAAAATTGAACCGCGCGGCGAGCTGGTGCCGGTTGAATATGCGGATGTCCACCTGGCCCAGATTGGTCAACCTTGTTTTGCCGTTGGCACGCCTCACGGACTCAAGCGCACCTTCTCACGCGGCATCCTGAGCAATGTGGACCGCACCGACCTCGGCACGTTTACCAAGGTCTTCCAGACTGATGCGGCCATCAATCCCGGGAACAGCGGCGGCCCGCTGTTTGACAGCGATGGCCGGGTGCTTGGTCTGAACACCTACGCTTCCCGCGGCGCCAACAACCTGGGTTTCACCATCCCGATCAACTACGCGCTCGTGATGAAGGATCACTTCCTCAAGCACGGACGCTTTGTTCGAACTGACCTGCCCACCTTCTTTGCGGAAGAACTCTACGACGAAATGCAGCAGGCCCTGGGGATCGAAAACGGCCTGCTCATTCACTACGTAAACGAAGGTAGCCTTGCGGATCAGGCGGGGCTGCGCACAGGCGATGTCATTATCGAAATCGATGGCAGTCCCGTATCGGCCCACAACCGGGCCCAGATGCTCGACATCAACTGGGATATTACCGTCCGCAAACCCGACAGCCCGATCGTCTTCACGGTGCTCCGCGGCGCCCCGGGAAAAACCACCCGTGTCGAAATCAAAACCAAGCTGGTGGAAGCGGAACCCTTGCTGAGCACCCGTCAATTCAAAGGCGAAATCATCACCTCACGCATCGACGCACTGGGCCTCGCGTACAAGCCTGTGGTCACCATGCATCGGCTCAGCTACAACCTCACCGACGCGGTGGGCGCCCTGGTGAGCAAGTCGGATCCGTCGAGTGCGGCCGAACGGGCCGGCCTGGCCAGCGCCGACATCATCACTGCAGTTGAAGGGACACCCGTCAACACCCCGGAAGCCCTCGAGGCCGCACTCCTGGTTCACCTCCGCGCGGGATTGAAGGCCATTGATCTCACCGTCAATCGCCGCTCCTACACCTTCTCCACCGCCCTGAAGCCCTACTACAACCTCAAGGATCAACGCGTGCTGGTCATCCTGCCATCCGGTATACCGGAACAACTGGATCGCATCGTGCGCGAGCTCGCAGCCGATGGGGCGAAGGTAACCTTATACTCGATAGACGGCGGAACCGCGGTGAGCATCCCGGAAGGCCTGCAAGCGCCTCTGCCCCTGGAGCAGATCAACCTGGAAGGTATGGATCGCCTCCTCTTCGTTGATGGCGAAGGTGCGGAAACGCTTCACGAGAACGCTGCCGTCCTCACCCTGGTAAAGGACGCATTCGAGGCGAAGAAATTTATTGCCGCGGAAGGCGCAGCCGCACTGGTGATCCCGGCCGCGAGTGAAAAACTCCACGAGAAAAAAATGACGACCCGCCGCGAGCTATCGACCAAAGCGACCGAACTGCAGGGCCAATACACCGGCCAGGACGTGGAAGCCGACGGCCGCATCCTGACCTCGGCGGGCGACGGCGAAGAAACCACCCGCGCTTTTTTGAAAAAATTCCGCAGCATGCGCTAAATGAGACCCGCTCATTAACGCGACGAAGACGATCTGGGGCATCTGCGTCTACCTTGGTCTCCTGAGCGGTTTCGCGGTCCCGCCGGCAGAGATTTCCGACCTGGTTAAGCAACTCGATCACGCCGACTTTTCGGAGCGCCAAAAGGCCCAGTCGCGCCTGCTGGACATCGGTCTACCCGCCCTGCCCGCCTTGCTGCAGGCGATAGAGAGTCCTTCCCTCGATCAGCGCTTCCGCGTCGAACGGCTGGTGCAGGATATTCAACAGGAAGCGCTGCGCACGGGCTTTCGTGCGGTCATGACGGTCGAGCAGGACATGGATATTCGCCTCGAAGCCGGCATGTGCCTGATCGCCCGCATCCTCGATCCGATGGCCGAAGAAAAACCGATCCGCGATCAGCTCGATGCCATGGCCGAACAGCTGCGCAAGCGCCTGGCCCCGGCAAAACTGGATCAGGTCCCGCCTGAAACCTTTGTCCGCGCCCTGATTCAGGTGTTGAAGGTTGAGCAAGGCTTAAAGGGCAACGTAGACGACTACGACAACCCGGACAACAGCTCGCTCAAGCATGTATTGGACACCCGGAAAGGCCTGCCCATCGTCTTGTCTCACATCGCCATCCTCGTGGCGCAACGGCTGGATGTACCCATCGTCGGACTCGGCGTGCCCGGGCGCTACATGATCAAATATGCGGGCACAGATCTGATCATCAATCCCTTCGACGACTGGCAGGTCCTCACCCCGGACGAGCTGATGAAGAGCATCCGCGGTCTGGACCCAGAGAAATATTTACAAGCTGACACCCACCGCAACGCCCTGTCGCGTATGTTGCGCAATTTGATTTCCGATTATGCGGGCCGTGGCCAGACCGCGAAAGCGGCGGAACTGCGCGCGTACCTGATGCTGGTCGATCTGCCCACCGCCCCCTGAGCCGAACCTGGGGTCGACATCTGAAGTCCATCGGTCAAGAGTGGCGCATGCACCTGAAACACATCCTGCGGTCTTTATATTTTCTTCTGACACCCCTGCTCGCTTCGGCCGAAGACGCGGCCTGGCCCATGGGCTCCGGGCCCAACGGCAACTATTGCATCCAGGGAGCGGCCCCGGCGGCGTTCAGTGTCAGCCTGAACCAACACGTGCGTTGGCGCGCGCCGCTACCCAACACCGGCCAGAGCGCTGCGGCCATCGCGGGCAAGCGCCTCTTCGTGACCAGCCATGAACCCATCGCCGCGGACACCGAAATGGGTTCGACAATCTATGGCATGTGTTTCGATGCGGAAACGGGCAAAGAGCTTTGGCGGCGCACGTTGCCCGGCGCGCGTGTGACGGATCTTTCCAGTCTGTTCAGCGACAATACGGCGGCCGCGCCGGTGGTGACGGACACCCGGGTATGCTTCGTCAATGTCGGCGGCTGTATCAGCTGCTTCGATCACGATGGCACAGAGCAATGGACCTACACCTGGGTGCCCTTCGGTCGCCATCACGCCCGTGCGCAACAGCCGATTCTCCAGGAGAAACATATCATTGTCATGCAGATCCCTCGCCAGGACCTTGATCCATCGGTGACGACCAAAGGAGGGGCCCACCCGCTCGGGCGCGACGAGGACCTCTGGACCCGGCTCATGCGTTTCGACCTGCAGACAGGGAAACGCGACTGGGTCGCTGCGTGTGGAACGTCGGTGCATTCCAATTCGATGATCGGAAAAACGGCCGACGGCACGATTGCCCTGCTCACCGGACGCGGAGGTGGACACAAACCTCCGGAAGAGCCCTACGGACTTTCACTCGTGCAAGCCAGCGATGGGGTCAGTCGTTGGGACCGGGCGATTAAAGGCTACGCCGCCGCCCAGAACGCCTGCTGGACTCCGACCCAGGGCGCCTTTTTTGCAGGCGCGGAACATGGGACCATCGATATCGCCACCGGACAGGAGGGGCCACGCATGTCCCTGGTCCAAGACGTTGATCTCTGTGCGTGGGAAAACGGTGTCTACGTACACAAAACCAGGCAGACGCTCGCGAAAATCAAGAAACCCCTCACCTATTACACGAACATCATCGTCGGCGACTACCACTATTTTCGCGCTCACAGCGCGTGTTACATCGGGCGTGTGCAGCTCCAGACTGGCAAGGTGGAATACCTTCAGGTACCGATTCAAGTCCTGCGTAAACCCGGCGAAGCGGAATCCCGTGAGTGGACCCAGGCTATCCCCAACGACATGAAAAATGCGGATGGCTTTGTGGCCACGCAGGATAAACGAAATGCCGGCAGCGGCTGGGGACATGTCTCCTCCGCAAGCCCTATCGTGGTCGGCGAACGAATCTACTTTCCGACAATGATCGGTATGGTCTACGTGCTGAACTGGAACGCACCTCGCCTGGATGAAACCGCCCTGGTCTCGATCAGCGATCTCGGTCCGGCAGGAGAAACCTGGTGCCTCGCGAATCTGAGTTATGCGGAGGGTAATCTCTACGCCCGCACGCTCAAAGAGCTGATCTGCATCGGCCCAGCACCAGCAGGCCCAGGAGAATCAACGACACCGAAGAAGGCTCTGGAATCGCCGACAAAGTAAGATCAAATGCGTACCGGCGCTTCAGGTCGGGATTGGAGAATCCAGCGAGCGAGGATCCGGTGGTGGGATCGGTGAACGCCCCCTGATGGTCGGTGAGGGCGTAAGGATCGTTGTTCGAAGTCGGAGAGAAGGCAACCCGCCCACCCGTGGTGAAAAATCCTGGCAGGTATCGACCATCGGTCGGGACCGCAAACAATTGGTTTGGCGCATCGGTAACCAGTCCGTTCTGGGAAGCGACGGGGTCCCCCACCCAGGCGACATCATAGGAGTCCACCCCGGTGCTCAAGGCGAGGAAAGGGGTGACCGTCCCGGTGGCCGCAGTGCCGAAATAGGAAAACTGGTCGATCGTGTACACCCCTGCGGATAACTGACGACCATAGGCCTGATCGACGTTCAGTCGGTCACCGCTATCCGAACCGGTGGACCATTGTGGACCTGAACCCAATTGAATCGAGGTCGATGCCGGCGTAATGGCGAGAGCAAATGAATAACTCCGCGCGAGGTTTGGATTGCTGAAGGTATCCACCGTGCTGCCCGTGGTCGGATTTGGGTAGGCATTGTCGTGATCCGTGACGCCCGATGCGGCAAAGGACACGCGCCCGCCGCCTTCGGTGTAGAATCCGGAATAGAGCTGGGTGCTTGCGGCCAGGGTGAACGCCGATTCGGGAGAAACGGCGACGACACCGGACTGTGCATTCACCGGTGCGCCCACCCAGATGGCTTCATAGGTATCGGCCCCGGTCAGGCTACCGATGAAGGGAATCACCGTTCCTGCAGCACTGTTTCCGGCGAACATGAACTCGCTCACCTGCCAGGTGCCGGGTCCCACCGTCTGGGTATTGGCTTCAGAAACATTTAATCGCTCACCGCCATCCGGTGCGCCTGCGGCGCTGATCAGGCCTGAGCCGATCAATACCGGATCAGCCGAACAGAGCAACGAGCGGGTAAACAGGGTGACGACGATAAAAAATATCGTGCAAGGTGTTGTGTCTTTCATCTCTGTACTCCCGCATGGATTGATCAACCGTTGGTACTATAGGCGAAGCGCCCCGCGGCTGAAAGGACAACCGCACGGATTTCAGAAACTATATTCGGGTGAAGTCCACGAGGTATTCGATCTTCGTGTTGATGCCATTCGTTTTTTCGATGCCGTCGATCTCCACCCAGTACCGATCGCGATGCTCGACTTCGACCCCTTCGGGTTTGAATATGATGCAACAGGGAATACCGTATCCGGCTCGGCTGTAGTTGAAAAAGGACAGCTTGAGCGGCTGCTCACCCGGGCGGGGACGGGTTTCATTCCAGCGGATCTTGTAGACTTTGACGTTCTCAGGGGTCAGTGCATCGGGATATTTGTAGGCGGGCTTTTGCAGACTGACACACCAGGCATATCCTTTCCGGAAATAGTCGGTGGGCATGTACCCCGGCGTCGGGAAGGCGATAAAGGGCAGATCCGAGCCCTTGCTGTTCGACCCGTCCATGCTCCACATCGCCGAGTAGCGATCGTCTGAACCAAAACCGGTCTGGCCCATACGCGGATTCAAACACCAGCGACGATGTCCGAGCTCGCTGATGTTGCCCGAATCGCTGTCGTTCATGTACGCGTGAACCGAGCCACTCACCGAACCGCCGCTCATCAGGTTGGAGCGACCGGCCCCTTCACGGGCGAGCTGATAGCGATCCTCCTCCCAACCCGGATTTTCAGGTCCATGGGAGAGCCGGCCCAGGGCCTTGCAAATGCTGGCCGCAGCCGTGCACTTCATGCTGTAGGTTTCGTCGAGCGTCACCTCGTAATCCAGGCCGCAGAGGTAACGATAGGCGTTTAGATTATTGATGGCCCCCTGAAGCCCCTTGTCGGTGCTGTCGCCCCGCTGGCTCTGAATAGCTTTTAACGTGCTTTTGATATGTGCGAGGGACTTGGGATGCTCTGCATCGGTCAGGCCGGTATCGATGCTGCCGGTCGGCGTGGATTCGGCGGCCTTGCTGGTTTCCGCCTCCTGTTCCGAGGTGAGCCCATCGAGCTTGGCCGTGAGCTGGGCCATTTTCTGGTCCGTCACCCACTTTTCGATGAACACCTGATCGGGTCGACTCAGGCCCTTGATGGGTATGGGACCCACCCGTTCGCCGACACGCAGATAGGCGGTGCCGCGTTGTACGCGGACCAGCTCCCCTTCCATCGTCTTGCCCGAGGTGCTCGTCCAGGTCCGCGCATGGACGGAGTTGCAGAGGAGGAAGCAGAGGACCCCGAGCAGGGTCGAAAAGCGGTTGAACGGATGAGATTTCATGGGGATCCCTTAGCATAGGGGGCAGAGGATTTCGCGCTAAAACAGGGAAGCTTTCACGGGCGACGGGGGCGCTGTGGACGCGTTCCGATGATCGGAACGGGTCGAGAAAACGCTTCCGACGATAGGACCGCATTGTGCAAATGCTTCCGAGTCGTTCGTCGCCCCCAAGGGGTCATGTCAATAGCCCAGGATTGCTTCAAGCCTGGGGAAATGGCAGCGGCTTGTGGACACGGGGACGGAATAAATTCCGGGCTACGCGAGGGACATGGGCGGGTCACAGCGCGTGTGAAACGGTATGGGTTTAAAACGCGTAGCTGAGAGCGCTGA
>JBLIND010000145.1:0-14562 GCA_047639095.1 Candidatus Omnitrophota bacterium | reverse complement strand
TGCTCAGATCCTTGAGCACCTGGGCTGCGAAAGGCGCCGCGATGGGGCTGTCCCCCCGCTTCTGTTGCTGCTCCAGGTGGATGTCGAGCTCTGGAATGGCCCGGTCGTATACCGTGAAGAGGATGAGAATCATCACGAGCTCTCGATCTTCCCCGGTGTAGGCTTTGATATTCGCCAGTCCGCGCTTATCCAGATCTTCCAGATACGCGCTCATCGCATGGGTCGCCTTAATGGCGATTTTCCGGAGATCCCGCTCGCTGGGTTTGTTCGCCAGCTGTTTCCGTAGGTCAACCGCTTCCTGGCTGAAGGGGTTTGCAAAGGCGGCGCGGGCGACCAGTTGTAAAAACTCCCGGTCCTGGCTGGTGATTTTGTCCATAATTTGTAGAGCCCTCGGACAAATAATGGTCCGAATGTGGATGGTTTTGCAATCCTTCCGCATCGCTTATTTGGTGAGGTGGGATCTGATGTGCCTGGGAATCGCGGTCCGCGCGTAAATTCCCCGCACCAAGGCTTGATAAACGCGCTTTTTCGCGCATTGTTAATTGAACCCTTTAAAGGAACGCTATGATTACACTCGACCAAGCCAAAGAAACTCCCGTTATCGAAAAAGCACGCGAACTCTGTGATGTACTGGCCAGCCAGTCCTCTTTTAAAGCGCTGCAGGCCAGCGTTCAGGCCTTTATGGACAGCAGCGAAGTGCAGGCCATGTACCACGGTCTGGGCAGCAAGCAGGCGGCCTTACAGGAAAAGCAACAGTCCGGCATGCCGCTGAGCGACGAAGAAATCGCCGATTTTGACAAGGATCGCGATGATTTGCTCGCCAATCCGATCGCTAAAGGCTTCCTGGATGCTCAGAAATCCATGAAAGAGCTCCAGAAGACCTTTAATAGCTATCTCAGCCTTACCTTTGAGCTTGGCCGTTGCCCGACATCCGATGAAGTGGATGAAGAGCAGAACGCGTCGGGCGGGTGCTGCGGCGGCGGTGGCGGCGGTGGCGGCGGTGGCGGCTGCGGCGGCGGCGGCTGCGGTTGATCTCACCCCAATCCCTTTACCAAACCCGGCCTGATGCGAATCAGTGCCGGGTTTTTTTGTGATCCGGCTCCAATATATTCGCCCAGAGGCCATGTTGTGATATATTGACTATGTTTTGCTTTGTCCGGATCGCAATGTTGCCCATCATTCGAATTTAAATCGTATTTTTGACCGGTTGATAATGTTATTGGAGGATGTTTGATGATAAATATCAATTTTATGTTGGACATGTTTGCTGTATTGGCGTTACTTGTGTCTGAATTGCAGATTTTAACGAGAAGGTGCGACTATGAATGATTCCCAATTAGATGGCGCCCAAGCCTTAATCATGACGCTTGAGGCCTGTGGTATTGAATACATGTTCGGATATTCGGGTGGGGCGGCCCTTCCGATCTTCGACGCCTTGGAAACCGTTGAAACCAAGATCAAATTTATCCTCGTTCGCCACGAGCAGGGCGCGACCCACATGGCCGATGGCTACGCACGCGCCACGGGCAAGCCGGCCGCGGTTTTGGTCACCTCGGGCCCCGGCGCAGGGAATACCATCACTGGCATCATGACCGCGCACATGGATTCGATCCCCATGATTGTCATCACTGGTCAGCAGGTCACCTGGATGCTGGGTAAAGACGCCTTCCAGGAAGCCGACATCTTCGGCATCACGATGCCGCTGGTGAAGCACAGCTACCTGGTGAAGGAAACCAGTGCCATTCCGCGGATCGTTCGCGAAGCCGTGCATATCGCGACCACGGGCCGTCAGGGCCCCGTACTGATCGACGTGCCGAAGAACATCAGCCAGGATCCCTTCCATGGGGATCTCGACGAGCCGATGAATCTGCCTGGTTACCATCCGGAAGTCAGTCACGAGATCGATCAGTCCGCCGTCATCGACATTGCGAATGCCTTGAGCAAGAGCAAGCGGCCGCTCATCATGGCCGGGCACGGAGCCATGCTCGCGGGAGCGGGTCCGGAACTTTACGAGTTGATCACCAAGTGCAACATCCCGGTGACCAACACCTTGCTGGGGAAGGGGATCTTCCCGGAGTCGCACGACTTATCCCTCGGCATGCTGGGCATGCACGGGACGGCCTATGCCAACAAAGCGGTTTGCGAAGCCGACCTGATCATGTCGGTCGGGTCCCGTTTCGATGACCGGATCATCGGCCAGGCGGACAAGTTCGGCGCCAATGCGACGATCATCCATATCGATATCGATGATGCCGAGATGGGCAAGATGGTGCAGCCCGACCTTCAGTGTGTGGGCGATGCCAAAGTTGTCCTGACCGAATTGAACAAGCACGTGGGTCGCCTCGACTCCGACGCGTGGTGTGAAACCCTCAACGGCTACAAGAAAAAGTATCCGCTGAACTTCAAGAAGCACGGCGGGTTGAAAATGCAGCACGTACTGGATGAACTGTACAGGCTCACCGAAGGCAAAGCGGTCGTCGCAACCGATGTGGGTCAACACCAGATGTGGGCCGCGCAGTTTTACAAAACCGACGCGCCGTATAACTGGTTGTCCTCTGGCGGGGCCGGAACCATGGGCTTCGGTTTTCCTGCCGCCATCGGCGCGCAATTCGGTCGTCCGGATGACGTTGTTGTCGCCATCGTTGGCGATGGAGGCTTCCAGATGACCCTGTGCGAAATCGCCACGGCCTGTATTCACAAGTTGCCGATTAAGATCATCGTCTTGAACAATCATTACCTGGGCATGGTTCGCCAATGGCAGGAGTTGTTCTTCGATGAGCGCGAGTCGGGTGTGAATCTCGAAGGCAACCCGGACTTTGTTAAAGTCGCCGAGGCCTATGGTGCCAAGGGCTTCAATATCAAGCGGCCTGCGGACGTGACGAAAATTCTTGAGCGCGCCCTCGCGTACAACGAAGGACCCGTGCTGATTAATGCCGAAGTGGTCAAAGCGGATAACGTGTTCCCGATGATTCCGGCCGGCGCAGCCCTGGAAGACATGCTCATTGAGGCACCGAAGCACAAGATGGCCAAGCCGGTCGGATCCACCTGATCCGGCTTCGCCCCACCTGTTCCATAAACATTTCAACGTATACGAAGAAGGAAGTCCTATGAAAGGCACAATTGTTACAACGGATACCCCGGTCGATCCCGCAACTCGCCCGACTGATGCCCTGCACACCTTGAGTGTGATGGTGAACAACGAGCCGGGCGTGCTCGCCCGGATCGCCCAGACCTTCGCCCGTCGCGGGTATAATATTGAATCCCTGGTGGTTTCGCCTGCCGTGGATGGACGCTTTTCGCGGATGACCATCGGCGCGCGCGGCAATCCCGATGGCCTCGACCAGATCATCAAGCAGGTCAACAAGCTCATCGATGTGCTGCACTGCTTCGACCACACCTTTGACCGCGCCATCGTTAAAGAGCTGGCCTTGATCAAGATCGGCTGTACTTCGGACACCCGGGGCGAGGCGCTGCAAATCGCGGAGCACTACGGCTGTAAAACCGTCGACATGTCCGAGGATTCCCTGGTCTTTATGGTCACGGGTGATTCGGAAAAACTCAATGCCATGCTGGGTATGGTGGAAAAGTTTGGCATCATCGAGTTGGTGCGCACGGGTAAGGTCGTGATGATTCGCGGCCCGCAACAGACTTGATTTCCCGGAAGTGATTCACTAATCCCTTCCAGCTGATTGTTAAACACCCCGCACCGTTAGTATTATGGGAAAAACCTTATTCGACAAAATATGGGATCGCCACGTGGTCAAAGTCCTCGAGGACGGCACCACCATATTGTACATCGATCGCCATCTCGTACATGAAGTCACCAGCCCGCAGGCTTTCGAAGGCTTGCGGTTGGCCGGTCGCAAGGTGCGTCATCCGGAGTTCACGTTTTCCACCATGGATCACAACGTGGCCACCACGGATGACCGGCTGCAGATCAAGGATCCCATCGCCCTGGCTCAGGTCCAGGCCTTGGAAGCCAACTGCAAAGAATTCGGGATCACCCTCTACGGTATGGGCAGCCCCAATCAGGGGATCGTTCACGTCATCGGCCCCGAGCTGGGCATCACCGTTCCCGGACTGACCGTTGTTTGCGGAGACTCCCACACCTCGACGCACGGCGCATTCGGAACGCTCGCCTTCGGCATCGGCACCAGCGAGGTCGAGCATGTACTGGCTACCCAGACCCTCCGTCAGGCCAAGCCCAAGAATTTTAAGGTCGAGTTTACCGGCCAGCTGAAACCGCATGTGAGCTCCAAAGACATGATCCTGAAAATGATCGGCATTATCGGCACGGCTGGCGGTACCGGTTATGTGCAAGAGTACTGTGGCGAAGCCGTGCGCAGCCTCAGCATGGAAGCGCGGATGACCATGTGCAACATGAGTATCGAAGGCGGTGCCCGTGCGGGTTTGATCGCTCCAGATCAAACGACCTTTGACTATGTCAACGCCAAGGATCGTCCCTTCGCGCCCAAGGGCGAAGCGCTGGAAAAGGCCATGGCCATCTGGAAGGCGCTGCCGACCGATGTTGATGCGGTTTACGATCGTACCCTGGTCATCGATGCGGGCGAGATTGCGCCGCAAGTCACCTGGGGAACCAGTCCCGGCATGGTCATCGATGTGGATCAACCCATTCCCGACACCCGGAATGTCCCGGGTTATGGCGAAACCGACGCGCAGAAGGCCCTCGATTACATGGGCCTCAAGGCGGGGCAGAAAATGACCGACGTCAGCGTCGAAACCATCTTTATCGGCAGCTGCACCAACTCCCGGATCGAAGATCTTCGCCGTGCGGCGGCGATCTTCAAGGATCGCAAAAAAGCGGATGGCGTGAAAGTGCTCGTGGTTCCCGGCTCACAGGCGGTTCGTGAGCAGGCTGAATCCGAAGGACTCGACGAAATCTTCAAGTCTGCGGGAGCGGAATGGCGCTGGGCAGGTTGCAGCATGTGTCTGGCGATGAATCCGGACCAGTTGTCGCCCCAGGAGCGCTGCGCGTCGACGTCAAATCGAAATTTTGAGGGCCGCCAAGGCCGCCAGGGCCGCACGCACCTCGTCTCGCCCGAGATGGCTGCCGCCGCCGCGATTGAAGGACACTTTGTTGACATAAGGAATTGGAGCTGATGGACGCTTTTACCACTCACCGCGGAATCGTTGCCACCCTGGACCGTGCCAATGTGGATACGGATCAGATCATTCCCAAGCAGTTTTTGAAGTCCATCAAGCGCACCGGCTTTGGTCCAAGCCTCTTTTTCGATTGGCGCTACGATGACCTGGCCAATCCAGATCCGGCCTTTGAACTCAATGCGCCGCGCTTTGAAGGAAAATCGATCCTCGTCACCCGAAACAACTTTGGTTGTGGCTCCAGTCGCGAACACGCCGTCTGGGCGCTGGCCCAGGATGGCTACCGCGTAGTTGTCGCACCGTCACAGGGGGAGGGCGATGATCGCATCCCCGGGTTTGCAGACATCTTTCGTAACAACTGTGGCAAGAACGGGGTGTTGACCATCGAGCTGGGTGATGCCGAAGTCGAAGAGATTTTTCAGTTGGTCGCCGCCAACGTTGGCTTGGAAGCGACGGTGGACCTGCTCGCCCAGCAAATCACTTTTCATGGCCCCCAGGATCATCCCTACGGTTTCGCGTTTGATTCCGCCATTAAAGAAAACATGACCAAGGGACTGGACGATATCGCCATGACGCTCGAACATGCCGATGCCATCCAGGCCTTCGAAACCGGGCATGACGCCCTGATTAACCTGCCTTAGGTCCACGATTTTAACGGCCGTGGGCGGTCGTCCATCTGCGCTGCTTTGCCTCCTGAATTCGCGTGCGATCGCCCTTCAGGCAGGTCCCGTGTGTTCGGCGAGCACCATTATTCACCCGACTTCCATGTTTTTTCATTGATTGGCCGCAATTTTCAGGCGGGAATTACGTATATTGAACTTAACTATGAAGACCTTCCTGTTTCTGCTCCTCGCCTGCCTGATCACCTTGTCTGCGGATGCCCGTCTGCTCACCGACCAGAAGGGGCGGAAGGCCGACCTTAAACTCCTCGGTTGGAATGGCGAGCTCGTCAAGGTTCAGAACAAGGCGGGTAAGACCAACACCCTGCGGATCGATATGCTCTCCGAGCGCGATCAGACCTATGTGCGCGAGAATGTTAAGAAGGATCTCTCGATCGCAGAACGTATTCCGCGTCGGACCTACAACACCACGAATGGTAAATCCTTCGAAGCCGATCTCATCGGTCTCCGAGGCGAGATGGTCGAACTCAAAAGCACCACCGACCGCCAGGTGCAGTTGCCGATCTCCTTCTTTGCCAAGGCCGACCAGGATTACATCGTCGAACACGCGCCGCTGTTGGATTCGCTGAACGCGAATCCCGAAGTGCGTCACTCACCCATCATGCTCAAGGAAGCCGTCGGCAAGATCGACCAGATGATGGACCGCTGGTACGAGCAGCAGAAGGTCCAGCCGAACGCGGTGGTGGACGATGGCACCTTTCTGCGCCGCGCCTATCTCACAGTCATCGGCCGCGTGCCCACGAAAGAAGAGGCGCAGGCCTTCCTCGACGACCGGGATGTCAATCGACGGGAAAAGCTTATCGATCGTCTGTTCGAGCACGATGGTTACGTACATCACATGTTTAACTATTACGCGGATCTGCTGCGCATTAAATCCCGGAATCCCGGACGCAATTACGGAGGCGCCTATTATGCGCAGTGGGTGAAAGACAGTGTACGCGAAAATCGACCCTACGATCATTTCGTCCAGGATCTGCTCAGTGCAAAAGGCTACTACTGGGAAGATCCGGCGGTTGGTTTCTACCGGCGCGATCCAAACATGCCGCTGGATAATCTTGCCGTGATGACGCAGACCCTGCTCGGCACCTCCATCGTCTGTGCCCAATGCCATGATCATCCCTTTGATCGCTGGACACAGAAAGAGTACTACGAGATGGCGGCCTACACCTATCCCATGGTGACGCGGCTGAGCCAGAAGAGCCTGCCCAATGTGCGCGAAGCTCAAAAGCTCATGGTCAAGAATCTCGGGAAGGAAGGGGCAAAGGAGTTCGATCGTGAGCATAAGCGGCTTCGTCAGAACATGATCGACTATCCCTTGCAGAGTGGGGTGGCTGAAAGCGACCGCCGCCTGCGCTTTCCCAAGGATTACGCCTATGCCAATGCGGCCGGAAATGCCGTCGTGGCACCGCAGACGCCCTTCGGTTCCGAAGCCAAGCTCGCTGGCGGAAAAGATGCCAAGACCGTCGCGCCCTTTGTGGAGTGGTTTACCTCACCGGAGAATCCACGCTTCGCCAGGAATATTGCAAACCGCTTGTGGAAAGAAGCCTTCGGCCTCGGGCTGATCGAGCCGGTCGATGACATCCGGGATAGTTCGCAACCCTTTAATCCAGAGCTCATGGATTTTCTGACCCGGTTACTGGTCTCACTCGAGTTTGATACCAAGACCTATCTCAAGGTGTTGATGAAAACCCGGCTCTTCGAGCGCGAGGCCTACCGGCAGGAAGTCAATCCGGTCGATGGCTACGCCTTCACTGGTCCACTGCTGCGACGGATGACCGCCGAGCAGATCTGGGACTCCATGCTCACCATGATCCTGCCCGATGTTGATCATCGGATCAATAAAGGGCTCTTGTCCGCGGATGCATCGATTGCCGAGCAGGGGAAGGCCACCTTGAAGATGAAGCCGGAAGAGTTGTACGTATCCCTCCTGACCCGAGCCGGGGTAGAGAATCCAAAGGGGGCTACGCCACAAATGATGGAGATGATGGAAGACATGAGTTCCGGTTCCATGAAAGGGAACTACAAGGCGAAGAGCAAAGGCGACGACTTCACGGCCCGGGAAAAAGCGGAGTTGGCAAAGCTCAATGGCAAGGCGCGTAAGCAGTACATGGACAAGCTGCGTCGGCAAAAAGATCCGTGGTATGCTTTCGATCGCAATTTTTATCGCGCCGCGGAACAGCCCTCGCCGGCGCCGGCGGGGCATTTCCTCAACCTGTTTGGACAATCCGATCGAGAGATGACGGAGAACGACAACCAGGAGGCGAGCATCCCCCAGGTGCTGACCCTGATGAACAATACGCGGATGCTGGATTACATGCTCACCCGCAACCAGGCTGTTATGTTCCAGGAGTTGGCCAAGGCAAAAACGCCCAAAGAAAAAGTCGAGACCATTTTCCTGTGCACGTACAGCCGCTATCCGTATCCGGCTGAGCTGGACGTGTTAACCAAAGAAGTCGAGCAGGGGCCAGAAGGCATCAAACGCGTTTTCTGGGCGGTCCTGAATTCCCAGTCGTACCGGTTTGTAGAATAGAGATGTCCAAATGAATAACGAAATGAATCGATTGAATGAACGGAGTCGTCGTGACTTTATGTCCAAAGCCGCGTGCAGTTTTCTCGGAGTAAGTGCCAGCTTCTTCGCAGGTTGTGGCCTTGCCGGTGAAGGCGTGTCGGATCTCTCCGCTGCCGGTGGCACGGATGCCATCATTCCTGCAACCGATCCAACGGGCACACTGGCCGCCTCGCAGTTGAACAATAAACCCACCGCCAAGAGTGTGATCTATCTCTACATGGGGGGAGGCATGTCTCACGTCGACACCTTCGATCCCAAGGATGATAAAGACGTGATGGCCGAGACGCAGGCGATCGCGACCAACGTGGACGGCATTCGCCTCGGGCATTGGATGGAAAAGACCGCCCGCCATATGGACAAGGTCGCACTGATCAATTCGCTGAGCTCCACCCAGGGCGCACACGGCCCGGGCACGTATTTCATGCACACCAGTTACGCGCAGCGCTCCAGTATCACCCATCCGCGCATGGGTTCGTGGATCTCCCGCTTGAGCGGTCCGATTAACAGCAACCTGCCCGCATCGGTCTTTGTTGGTCAGGAAAGCGTCGGAGGAGGCGCAGGCTTTCTCGCGAGCAAATACGGTGCCCTCGGCATCAGCGATCCCGAACAGGGTTTACGCGACAGCCGCCGTCCCGGTGGAGTCAGCCAGGCGGAGTTTGATAAACGTCTCGAGCTCGCCAGTTTCCTCGATACACAGTTCCACGGAAAATATGCCTTGAAGGAAGTCGAAGCCTATACGGACATGTACAAGGACGCGCTCAAGATGATGAGCAGCGACGACCTCAAAGGTTTTAACATCCAAAGCGAACCCAAGTCGGTCAAGGCCCTGTACGGTGAATCCCGCTTTGGTCAGGGAGCCCTGCTGGCCCGCCGCCTCGTCGAGCACGGCGTACGTTTTGTGGAGGTTCGCTCCGGTGGATGGGACATGCATAATGACATCTTCGATAACCTGCCCACAAAAGCGGGGGAGCTGGATCGCGTGCTGGCGGCCCTGTTGCAGGACCTGGAGCTCCGCGGCATGTTGGAGGAAACGATGGTTGTGGTGGCGACGGAATTTGGTCGGAGCCCGTCCATTTCTGGTAACGCCGGTCGCAACCACTATCCGAAAGCCTTCTCCGGTCTGCTCGCCGGGGGGGGCATTCAAGGCGGGCAGGTTTATGGCAAGACGGATAAGAAGGGGGCGAACATCGTTGAAAACAAAATCGGCGTCCCTGACTTCAACGCCACCATCGCCTATGGCATGGGCCTGCCCTACAACGAGATCGTTTACTCGCCGAGCAAACGCCCTTTCACCGTCGCCGATACTGGGACGCCCCTGGTCGAGTTGTTTGGTTGATCCCCTGGAGCGGCGGCATGCTGCCGCCCTCCGCTCGAGCAGCTTACTGCGGTTAAAGAATACGTATGTCCAATTCAATATCTAGTTCTCCGTATGCTTCCCAAGCGCAGGTCATTTGCTTCACGTTCCTGTTGATGGCATGCATCACCCCGCTCACTTTTGCCCAGACCCCTGAACAAAAAATACTCTTTAACAACGCCTATGCCGTGTTCGAGAAGCACTGTTTCAAATGTCATGGCCCCGAGAAAAGTAAGGGCGGGCTGCGCCTGGATTCACACGCGGCCGTGCTCAAAGGCAGCAAGAAGAGTGACAACGTCGTCGTCGCGGGTCACGCGGATCAAAGCGAACTCACGTATCGGGTTCGCCTGCCGGTTTCAGATGACGATGTGATGCCGCCACCGAAGCAGGGCCGTTTGACCAATGCCGAAATCGTTTCCCTGATCACCTGGGTGGATAACGGAGCACCCTGGGTGGATGGATCGGCCACGAACGGGTCTGAACCGATGTCATCTGCCGATGTGGCCGAGCTGCACAAGCCCATGGGCGTCGACCTCACTCAGGTGATGACTCCAGAGGAAGAAGCCTGGTTCAAAAACAATATTGAGCAGGTCCTCTCCACCCACTGCGTAGGCTGTCACGGACCCCAGAAAGAAAAAGGGGATCTCCGGTTGGATAGCACAAAGTTCATTTTGGCGGGTGGGGAGAATGGCCCGGCGCTCGTCCCGGGCGATCCCGCGAAGAGTGAGCTCCTGGTGCGCATGTTACTGCCGATCGATGATGAAGATGTGATGCCGCCGGAGGACAAGGGTCGCATACCTCCCGAGAAAATTGAGGCCATACGAAAGTGGATTGCCGATGGGGCGCGATTCCCGCCGCCCAAAAGCAAGCTCGCCCGCGGCGGAGAAAATCATTACAGCCGATTTTTTGATGCGCTGGTCGGAGCGGACAAAGCCAATGTCGAATGGCTGAAGGAGAATGGCGTTTTCATCGAGCCGCTCATATGGGAAGGCGGTGGATTACGCATCCTGTTCAGCCATTCAACGATTGCACTGGATCCATCGGTGTTTGATCGCCTCAAACCCTGGTTGTCGAAAATTCGCTGGGTGGATTTTGCGAATACGTCGCTCACCGATGCCGCCATCGACTTCGCCAACAGCCTCGATCAGCTGCTCGTGCTCCACCTGGAACGCACCAATCTCGATGATGCGATGCTCGCGAAGTTGAATGCCTCATCCTCGCTGGAATACCTCAACCTTCACAGTACAAAGGTCAGTGATGCATCGATCCCCGCGCTCAAAAAGCTTGGGACCCTGCGTAAATTGTATCTATGGAATGCCCCGTTGACGCCTGAAGGCGTTGAACGGTTAAAGCGTCCGGGCTTGCACGTCGTATATCAGTAACTCACTCCACACAGTAGAGCTTCTTAAATCCCCGAAGATACAGCCGCCCGTTGGCGGGTGCAGGTGTCGCGTTCATGCGATCTTGAAGACTATTTACCGCCACCGTTTCGAGCTGGTCGGGATTCGCCTTGAACACCGTGGTCTGACCGCTCTGGCTTGTCGCATAGAGGTGATCGCCAACCCGGATAATCGACGCCCAGAATGCATCGCCCGCACGTTCGCTCCATCGGATCTCACCGGTTTTGGGATCAATGCAATCGATGGTGCCCGGGCCGGCGTTCGGCCGATAGACCAGGCCATCGACAAACACCCCGGAGCCAATGCTCTGCGGCTGCTTTTCGATGCGGTAGAGCCGGCTGTCCGTTACATCTTCGGAGCCGGTGGTCTTCACCGCGAGCATTGGGCCGCGAAAACCGCCGGTATAAAACACGAGATCGTCGCAAAGCAACAGGGAGGAGTAGCCGAGGTCGCCGCGATCGTGGGCAACGCCACTGCAGGTCCAGGCGAGTGCGCCATCCGCCAGCTCGTAGGCATTGATTCGGGTTGGCATTGCGAGCAGAACCCGGCCGCCGTGTATGGTCGGTGTACACCAGGATCCCTGGTATTGTCCCTTGTCATTCTTTTCGCCGTTGCCCGTGAAGGGCTCGTCTTTTTCCCAGATCGTCTTACCGGTTTCGAGGTCCAGCACAGTGACAAAACTCCGCTCCATCCCGGGGCCGGTGTACAGGATTACCTTCCCCTCATGAATCACGGGTGAATTAGCATAGCCCCACATATGCTGGAATTTGCCATACCCTCGATGCCACGTGGGTTTGCCGGTCATCGAGTAGGCGTGGAGGCCTCCACTGCCGTGCCAGACCACCACGTGCTTTCCATCTGAGGCCGGAGTGCTCGCTCCGTACGGGTTCGTCTTATGGGTCGGCATCTTCTGCTCCAACACAACCGTCTGCACCCATTGTTGCTTTCCGGTATCGGTATCGAAGCTGTACAGGCTGCGCTGCAATCCATCCGCATCTTCCACGCTGGTCAACAGGACCTGCTGACCCACCACAATCGGACTGCCGTTGCCCGGTTGGGGCAGGGGCGTCGCCCATTGGATGTTTTCGGTTCCGCTCCAGCGAATGGGAGCGGAGGTTTCCGTCGAAACCCCGTCGCCTGTGGGCCCGCGGAAAGCCGGCCAGTCAGCGGAATAGCCGGAGTTGAGGAGGAGGGCGGAGAGGGTGAAGGTCTGTATGATCGCGTTCATATGGTCATTCTGGTGCCCTGCGCCCCGGGATCAAGTCTATTTCATCGTCCGGAGCCAGCGGCGGCCTCCGAACGTCCGTTTCTGTGATAGGAACGGACGTGGAAACTGCTTCCGATGAACGGAACGGTTTTTTGATCCCGTTCCGATCATCGGAAAACTCTCCACTGGCCTTGATCCTGCTGTTCGCAACATGTGATGAAATTTACTTTAAGCTTTTTTGTGCGAATCGTTTTGATTGTTACCTCCTGGTCCATTGTGGCGACCGGTCAGGACGCAGACAACGATGGCATTTACGATACGATTGATCCAAATCCGGGCGTTTTCGATGCACCTATCATTTTCACCGGGACCAACTACACGTTTACGCTGCATGGCTCTGGTCGCTTTGCCACGTATCAGAATACGGACACCAACTTTGCTCCGGTCCTCGCAACCGGCGGGCGATTCGGAAAACTTGAGGCAGTTTCTCAAACCGTCTACGACCATCTGGACGATGCCTTTGATTTCGTGATCGTTGTTTCCGACCAGGATACGGTGCCAACGCTTCCGCCCAGCATCCCCACGAATTTCACCCGCAACGTGAAGAACGAAGTGGAAGGCATCGGGCGTGCTTTGTTTTCGGATAACGATGAGTACGGGAGTGACTTCCAGCTGCAGGCCGTGACCCACCTCATCGCCAAGGACCAGCTGCGCACGGGTTCAAGTCTACGCGAGCTGTTGAAGCGCTGGGCGAACTATATCCTGCCCGGACTTTCGCCTGAGGTGAATCAGGATGGTTGGAAAATGGCCAACATCGGCGGGCAGTACGGCGGGTGGAAGGACGGCACCCTCGTCAATCTGGGCGGTGGCAACTACACCGCGAACAATGGCGTGCATGCGGGCTTTGGCCTGGAGCATAACGGAGGAAACGTCCTGCCGTACGGTCCTTTTGAGTTGTATCTCATGGGGCTTAAGGAGCCGCTGACGGTTCATGATATCGCGCTCGCCCAAGGTGCATCCAAAGCGATTCCAGGCGTATCTTCCGGCTCGTTCACCGCCAGCTCTGTGCCGAGTATTTCCATGGCCGTCGTGATCAGCAGTAGCTATGCAGGCCCGCGGGTGCCGGCCGTGGTCGATGCGCAAAAAGGCTTCAGGGCGATCTATGTGGTGGTGATCGATGCGCCAATATCGTTTCCTCGACTCGCTTCCTATGATGAAGAGGTCTACACCTTCAGCCTTGCGTCCAGTGATGGAGATCCCGCCCTGTATAATTTCTGGGAGGCCACCGAGCAGGCAGCGACACTCCAATTTGACGAGTTGAACTGCCTGGTTACACCCGAGAGCATCCCTTCCAACATCGTGACGGTTACCGGACCTACCGAGCTGGCACCGTCCGAGCAGGGAACCTTTACCTTTAACAGTGTCGCGGTGGCGTCGGATTATCAGGTTGAGATCTTTCAGACCGAAGCCACGAACTTTCTTGAAGGCGCAGAGGTTTCACCCGCGCCGCAGGTGATCGATCACACCTCCCTGGACTATGAATTACTGTCGACCTTCTTCCGTAAGACGGGCAGCCGCTCCTTTCATTTGGCCTTCTCAGATCCCGTCAAACAATGGTTCGAGATCGATCGCGATCTCTTCGTGAGCACGAACAGCGTCCTGACGTTCCAGGCGCTTAAACGGCTGATGGATACGGAAAGCTGGGCGGCGGCCGAAATTGGTGGGGATGGGCTGGGCTGGACGGAGGTCTGGCGCCAGGACGGCGACGGGAATCTGTCCAACATCTGGAATCCGGTGTCCGTATCGTTGGGGGCATTCACCGGGCGCACCGTTCGCGTGCGGTTTATCCTCGATACAGGCCTTACGTTTTCACCGGGAACGACAGGGAGCAACGGGATCTTCTTCGATGACATCTCTGTGAGTAACGTTGAAGCTCCACGGGGTCTCGAGACCGTTAATCTTGCCGGGGGACTGACCAGCTTTAATTATACGCCTTCAAGCGGGGGCTTCCTGCGGATGCGCATGCAGGCGTACAAGGATTGCCAGCGCCTTGGCCAGGGATCCTTTCATTTTGTGACGGTCGCACAGCCACTTTTCGCCTCCATTGATGATGTAATACGGAGTGAGTCGGATCCCACCGCGAGTTTTACGGTGGTGCTGGATCAAGTGCCAACCAGTCCGGTAAGCCTGGATTGGATGAGCCGGGATGGATCCGCAACGGCGGGCGCGGA
>JBLIND010000144.1:0-14573 GCA_047639095.1 Candidatus Omnitrophota bacterium | reverse complement strand
GGCTATCGCACGCTTATCGCGGGTAAGTGGCATCAAAAACCCCTGCCGACCACGCGCGGGTTTGATCGCTATTACGGGCTCGCGGATGGCTGCTGTAACTTTTTCAACCCCGGCCTCGAAGCCCGGGAAGGCGAAGGTCCTCCGGGAAGAAAAGGGAAAACCCGCGTCCGTCGCTGGGCGATTGAAGACCAGGTGATCATGGGATACACCAGTCCGGATAAAGACTTTTACACCACGGATGCGTTCACCAATTACGCCATGGATCGCCTGGATGAATATCGAGGCGAAGACAAGCCCTTCGTTTTGTATCTCCCTTACACTGCGCCTCACTACCCGCTGCATGCCTGGCCCGAAGACATTGCGAAATACCGCGGCACCTATAAAACCGGATGGGACGAGATGCGCAAAACGCGATTCAAACGCATGACCGAAATGGGCATCATCGGTCCGAATCACCAGCTGACCCCGCGCGCTTCCAAAGCCTGGGACGAACTGAGCGAAGAACAGAAAGACGCCGAAGATCTCAAAATGGCGGTCTACGCGGCGATGATCGATCGGGTTGATCAAAATCTTGGACGGCTGTTTGCCAAGGTCAAGGAGCTGGGGAAATGGGACAACACGCTCATCCTTTTCCTGACCGACAACGGAGGCTGCCCCGAGCAACCCAACACCACGCCCGATATCCCGCCGGGCCCGGTGGAGGGGTATCGTACGGTGTCAGTGGGCTGGGCCAATGCGAGCAACACCCCGTACCGTAAATTTAAATCGACCGACTACGAGGGTGGCATTCGCACGCCGTTCATCGCCCATTGGCCGGGGGTGATTAAACCCGGTATGACCGATCAAGTGGGTCACATCATCGATGTGTCTGCCACCTTCCGGGATATCACCGGCGCGGCATACCCCACGCAGATCCATGGTCAGAAAACCAAGCCGCCGTTAGGCAAATCACTCATGCCCATTTTCAACGGGGAGCAACGCGAACCACACGAAACACTCTATTGGCATTTCAGCCAGGCCAACGCGGTCCGCCAGGGTGACCTGAAAGCGGTTCGAACCGGAAAATCCGCGTGGGAACTTTACGACCTCAAGGCCGATCCCACCGAGATGAACAACCTCGCGGGAGAAAAACCCGAAACCGTCGCCGAGCTCGGAAAGATGTGGGAGACGTGGAGCAAGGGCAATAAGTCAAAACCCGAATGAGAGATCGAGGATGGGGACATGATGCCTCCTGAAAAACTGGGACTGCAGGCCTTTAAACGCCGATTAGTCGCCGGATCGTTCCCGCAGTTTTCGAGTTTGGCCGCCGCCCTGGAGGGCTTGCAGTTCGTGCAGGCGGATCCGATTCGTGCGCCGGCGCGCGCACAGGATTTAATGCTCCGACAACGGGTCGCTGCGTATCAGGCGGCTGAACTGGAGCGGACGTTTCCCGAACTGGATGCAGAAGAGGGGTATCTTTTTGCCTATGGGTTTATGCGGCCGGAGGTCTGGCGTGATCTTCGTTGGCGGCCACGCGCAAAGCTGACGAAGTTGGAGCGCGAGGTGTTAGCGACCGTGGCCGAGTTGGGTGAGGTGCATCCGCGCGGCTTGGACGAACGATTTGGTAAACGTTCGGTGGAGAATTACTGGGGAGGAAAATCTCAAGTGACCAAACGGATCTTGGAGAACCTGCATCATCATGGATTTCTGCGGGTGAGTCGGCGGGAGAAAGGGGTGCGGGTGTATTCCGTGCCGGAGGAGGCGGAGGAGCATGAGACGGATCCCGGGCAGCGTTACGCGCGCCTGGCCCTGACCACGGCGCAGGTATTTGGCCCGACGCCGAAGCGTTTTCTGATTTCGGAACTGGGGAGCCAGAGGCACTTGATTCCGAAGCGAGGCGAACGGGAACAGGTGCTGGATCATCTGGTGGCGTCCGGACAGCTCGCGGAGCTGGAGGTGGAGGGGGTCTCGTATCTGTGGAACCGTGACGCGTGGCAATCCGATGAGGTGGGGGAGGAGGCGCGTATTCTGGCGCCCTTCGATCCGCTGGTTCGGGATCGTCAACGTTTCGAGCAGGTCTGGGGCTGGCGCTATCGATTCGAGGCCTATGTACCTGCGGCGCGGCGCGAACGCGGCTACTATGCGATGCCGGTGCTTTGGCGGGACGAAGTGATGGGCTGGGCAAATGCGAAAGTGGATGGAGAGCGACTCGCTGTCGATATCGGCTACGTGGGGAACCCTCCTCGGTCAAAGGCCTTCCGTTTGGCCATCGAAGCGGAGGTCGAAGCCATGGCGACCTTCCTGGGTTTGGCGAGCGGGGCCTGGGAATTGCAGCGATAGGATAGAGGCGTGAAGAAAACAACGTGGACCATCCTGACCCTCCTGATTACGGTATGCATCGAGCGTGCTGTGGCTGAGGGCGAAATCATAACGGGGGTTCGGGATTCAAGCCATCCACGGACGCTTTCGGTTGAAGCATCCGACGACTGGAAAGCGCTGGTGGCGAACACCCACGCGGATTCGCTCGCGGCCCGAGAGCAAATCTTGCGCGACACCATTTCACGGAACACGACGTGGCCAAACGGGGCGTGGGGTGAAACCCTGTGGTCGCTTGCGGCTTTATATCTGAATGAACGGGTTGATGAGGCCAATGCAAGCTTGCTCAAGCGAGCGAACGAATACATCGCCCTCCACCGGGCCGGAATCGAGATTTCCACCTTTGCCCCGGAGGGCGCCACGGAAACGCCATGGGCCTATTTTGCCATCACGGACTACGTTCGGATCCTCGGGCTATTCCGAGCAAAAAGCGCGCACGTTCCCGGTCGTCTCACGCCGGAAACCGAGGCCGCGATGAAGGAAGCTCTGTGGTTCTGGGTCAAATCAGAAAGTGAGGTGGCCGGTGCATCGCTGGAGCATCTGCTCGTCACACTCGGCACCGAAAATCACGATCTGACGCGCCGCCCGAATTACTACCTGATCTCGTCCATCTTGAAAGATGATCCAGCCTATCGTGATCGATTGTACGATGATGGTCACACCGCGGCGGAGCACGCGACGGCGTACACCGCGTTCTTCAGGGAATGGCCGCGCAAGCGGGCGGCTACCGGATTGTGGATCGAACTGGGCTCGAATACCTATCAGAAATATTCCTGGCCGGCCTTATTCAACCTGCATGACCTTGCACCGGATCCTGTGGTCCGGAAACGCTCTGGCCTGCTCCTGGATCTGGCCCTCATCGAAGAAGCGCAGATCTCCGTACGCGGTCGTCGTGGGGGTGGGCGAAGCCGAGCCGAGGGGGGCGTGAACGGTTTCGAGGTTTACAAAGATCTGCTTTATGCCGGGAGCGCAGGTTGGGTCTCCGACCCGACTCCGTCAGGCAGGGCCGCGCCACGGAGTCTACGTGGCTCGAGCCATTCCAAGGTGATTGAGACCAGCCACTACCCGGCGCCTGCGGCTGCGATCCTGCTACGAAAACGAACGTTTCCCGTGGCCGATCCATTTGAGATTCGCAATCGTGTGCTGGGCGAACAGGCCCCGTCTCGTCCCGAAGATGGCGAGGGAAACCGATACCTTGCCGACTCCGCCCTCGTGAATTATGCCTATCGGACGCCGCATTACTTGATGGGAAGCACCCTGCAGAATCCGTCCCTTACCATGCCGCATCCAGATCCCACCTCCGAAAAGCCGGAGTGGAAATATGGGGGGATCTCCCGGCAGCAGCGTTGGTGCGGGGTGCTGTTCGATGACCCCACGAGCAGGGAGGTCGGGGCCGTTTACCCGGTTGTCGAGCAAACCCGCGGCGGGCGTTCACAGCATGCATGGTGGAGCGTTCAGGAACAGAACGTCATCCTGATCCAGCGAATCGCGCCCCAAACCCGCACGCGCATGGGCTCCTACAGCGCGGGCGCGATAGGCGTGCGTTTTGACGGAACCGGATTGGAGATGATGGAAGAGGGCGGCTGGATCTTCACCAGCACCGGTAAAGCTTTTGTCGCGGTAAAATTCCTCGATGCAGACTACGCGTGGAATGAGGGGCGAACAGAGGCGACGCCTCCGAACCTTGATCACCAGTCCGACACATCGCGCATACTGATGCATGCCGGCGATGTGGCCCATCATGCATCTTTCGCACAGTTTCGTCGGCAGGTGCGTGCTTGTCCCCTGACCGTAACACCCGATCACGTGGCATATGCGTTTGGACCGGCCGCCACGCGCCTGGCCGTCACGCGCTTCGATGTCGATCAGCTTGAAGACTACTCTTCAGCTACGATCAACGATAAACCCATCGACCTGCGACCTGAAGCCACTTGGCAAAGTCCCTATCTCAATGGGGCGTTTAGTCGCGATCAGGTAATGGTTACGGTTGGTCCTATCCAGCGCCTGCTGGACTTTTCCGAGTCCGCGGAAACGCGCGAGTGACCGACTGCGTCAGGTGTCGGGACGGAGTCCCAACCTGCCTTTAACGCCACGGTCTCAGCCCAAGCAGGATTTCAGCTCGTTCACTTAGCGGGGCGGCGGTGAGTACGTTATCCGTGAATTCAGCAAGGTGGTCCGCGACGAATGCGTAGACGGCTTGGCGATCTTGACTGGTATCCACTTCAACATATCGATCCTGGCCTTTAAACAGTTCAACCGTTGGCAGCGTCTCAGCCTTGAAGGTGTCAAACCGCTGCTTCAGGCTCTCTACGTTATCATCACTCCTGCCGGTGTACCGGGCGCGTCCCAAAATACGTTTTTCGAGCACGTCGTAAGGGCACTCGAAGTACAACATTTTCGGGAGCGTGGTATCCCGGCCAAAAAGCTCAAACCACACATCCAGGTTCGCGCTGGAGCGAGGGAATCCATCGATTAAAAAGTTCGTCTTCCCGGTTGTTCGGGTAATCGATTCCATGGCGTTCTTGAGCAGACGCGCAATGGTTTCACTCGGCACCAGTTTTCCTGCGGCGATGCACGCTTCGAACGCTGCCGCGTTCGGACCTCCAGCTTCGCACTCGGCACGGCATAGATCTCCGGTAGATAAGTGCGTCCAGCCCAATTGCAACTCGGCAAGCTCACACATTGTGCCCTTTCCGGCACCGGGCCCCCCGAGCACAAATACGACGTTGGGCTTCGGGCAGGGTTGTCTTGGGTCGAAATGATGAAGCACGACTTTCGGGGCTGGGGCGACGCCCTTTTTGTAAACATGCCACGGCCGGTCCGTCGGGGGCATTTCATCGTCACAGGTGGCGTCGTAGGCGAGGTGCCCATCCAGGCGGCAGATTCTCCAGGATTTGTACGTGTTGGAATACGAGAGTGCGGGGCTTCTCGCACTCTTCCCATCCGCTCGATCCCACGCCATCTTGCCGTTCCAGTAACCGAGACTCGACACCGTTCCGGATTCGGATTCGACAGGCGGGGCGATGGATGGAACGAAAAGGCCATCCACTTCGGGAAGACCCGATCCAGATACCTCGATAAAAAAAGTGTTCGGGTGGCGTTCGTTTGTTTCGACCATCATATCATTCATCCTTTCTGAAGCTACCTATTGTGTAGCTGCGTTAGCAAGCCGATGAAGAGGTAGGTTGGGACTCCGTCCCGACTCCGCCAGTCACGTATCGGGGCGGAGGCCCAGTCTACGGCAAATAACCGTTTTTATCCTGCGCCGCACAAAAATATTTGCTAGAAAGTAATCCATGAAAAAACAACTGCTGTCCCTTATCCTCTTTGCGATCCTGTCTGTCTTACATGCGGACCGCTTACCCAACGTGGTCGTTTTCCTGGTCGATGACCTGGGCTATATGGACATCGGCGCCAATAATCCAAATTGTTTTTACGACACGCCCAACGTGGACAAGCTCGCCGCATCGGGCATGCGCTTTACCGATGGCTATGCCGCGAACCCGGTCTGTTCCCCGACACGCTACAGCTTGATGACCGGGAAATATCCGACCCGGGCGCAGGCCACGAATTTCTTTTCCGGAAAGCGCGGCGGCCGTTTCAACCCGGCTCCGTTGAAAGACCGCATGGAAACGAGCGAGATTACCCTCGCGGAAGTCTTGAAGAAGAAAGGCTACGCCACCTTCTTCGCGGGGAAATGGCATCTCGGTCCCGACAAGGAATTCTACCCGCAGAACCAGGGCTTTGATGTCAACATGGGCGGGTATCACCGCGGTGGACCCTACACCGGAAAAAAATATTTCGCCCCCTTCGAGAATCCTGAACTGGAAGTCGAAAGTCCTGCGGGCGATCACCTGCCCGCTCGTCTGGCGCGTGAAACCGCCACCTTCATCGAGGACAACAAGGGTGGACCCTTCCTGGCCTACCTGTCGTTTTATTCGGTGCATACGCCACTGATCGGTCGCCCCGACCTGGTCGAGAAATACAAAAAGAAAGCGGCGGCAATCACCGGCCCGGAATTTGCCTTGGAAGAGCAAGTGTTTGGCAAGGGCGAACGCAAGGTGCGCATCCTTCAGAAACATCCCGTCTACGCGGCCATGGTTGAAGCCATGGATCAGGCGGTCGGGGTCGTGCTGGATCAGCTCGAGGCTTCTGGCGTTGCGGACGAGACCATCATTGTATTCACCTCGGACAACGGCGGGCTTTCGACCTCCGAAGGCTCCCCCACCAGCAACCTGCCGCTTCGCGGGGGCAAGGGCTGGGTGTATGAAGGCGGCATTCGCGAACCCTGGATTGTACGCTACCCCGGGGTCACCCAAGCCGGTGCCGTGAGCAAGGAAGTCATCTGCTCCATCGATCTGCTTCCCACGATTGCAATGGCGGCGGGCGCCTCCATCGAGCACGCCGTCGATGGGGTGGACATCACGCCCGCGCTGAAGGGGCAGTCGCTGAAACGGAAGGCGCTGTATTGGCACTATCCGCATTACTCCAATCAAGGGGGCATTCCCGGTGGCGCGGTACGTATGGGCGATTACAAATTATTCGAACGCTACGAAGATGGTCGACTGCACCTCTACAACCTGAAAAAAGATATCGGCGAGCAAAACGATCTGGCGGATGCCATGCCGGAAAAAGTGGCGGAAATGCGCAAAAGCCTGCACGCCTGGTACAAAGAGGTCGATGCCCGCTTCCTCCAGGAAAAAAATGCCTCGCAGAAACCGTGGCGGCCCTAACAGGCTTTGGCTGCCTGTTCGCAGCCGGAGAAGTCTTCGGTCGCCGGTCCAAAGGGGCGTAAACCGGCAATAAGCTCGCCCTCCACGGCGTAAATGAACACATTGTAATAATTTACAAGCTGCTCCCACCCTGTGCTTTGCGAAAACACTCAAGGGAGGGGAGTGCAAACCGGCAATATATGTATATGATGCCCGTTCTAAGACCCAACCTGAATGGAGTTACCCTCATCATACATAAATCTTTCCTGATCATCGTTGCTGGCCTGGCTGGCGTCGCTCATGCCCAATCGCCCTTGGTCACCTCCTGGTTTACCGCGCGATCGGGTCAGTACGCTCGCATCTATGTCGATACGGTTGCGGAGACGGCCGGCGACGCGGTCACCACCTGGAGCCGGGGCCAGGGCGTGCAGGCCCTGCCGACTTACGCGGGTGTGCACGAGGTGTGTTACGACGCCACCGATGTCTACATCCGGACGTCCGGCCTGGGCTTCCACGTGATGGGGCCCTGGTATCTGAACGCCCAGCGCACTAACCTGTTTCCCAATTACCCGTCGAACCAAGCGGTGCTGTATCGCTTCCCCCTCGATCCGGGGGCCGTGCCGGCAAGTAAGGTCGCCAGCGGCCTGGGCACGATCGGCTACTTCGTCGATGGGGTCTCAATGTTTGATTCGCGCGATGCGTTTTCCTATTCCACGGCCAACAACGCCGATGCCGGGCCCATGACTGCGTACAACGGAGACGGGGTATGGAACCGCGATGCTTTTGTCAACGAAGGGGTGACCTTCGATGCGGGTAACGCGCACCAGGCCGGACCGAATTATCACTATCACGCCAATCCCCCCGGCCTGCGTCATCAGCTCGGCGACAGCGTCGACTTTGATGATCAAAACAATACCTACATCGAGAACTTCAGCGGAAGGCACTCGCCGATCATTGGTTGGGTGCGCGACGGATATCCGATCTACGGACCTTACGGGTACGCGGACGCGTCTACCAACAGCAGCGACCAGACGGTGGTGCACATGCGCTCCGGCTACCAGCCGCGCGATGGCACGAACGGATCCACCAGCCTCGCCGCCACTGGACGCACCACCCTGCCGATGTGGGCCAACCGCCTCGGTGGTCGGGCCATCAGCGTCCCCACCAATCGGACTGGACCCACCGTCGCGGGTCAGTTTGTACTCGGCAAGTACCTCGAAGACTACGCCTACCTGGGCGACCTCGGCATGACCCAGGGCGTGAACTTCGACCTCAATGAGCACAACGGACGCTTTGGGCGCACCCCGGAATTTCCGCAGGGAACGTACGCCTACTTCGTATCCATCGAAGCCGACGGCACTCCGAAATTCCCCTACAACATCGGACCGTATTATTACGGAACGCCGAGCGCCAACACCGCTCCTGACGTGCCTGCAAATGCGACCGTGCATTTCGAGGGCGGACCCAAAGCGCGACCGACCCTTGCGCTCTCCACCGATGATCCGAGTCTGGGCGACGTGACCCTTTTGTGGAGCGGTACCGAAGGTGGCAGCTACCAGATCGATCGCAGTGCGAACGTCAACAACTGGATCCTGCTCGCAGATGACCAGCCCGCTCCCGGCGGTCTCGGCAGCCTCGTGGACACCAACTGCCTCGTGGAAAGCAACACCCAGGTGTACCGCGCACGCTTGAAGGAGGTTGTACCCTTCGATGACAATGGCTTCGACTATCAGCAGCCCGGCAATCCATATACATTCATCGAGCTGCAAATCTCCGGCGGGGGCCCGGCCGACCTGTCGGTGATTCCCTTGTCTGTGACCCTCAACGGCCAGCCGGTGACCTTCGTTTCCCGTCCGGCGCAGGACCGTGTGCAGGTGCAAGTCGCCCTCGACCAATTCCCCGGCGGTACGTACACCGTGGCCGTGCAATTCGCGGGGCAGCCCGCGCCGCAGACCGGAACGTATACCCGCGTCGACAAGCCGAACATCCTGCTGCTCATCCTCGACGACTGGGGTATCGACGCCAGCCCGCTGGACAACCCGGGCGGCCTGGTGGCCAACATGCCCACGCTGCAGACCCTGGCCGCGGACGGCCTCCGTTTCACCCAGGCCTATGCGCAGCCGATTTGCTCGCCGACCCGGGCGACCATCATCACCGGTCGCCAGCCCTTCCGGCATGGAGTAGGCAATCCCACCGTCAACTCGACCCTGCCCCCGAGTGAGCTGACCCTGCCGGAGATCTTCACCGCAGAAAGCGCAGGCTATGCCTTGGGGAGCTTTGGCAAGTGGCACCTCGGCGGTGGGGCGGACGGACCCTATGACGTGGGCGGCTGGCAGAAGTTTGCCGGCATCATCCAGGGTGGGGTGCAGAGCTACTACACCTGGACCAAGAGCGAGGACCGGGTCAACACGCAGAATTTCACCACCTACACCACCAGCGATCAGGTCAATGAAGCCGTCGAATTTATCCAGACCCAGGACACGAACACCCCCTGGTTCGTTTGGATGGGCTTCAACGCGCCGCATGACCCCTTCGACGACCCGCCTCCGGGGCTCGCTCCACCCGGCGGGTTTTCCACCCAGGCGGTCGGTGAGTCGGCCGACTCCTGGAACTACCGCAAATCCCTGGAAGCGCTGGACACCGAGATTGCCCGTTTGCTCAGCAGCGTGGACATGGCTAAAACGGATGTCATCCTGATCGGTGACAACGGTACGCCCGGCCAAACCGTGCAGGCCCCCTTCGGCAACGGACACAACAAGGGCGACCTCTACCAGGGCGGCATTCATGTCCCCATGGTCGTTTGCGGACCCAGCGTGACCGTGGCCGCCGGTTCGACCACCGACAAGCTGGTGCATTGCGTGGATCTGTTCTCCACCATTCTGCAGCTGGCGGGAATCGATGACCAGGCCGCAACTTCAGGAGTGACCCTCGACTCCAACAGCATCCTGCCTATCCTGCAGGGGAGTGACACCGCAGCGCGCTGTGTCGTAGCGGAGAAATTCGGAGACGGAAACGGCGATGGCCGCGCGATCATCACCGACGCCTATCCCGACTACAAGCTGATTATCTTCGGGGACAAGGACAGCTCGCTCGACGACCCGACCTTCGAGTTTTATCACATCGGCTCAGACATCAATGAGACGAACCCCATCCCACCCGCGACCCACCAGGCCGCGTACGATGCCCTGATCGCCAAGGACGCAGAGCTGGGTGGCGGCTACAGCGACCCGGCCACCGGCCCGATGGACATTCTCTATATCGAGCTTCTCGATCCGCCCGGTCAGCCCAACGTGCCTTCATTAGTGAACCCCAACGGCAATGCGATCCATCCCGTCTCGGTGACCGTGGATGGGATCGCGGCGACGTATCTCGCCCGGGTCAACCAGGGACCGGACATCAACGACGAGTCGGACGACGGCGCCGACCAGTTCTGGGTCAAGGTGCGGATGAGTCCGCCCCAGGCCTCCTACACAAATGCCGAAGTCACCTTCAATACCGCGGGAAACGTGCGCTCGTTCAACCAGCAGCAGATCCTGGTCAAACCCTGATCCTCTGGCGACCGTAGTAGATTGGGACTCCGTCCCGGCCCTGCATCGCGGTTCAATACGTCGGGACGGAAATGAAGAAACGTACACCAGTCAAATCTGTTGAAGCCCCGATCAATGGGCCCACCTGCCGCTTTTCGATTTGTAAATGCAATATCGGATTGATAGCATGAGCCGAACCATTCATCCGTATACGGTCGAGGTCTATGACCCCACGTTCCCGATTTTTTCTACTCCTCGAAATTCACCGCGCATGCGTCGTGGGTTTGGTCATGCTGCTTGCGGTCGTTGAAGCCACCGCATCGGATCCGAGTTACAGCCTCGCCTTTTCCACTTATCTGGGTGGCAACAGGTGGGATCACGCACGGGATGTGGCCACTGACAGCCAGGATAACATCATCCTGGTGGGAGGAACCGCGGGCAGCTTCCCCGCGACTACGGGCGCTTATGACACCCAGTACAACGATGGCGTCACGAAAGGTCCGTACGCAGGTCAGCATACGGGTTGCGACGCCTTCGTGGCCAAGTTCTCGCCCACGGGCACGCTGCTCTGGTGCACCTATCTCGGCGGGCCCAACTACGACCGGGCTTATGCGGTCGAAGTGGACAGCCAGGATAATATTGTCGTCTCCGGGCGCGCCGGACCGGATTTTCCGACGACCCCCGGGGCCTTCCAGGAATCGTACAGCGGCATTCTCACGGGGTCGAAAGCCTTCTACGGCTACCAGAACGCGTTCGTCGCCAAGGTGTCCTCGGATGGAACACAGTTGTTGTGGGCAAGCTACGTCGGCAAGGGCGAGCTTTGTCGAGGCGTAGATATCGATGAACAGGACGATATATTTGTCTCCATGGCCAGTGGCCTCAATAACACCCGACCGGATCCGACGTGGTTCGCCACGGCATTCAATGGGGCGTATCGATCCACACCCATAGGCGGTCCCGATGTGGGCGTGGTCAAGGTCACGGGCGACGGCTCACAGGTGTTGTGGGCGACGTGGATCGGCGGGTCCGGGGATGATCACAGCAATGCGAATATTCGCCTCGACCGCCTGGGTTATCCCTATCTCACCATGGTTACGGAGTCTCTGGATGTTCCGGTTACCACGAACGCGTATCAGGCGACGCACGGCGGCGGAAGTACGGACATCTACCTCGCCAAATTTTCAAAGGACGGAACGCAACTGCTGCATGGGACCTATATCGGAGGCGATGGCGGTGATGTATTTGAGACGCATCCGACCGCGATTGATCGCGAAGGGAATGTCTTCGTTACCTTCGGAACCTCGTCCTCAAACATTCAACCAACCCCCGGTTGCATCAACACCGGTCGTTCCGGGACGACGGATGCGGTTGTCGCCAAGTTCTCTCCGAGTTTTCAGCTCCAGGCACTGGCCTTGATCGGTGGGAACGACGGGGAGTCTTTCGACGGAATCAGCGCGGATGCGCGCGGCCGAATCTTTGCTTCGGGCAGTACCCAGTCGACCAACTTTCCCGTGACAACCAATGCCTATCAGTCGACCCATGCCGGGGATCACGATGCGCTTGCCGTCGTCTTCGACAACGAGCTCACCCGACTGATCTACAGTACCTATCTGGGGGGTGGGGAGTACGATTTAATCCGGGGCAGCTACATGGACGCCAAAGGGAATATCTATGGCGCAGGCGCTGTCGTCAGTACCAACTTTCCCACGGCCGCCGCCCATGACAGCACCTACGGCGGGTCCAACGATCCGCGATGGGGGAACGGTGACGCGATGCTGGTGAAGTTTGTCGACGACAATCTGTACATCGGCGACGCCGATCGGGACCTTCTGCCGGACACCTGGGAGAACACACATTTCCATTCGCTGAACCAGGATGGTACGGACGATGACGACCTGGATGGAGACAACAACCGGATCGAGTTTCTGCAGGGCACCGATCCCACCGACCCGGACTCCCGCCTGAAATGCTGGATGGAGGGCAGCGGCAGCAGGTTGCGGTTCGGAGCCGCTTCAGATCTCGTAAGCTATGAAGTCTGGTGGACGCATGATTTTGTATTGCCGCGCGCTCAATGGAATCGATCGGGCATGACGCTGATGGGTCCGAGCGCCGCCGCCTTTTTCGACCTGCCCGACATGAATCAGCCCCCCTATGATTTACGGGGCATGGGCTCTGTCTTCTTCAGGGTAGCAGCGACGCCGTTGTTCTAAATAGAAATGAGACATGAATCGATATTTCCTGCGCTAGTCGGTAACTGCCGGCCTGCTCGCAAAACAATCGTGAAGCGGACATCCTATGAAACCGATCCAGATTATGTTGCTCATCGCACTATTCGCCGCGGGTGCCCGCGCGCAGGTGACTTGCAAGGAGAGCGACGACCACCTGGTGATTACGCGCGACGACCATCATGTGTTGACCTATCACAAGGTGGCGAAGGTTCCGGCCGGCGTGGAGGCCAAATACGCGCGGAGCGGTTTTATTCATCCCATTTCCACCCCGTCCGGTAAAGTCATCACCGACGATTACCCCCGTCCGCATCACAGCCATCAGAACGGCCTGTTCTTTGCCTGGAGAAGTGCGCGCTTTGAAGGTCAGCACGTGAACTTCTGGGAGCCCGGCGAAGCTGCGGTGCGTCATGAAAAGGTCCTTGAGATCCTGAACACAGAAGCGTTCGCCGGCTTTCGCGTGGAACGTGCCCACGTCAGCGGTGAGAAAATTGTTCTCCGCGAGATCTGGACCGTGAAAGTCTACGCCGACACCGGGTATATTGATCTGACCTCCGTACAGCGTTGTGCGACGGAATCACCCTTGACGCTGGAGCGGTTCCATTATGGAGGAATGGCGATCCGCGGCTCTCGCCAATGGTTCAGCGATGCACATAGCTCTGCCGGGAAAGGTGCTCTGAAGGACGAGTTTGTTGCGCCCTGCAGGATGATCACAAGCGAAGGATTGACTGAGGCCAATGGCAATCACAGCCGACCCAAGTGGGTGTGCATGACCGGCGCGATTGATGCCGCTCCGGTGTCCATCATCTTCGTTCCGCATCCCGCCAACTTCCGATACCCGCAACATGTTCGGCTTCACCCGGTGATGCCCTACTTCTGCTTCATTCCTACCGTTGAAAAGCCGTTCAACATCGAGCCGGGAAAGCCGTGGGTATCCCGGTATCGGATCATCGCGGAGGACGGTGAACCGGACGCGGAAAAACTTCATGCCGTTCAGCACGCGTTCGCAATGGAACACTAGCGTAGCCGCTCCCGCTGCGGTTCCAGGAAACGTTGAATCGCAACTCGCCCGGTATACGTGGGTGAAGACGCCGGTCACTCGCGTAATACGGAATTCATTCCGTCCCAAGTCCACCGCCACCTTCTCCCCCCCCTCAAAATAAACACATAATTACGCCACCCAAATCCGCGTGCATCCGCGGTTCCCTCCGTCTCTGTATAAGCACACCCGCTCGGGTGTGAGATCGCCGTCGTGGCTTGTGCGACCGGACGATGGCCAGCTCTTGGCGTCCTCGATCGTGCAAATATAATAACCCCACGCGTTAGATCCGGAGGAAGAGACCGGTATAGCCTTACATGAGGTATTATGTGTTATTACCCACCATCACCTCAGGGACGGAGTCATGTGTATCGACATAAGCGCGCAGGTAATAGGGGCCCACGAAATTGGGTGCCGTGAAAGTAAACTGCACATTTGTAGCAGCTCCCATGGTTAACGCGGACACGGATTGGGCCTGGATCAACTCATTGGTGGCCCAGCCGAAACCGGTGCTTTCATCCCTTATATACAATCCGACATCAAATGGAGCCCCACTGGTGGCCAATTCACTACGGTTCCCGGTAACACGCTCACCAGCGTAAATGGAATGACCGACCTGACCTTTACCTCGAGCACGAGTGCCGGGAACGGGAATACGGACTATTGGCACTCCACGCTATCGCTGGAAGTGAGTTCCGGTCTCGCGCAGGCGGCG
>JBLIND010000143.1:0-14588 GCA_047639095.1 Candidatus Omnitrophota bacterium | reverse complement strand
GTCATCCTCTATTACGTGGAGGAAGGACGCATCGCGGAAATCACGCCCTGGTTGATGAACGATGTGGAAGAAAGCGAGCGCGTGAAGCGGCGGGCAGATATCGCCGCCGATGTGGCGAGTGTCGTCCTCGACGCGTTCCGGACCAATCCAACATATCACCAGGAAAAGTACAAAGCGGCCAAAGCCAAACAGGCTGGGGAACTATGGACCTGGCTTTCCGGCGAAAAAGCGTCGTTCACCGCGTCGAAACAGGAATGGAAATATCTCAAAAATGCCGTGCACCTGACGGGCGCCTACCTCAAGAAAAAGCAGGCCGTCGATCCTTTGTTGAACGAGGCGCAGGCCTATATCAAAACCCTGCCGGACGAGAAAGTTCGCGACCAGCGCGTCAATGAAATGGCGGACTTTCTCAAGGATTACGTCGGCGATTTTGACCGGGCCTTCCATGTCATTGGCGCCCATTCGGATCCCAATTACGTGGTGTACAAGCGGGCGGAGTATTTGCTGCGTGCCAACAAGGTTAAGGAAGCCGCAGAACAGTACAAACGCTGTGAATCCATGCCCGACAAGAATCTGGCCCTGTACGCTTTGCATAACCGGGCGCATATCTATCGCGAGCGGCTGAACATGCAGGACGAGGCCATCAAGCTCTATCAGCAAATTGCCAAACCACCGTCGACCCTCTGGTACATCGCCGAGTGTTACACCCGGAAGAAAGACCATAAGTCGGCGCTGAATACCTGGCGTGAAATCGAAAACAGCTTTCCCGAGGATGCGCCCCGGGCCGCCTGGAACCGGGCGGATTATTATCAAAAAATGGGCGAGAACAAGCTGGCGGTGGCCGAGGCGCGCAGCCTGCTGAAGCGATATCCCACATCCGGTGAGTCTTCCGCCGCGCATCAATTACTTGAATCGTACGGCATCGATACCGGCGGTGGGGTGCAACAATAAGTTTGGTATGAGAGACATTATGAAACCGTTTTATAAGACACTCTGTTTGATCCTGCTGTTCGCGATAAGCGGCAGCACCGTTGAGGCGGCTCGCGCTCCCAAGAAGACCCGCGGCGAAATGAGCGAGACCGCGCGCATGGAGTATCGCGCCAACAATATGATCAACCAGGGGTTCGATCTCCTGCAGGCGAAGCAGGAGGAGCGCGGGTTGAAACTACTCCACGACGCGGCCCGGTTGTTCCCGACGGCCCAGGCGCGGTTCCGGGCGTACCTGGCCCTGGGCAACTACTATCTCAATAAGCGGAACTACGCGCTCGCGACCAAGCAATTCCTGCTCGTCGATGAATCCGAGGATGAGGTGGAGAAATCAGAGGCCCTGTACCGCATCGGGATCTGCTATTTCAGTCTCAATCAATATGACCGCGCGTTCGTCTCGCTGCGCAAGGTGGTGAATCTCTATCCCGCCACGGTGTTCGCGAACGAATCGTATTACTACATCGGCCTGTGTCATTTCAAACTGGGCCGTTGGGCGCGGGCAGTTGAAGCCCTGGAGAAAGTGGGCACGAGCACGTCCGAAGCCGACACCGGTCCCATCTACTCGGAATCGGGACAACGTTTCTTTGCCAAGGTCCATGACAGCGACCTCGTGGTGCTCGTGGAAAATGCGGGCACCTTCCGGGTGAGTGCCAAGGCGGCTTCCGGCGACGAGGAGGCCATCGATATGAGCGCCCTGGGTAAAGACGGCGCGCGTTTTATCGGCTCGCTTCCCACCGGACTCGGTCAGCCGGTCAAAGGCGACGGGATCATCCAGATCAAGGGCGGCGATGAGATCACCCTGAGTTACACCGACGTCAATACCAGCGCAGGCGAACGAAACCAGGTGGTGCTCTCGAAAACCCGAATGGTTTCCAGTGCGTCGATTGGTTTTACTGACGGGGCCTTTCGCGAATACACCAGCGGGGTATTTACCGAGCAACCCTGCTTTATCCGGGTCAAGGATCTGGATGGTGATGTTTCGGATAAAGCGGACACCCTTTCGGTCGATGTGTACTGCCAGTTTAAACCCGAAAAGGAAGTCGATGTGGAGAAAAGCGGCATCGACCTCGACGAAGAAGTAGAGTTCGAGCCCCGTACCCGGCTATCCATCACCCTGACCGAGACGGGCCCGCATACCGGGTTGTTTACCGCGCAGATTCCGGTCAAGCTGGTGGAGGATGCGGACGAGGTCCCCACCACCGACGACGCGCTCTACGCCAAAAAGGGGGACCAGGTCGTGCTGGCCTATAAAGATATGGTGCACATCGGCGGCGAAGAGCGGCGCGACCTCAGCTACACGGCAAAAATTCTAACCGGCCAGGTGCAGGACGTCGACATTACGATCAATATTGTCGCCGACGCGGAGCTCAAGGCGCGGAAAAATCTGATTGAAGCGCGGCTTCAGCTCAAGCTGGGCGAAGTATTCAAGGACGTCGGACTGAACGAAAAGGCGTATGCCAAAGCCCAGGTCGGGTTGGACAAGGCGCAGGAAGTGATCACCACCGGACTCAAAGCGGGGGTCAATCGCGATCTGATCGAGCAAGCATATAACGTGAAGTGGGACCTGTTCATCGTGCAGGACCAGCTGCAAAGGGCCATCGCGGTGTGCAACGAGCTGGTGAAACTGTTTCCCGATTCGACCCTGGTGGATGCCGCGTTGATGAAAATCGGCATCGCCAAATCGGCCTCCGAGGATCGCACAATGCAAGGGGAAGCCGAATCGATTTTCAACTCGATCATTCGCTTACCGAATTCACCGCTCAAGGCCGAGGCGCAGTTCCGCATTGCCTCCTTGAAAGAGGAGATCGAAATGGCGCGGGTAAAAAACAGCGAACAGCAACCCCGGCTCGCGGACGTCATGCTCGCGTATAAAAAAGTGGCGGACAACTACCCGGACAGCAGTTTCGCCGGGGACTCGCTGGAAAAAATTGCCAACTATTACATCCGGGCCAAGGATTACCACCGCGCGGTGGCGCTCATGGAGCAGGTGTTCCAGGATTATCCCGACGCGTCATTTCTCGACAGCATGTTGTATAAATGGGCGATCTCCTGCTACCGCTTGACCGAATACCCGGTGGCGCTGGATAAATGTGAAGAGTTGCTTTCTGATTATCCCAACTCAGCCTATGCCGAGAAGGCGCACAAGATGCAGGACGTGATCAGGCAAAAACTGTAACCGGAGTAAAGAATGATAGGTCATATTTTAGACGGCGGAGTCATCATGATTCCCCTGGTTTTGCTTTCCGTATGGTGCTTTGCCATTATTTTTGAGCGCATGCGCACGTTCAAAGCCGCCGCGCGCGTGGACACCGTGGACTTGCGCGATACTATCGTCCGCAAGCTCAGCGAGGGCGATGTGGATGGTTCGATTCGCTATTGCGAATCCAAAGAAGGGCCGGTGGCCGCGCTGCTGCTGGTGGGTCTGGCCAAATTCCGGCGACTGCTCAACCGGGGGAAGTCCATGGTGGAGATCGAGGTCAGCGTGAACAAGGCGATGGAAGACTATGCGCCGCACATCGTCGGCTCGCTGGAAAAGCGCCTGAACATCCTCGTCCTGATCGCGAGTGTTTCCCCGCTGTTGGGCATGACCGGGACGGTGACCGGGATGATCGCGTCCTTTTCCACCATGTCCAGCGGACTGGATGCCGGGAAGGTTTCCGTCGGGATCTCCGAGGCCCTGGTCACGACGGCGGCCGGGCTCATCGTGGCAATCCCGGCGGTGATTGCCTATAACATCTTCAGTAAGAAAATCGAAAAGATGGTGCTGGAGATGGAAGAGCATTCAACCGAGCTGCTCGATAAATTGATTCTGGATTTTGAAATCGAGTAGGGCCAAAACATGCCCAACTTCCGCAAAAAAGATCGGGATGCTCCCGAAATTGACGTCAGCGCGTTCTCCGACATCGCGTTTCTGTTAATCATTTTCTTCATCCTCACCACCACCTTCGAACAGTTTATCGGCAACACGGTGGAGATTCCGGCCGGGGCGCCCAGCGAGCAAAGCGCGGAGGAAGACAAGCAAACCACGATCGTGCTCGATGCCGACAAAATCCTGTTCAACGAGGAAAACCAGGCGATCTCTATCGACGACCTGAAGGCCCGTCTCAGGGCCTTGAAGCTCGCGAGCAAGAAGGAGGATATGGAGAAAATGGTGCTGGTCGAAGCCACCGATGAGGTCGTCTACGACCGCTATTTCACCGTGGTGAATGCCATTGCCGAGGCGGGTGGCGTCTTGGCGATTATCGAGCGGGAGGGTGAGGAATGAAAGTCGCGCGCAAGAAAAAATCCGTCTTTGTCGCGGTGCCGGTGGCCGCGATGGGCGACATCGCTTTTCTGCTGATCATCTTTTTCATGATCGCGGCGACGTTTGCCAAAGAACAATCCATTGAGCTGGAGGCGCCCGGCGCGGTGGGCCTGGAGGAAATCGAGGCCACGTCGATCTCGGTGACGGTGGACAAAGAAGGTGTCTTGCGCATTGAGGGGCAGGAGACCCCCGTCGCCGAGCTCGACACCTGGATCAGCGCCCTGATGCAGGAGCGCGAAACCGAACTCGTGCGCCTGAAGATCGACAAGCATTTAACCCGAAAGACCTTCGGTCCCATTTTTTCCGCGCTCAGCGAGGCCGGAGCAAAAATTGCCATTCTCGGCGAAGACGAGGAATAAATTCTATGAGTGAAGAAATGAATGACACCCACCCGCTTCAGGATGCGGGCCCGAAGGTTCGGTTGAATCCGAATCAGTTCGAAGATGATTTCGCCATCACGCATCCAGACGAGGTGATGGAGAAGGTCCGGGGTGGTTCGCTTTCCACCATGCTCGTGCTGTCCATCGTCGGTCACCTCGTGCTGATCACTATACTTTCGTTCGGATTCATTCGGGATGCCGTGCATTACCAGACGATGGATCCCCAGGCCGCGCGAGCGGAGGAGGCCAAGGAGCAGCGCCTCGCCGAGAAGCAAGCCAAGGCCGCCGAAGCGGAGCAGCAGCGTGCGGAGGCTCCGGCGAAGGACGTCAAACCCGCTGCAGCACCAACGGTTTCGCCGGCCGGAAACGGCGACGAACAATCGCCGATCGAAAAAGAGCTCGAAGAAATTTCGAACGAGCGCCCCGAAAGCTCCGGCCTGGATAGCATCGACGACGATTTTTAGCCGGGGATGAGTTTCCAACCCACTATACATGAGCCGACGATTTTCGATCGGCTGGATGGCCTCGTTTGGACGGTCAGCGGACGGGTCCGCAAACCGATCGCGGGCGCGCTGCATCGTGCCGCAAAGGTCGTGAACGGGCTCTGTGTGCGCAGTTCTCCCGCGCTCATCATGGGCTTGTTCAGCGCGATCCTCGGCAACGTGCTGGTGTTGATCGGTAGTGGCGGCATCGATGCTTATTTCACGTTCATGTCTCCGGTAGTGGAGCTGGAACGTCTCCATCGGAGCAGCCTGGTAGATGCGGGTCTCTATGCGCGCTTCGGCGTGATCGCGCCGCTTATCGTGGGCGCGGGCTATTTTCTTGCCGCGATGAGTCTCCTCGGCCTGCTCAAAATTCGCTTGATGCATCTGCTTCACAAAATGGGGGTGGCTGCAGGAATGCTGGCCTTTGCTTATATCCTCTATTACCTGGTCACCATCCCGGAAACCCTGCTGTTTCACAACACGGTCGATCAACAAATCATCTTCGATAAAGAAGCGCATCACAGCCTGCTGATCGTGGGGGTCTGGGCCTGGATCGTCTGTGCGCTTCCGCTGTTCTGGTACGCGGTCACCGTGGCCCACAGTCGAACCGCGCAGTATTACCGCCGGGAGGTTTCGCCCGTCGATCCCTGGGGCGATCGCGTGACCGATTCGGTCCGCACCGGCGGCGAGGACCCGCGGTTTAAAGAGTCCACGCGCTGGTCGATCGGGTGGCATATCTTCCTGCTCTTCATTCTGCCGCTGCTCAGCTTCAGTTGGATGAAGCCCTACGAAATACCCAAGGGCAGTGGCGTGCAGGCCCCGCAGGTGGTGAAGGTGATCAAGCAGAAAAAGAAGAAGCAGGACAAGATGGTGTTCAATCCCAACTCGGCCATTTCCTTTTTGCGGGTGGATATTGATGATTCCAACATCCTGGAAGAGGTCCTCGTCGAAACCGAGGCGCAGTACGAAGAAACCAGCTCCGCGGCGGGCAAGCTGGGAAAAGGCGGCGGGACCAAGGGCGGTTGGCCCAATGGCATGGAGAACGCTCGGGTGCGTTTCATTCGCCTGGAGTACGCTGGCGGCAACTGGGATCAATCCATGGGCGGCGGTGCCGACTACAACTTCCTGCTGAAATTCAAAGAGCTCACCGGGTTTAACGTCGCCCGGGAAACCGAGTCGATTCGTATCAGCGATCTGCGAAAATTTCCCAAGGGCAAGGGACCGCCCTTTGTGTACCTTACCGGGGGAAACCGCCGGGATGGTTTTGGTAGCCTATCCATCAGCAGCCGGGACACCGCCACCTTGCGCTGGTATGTGACCGAAGAGGGGGGCATGATCTTCGCCGACAATGGCGGCGATGGATTTGACGCATCTTTCCGTCAGGTTATGCGCCGCGTTTTGCCCAACGCGGCCTGGATTGACATCTCGAACGACGATGCCATTTACCGTCAACCCTACCTCTTTCCCGACGGCGCCCCCAAGGTCCAGGCCCACTCCGGCACCCGTGGCCTCGGGATCAAAAACGACGACGGCCGTTGGGTGGTTTTTTACCACCAGGGTGATTTAAAGGATGCCTGGAAGGACGGGGGCTCCGGCTTCTCGAAGGCCGTTCAGATGGCTTCGTATAAGATGGGGATCAACGTGGTGAACTACGCGTTTAATCAGTATCTGAGCCGGCATTATGAAGAGTAGGGTGGGTCTCCGACCTTTAGGTATGGCTACCTTGAACAGCACCTTGATTGGGCGAAGCCCAATCAAAGAAAAAGATGTGCGGTATAACGACGGTTCATCTATGACGGAGTACCAGAGATGGGTACATCTCCTATTTCAACTGCAGGTCCACCTTGGGTAGCAAAGCCTTGATCCTGTCCTGCATTTCAGGCGGGTAAGCACCACCCGGAGGAACCAGGCGAAGGGATTTCAGAAAAGCAAAGTTCTTGAGCAGGGGCAGGCGCTCATTCGGCCATTCAACCCGACCAAGTTCCAGATGTTCAAGCTGCGTCATGTCCGCGACGAGTTTTAAGTCGGCGTCCGTCAGGGCAGAGGCGCCGATGAGCGTCAGTTGGCGGAGCGTCGGGATATCTTTTATCAGGGCAATGCCTTCCGGGGTGTCGAGGCCGTCACCTATTTGCAGATATTCAAGCGGCAGCGTGACAATGGACCCGAGGCACTCCGGGCTTGCGTTGTGGCTGCCAATTTCCAGACGCCGAAGGTGCGTCAGTTTCGAGAGATGGATGGCCCCGGCGTTGGTGAACTTGGCGTGGGCAAGGCTGAGGCTTTCGTAGTTGGGAAACCGCTCGCACAAGAGCCGCAGGCCCGCATCGTCGAGGCTGCTGCCGCGGAAGCTGGAGCGTTTGAGATTCGTCCAGCCTTCGAATTTGGAAAAGGCTTTGCCGGTCATGCTCGTGCCGACGAAGTTGAAGTATTCCAGCTGACGCATCTCGGCGAGTGATTCCAGCCCCGCGTCGCTGAGCTTGCCGTTATTCGCAATTTTCAGGGTGGTCAAGTTGGTGAGCTTGGCGAGCAGCGGCATGCAGGTATCGTCGGCCTTGGTCGATCGCACGTTGAGCCACGTCAGCGAGTGAAGGTGGCTGAGGTGTTCGAAGAAGGCGAGGTCGTAGGGGTTGATGGTACGATGGGCGTGCGCCCCGGCACCGGTAACCGCCAGGTCCAGCCGGTGCAGGGTGTCAAACAGGGGGAGGGCGCCCCCCACGGCCATCTTCAGGGCGACCGGTGTTTTGTTCGTGGTTTCAAAACTGCCAGGAGCACCCTCCACCATGCGCAGTACCGCTTCGAGGTGCGGGCGCAGGGCCACCGCGGCCAGGATGGCATCCGATCCATCTTGCAGGGCCATTTTTAACCCGACCTTATCGGTCGACGCGATCAGCGCTTCGAGATCGGCTGGGGTTTGGATCTTAGAAAGTTCCTCCGCCAGTGACGAGGCCGACCAAGCACCTCCCGGAACAACGAGTAAAACCAAAGCGGCAATGGATGATAACAGGGATAAAGATCGGATTTTCATTGGGCAGGCTCCACAGATATTCAGTCGCAAAGATCGGTTCACAAAGAGTAGATATTTCGGCAAGGGCAATCGTGGACAACCAGGCATCAACCTCGTGCGGATTAATCCGGCCTTCCAATAACTAAAATGTCCACGAATGCCCCATTCAGGAGGTTAAACAGTATGTATAAACCATTCTTTACCGTAGTTTCTGTGGCCTGGGTTTGCCGGTTTGTTCTTGCGATCGGGATCCTCTCCTCGAGCCTGCACGCCGCCGAGCTCCCTCCGGTCTACACCACCGAGGATGTGGACCTCGCGGCCAGTAAGATATTTCGTGGATCGGAGCTGGTAGATGCCGCGATCAGCGCGCGCGCGTTTCGCGCGATCCTGGGATTGCCGGGTGCGAAGCCGGGGGATGAGCGGATTGCCGGGGCGCGCGAGCACAATAACACCGATGCGCCCCTGGTGATTTCGTACCTCCTGGTGTTCAAGCAGGAACTTCCGATGGGAAGCCTCCTGGTCGACCGGGCGGATCAGTTCCGAATCCTGAAGCCCGGGGTCACCGGCCCGGTCTCCGCTGCGAAGGCGAATCAATGGCAGGAACTGCCCGCGGCAAAAATGTCCCGGGGCAATCTGCGCCTGGCCACCGCAGCGAACGGCACCAAAACCCGGGCGCTATTCATGCGGGCGAGCTATGCACCCCGGCGGGAGGTTTTGCCGATCAGCTACCTGCGTGTCCTGGCAGAACGCCTCGGCAACATCTCGCCGCTGGCCATCGCGAATGCCGAGAGTGAACACACCGTAGAACCCGATATGGGCCCGCCGTTTACCCTGGCCGCGAACCATGTTCCGCAGGGCCGGGGGACGTGGGCCAACACCGGTGAAAACAAAGAAAAGCGGATTCCCCGCGGCCCCATCAGCGATGTAAGCCCCAGCTGGTTTGTGCTCTCCTGGGAGCAAGCCCAGACCTTTCAATCCCTTTACCTGGAGGATAACCATTCAGCGATTGAGTTCTACACCTACTCCGGTCCCGAAGGACTCAACCCGGCGGTTGCCCACGATCGCGAGTGGAAGAAAATCCGTGACTGGAAGGCCTCGTTGGTGTGCGCCAATCCTCGCGGTTCGATCATTCGCTTTGCGAAACCAGTTTCCACCCGCGGGCTTAAGCTGGTGATCCTGAAAAGCAGCGGCGGGCCGGTGGCTGCGATCGACGCCTTGCACGTCTACCAGGACCTGGGGCGAAACCCGGTGCCCGAAGCAGCGGTTTTCTCCGAGGTACCTCCGTTTCAGATTCCCCTTACCGCACCGCTCGAAGGAACCCTGTCGCTGGTCATTGATGATGCGAATGGAAAACGCGTGGCCAATGTCCAGGGCCGGGTGCCGCGCAGTCCGGGCGAGCTTCAAGAGGGGTGGGATCTCAAGGACTTCCGTGGCGTTCCGGTGACTCCGGGCACCTACCGGTACACCGCCTTGTTTATGCCGGAGCTGGAACTGAAGTATCAGATGACGCCGTATCCGAATGTTGAACAGTACTCGGACAATACGCCTTGGATGAATGGCGCCAGCGGATCGGGCGGCTGGCTTTCGGATCACGGGGGCATCATGTGCGTGACCACCGGCGATAATGGCAAGCTGTATTTCGGTTCCGGGGTCAGCGAGGCCGGCCAGACGCTGATTGAATGTGATGCCGAAGGTCGGCGTCAGTGGGGGCATGGTAACTTTGTCGCCTGGACCGGCCCCACCTTTTTGACCTTTGGAGAGGGCAAGGTCTTTGGCGCTTCCCGCGCCCATTGGAATCTGACCGACCACATCTGGACCGTACAGGCGGAGGACAAAAAGATCGATACCCTGCTCGCCGTCAAGTCGACCAATCGGCGCCTGCGCGGCATCAGCGGCATCACCTACCGCAAGGGCGAGGTCTATGTCGCGATCGATGCGGAGGCCGACTGGATGGCCAGCGCCGCGGATGGTTCCGATGTGGATTCGGATCTTTGCCTGCCGCGTTACCGGATCAAGTCAAAGGAAGACCGCTTCGACCCGGACTCCCGAAATGACTTCAAGCGGCTCTTTCGCCTGACCGGTACGCCCGCCGGACAGGGGACGCCCGGAAAATTACCCGGACTGACCTACATCAACAGTACCGATTTACCCGGCTCCAAAAATCACGCATTGCTGACCTTCAAGCGGCCGGTTGAGATCGGCAGTTTCATTTTCCCCTTTCCCGAGGGGGAGGTCGAGATGCGGATCAAGGTGCTCAAGAAAGAGGGTGCCTATCCGCCCCAACCGGATAGCAAAAAGGACTGGCTGGAAATCTACCGGGGCCGCAAGGGCAGTGACTGGCAAGTCGTGACCGCCCCCGAGGGATTGAGCAGCCGCGCCATCTGCCTTACCTACAGCAATTCTGAAGACGATCTACTCGACCTGCTCTCCGACGATGTGGAACCGGAAAAAGGGCCGAGTATCGATTTACTATTGGATGGAGTGGGGGATGGCGCGGGAAGCGGCGCAGACGATGTCCTGTCCGGCGGCGGCACGCCCTGGCGCGCCCGGTTGGAAGGCATGAAGATCATGCGGCGGCGTTTTGCGGCGGCCGCGGAGGGCTTGAAGGTTCGGGTGAACTCGGGGGAGATCAACGAGCGTGGGGAGTGGGACGCACAGCGCAGTGACCCGATCAACGAAAGCAAGCCGGGCATCTACTGTATGGAGTGGGCCAAGGCGCAAAGCCTGCGCGGCCTGGCCATCAAGGAGATCGATGGCAAGCGTACGGAGATCGACGTCTACACCGGTCCGGCCGGAACGATTCCCCTTGAGGGCAGTGCGCATTGGAAACGAGTCGCCACTTACGAACAGGCACTGCGCGATTTTTATCAGCCGGGCGAGAATATGAATGCCCGGGCCCGGTACATCGATGGCTATGTCGACTTCGGCGAAGAAATCAACACCCGCGCGGTGCGCCTGCGGGTCGTCGAGCAGTGGACGACCACGCCCGATCGGCCCTTCGGGGTTCGGCAAGACCGTGGCGGTCAGGAACTGGATGCGACCCGTTGCCGGGTATATGGCGTTGCCGCTCTGACCTACCTCGGCGGCGAAGTGCCGGTGGATCCGCTGACCTACAGCCGCCTGGAAGTGTATGACGCCAAAACCGGAGCACTGGCGAGAGAGTTGCCCGCAACCAAACTCAGTCACATGACCGTAGATCCCCAGGGTCGCCTCTACGGGATTTCGGGAAGCAAGATCGTCGTGCTGCAAGCAGATGATACCTGGAAAACCCATATCACCGACACGCGTAAGCCCCTGGGATTGACCACGGATGAAGCGGGAAACCTCTACGTCTTTGATGGAGACCACGCCCGCAAGCAGGTGCGGGTGTACGACCCGGCGGGTTTGTTTCTGCGCAGCATCGGCAAGGCCGGAGGCTACAAGCAGGGACCGTTCGATCCGGAGTATATCACCGCTTCGGGTCGTGATGACAAGGTAGACCTGGCGGTTGATGCTCATAACAAGCTGTGGATTACTGACGGCAATTATTCGCTCAAGCGCGTCAGTCGCTGGAACACCGATGGAAGCTTTGACCGCGACTACTACGGGAACACCTCTTACGGGGGTGGCGGAGTCCTGGACATTACCGACACCCGCCGCGTCTTCTTCGCCCAGGGAAATTCCACTACGGAATTCGGTCTCGACTGGAAAACGGGCAAGACCCGGATCAACGCGATGGCGTGGATGGGCGACAGCCGGGGAGGGGAGTATGTGATTCCCATCGAGGGTCGAACCTACCTGGTGACCCGGCCAAATTTCGGCTACCAGGCCTGCGGCTATGTCTATCTCTATGAAGGTGAAAAAGGGTGTCGTCGAGTGGCAGCCGTGGGTTCGGCCAGCGATTTCAAACCGCTGTTGGACAAATCCTTTTATGCCAAAATTGGCAACCGGGTGTTGGGCGACCTGCACTTTACCTGGAGTGATGCCAATGGCGATGGAAATCCCCAGCCCGACGAAGTCACCTTCATTGAGATGAAGGGTAACGTCAGCTGGTTTGATGAAGGCTTGGGCATCCATGCCGAAGGTATGCGTTACGAAGTCGCCCAGTTCCGGCCAGACGGCGTACCCGTGTACCGGACCGTAAAAGCCCCCGGCTTGAAGCTCACCTCCCGACGCTTGAGCAACTCCCAGACCCTGGCCTTCAATCAACAACGGGAATCGAACGGTCCGTTTTTTAATCGCGTGGTCGATGCCGATGGCGAAACCTCCTCGGCCTGGCAAACCGAAGGCATGGGCGTTCATGCTTACTACAAAGCGGGCCCGTATACTGAGCGACAGGTCGTCGCGGAATTCGATGTCATCGGCACCTCGCGCGACAACGGCGAGCTGGGCGATGTTTTTGTCAGCAATTCCAATGTCGGGAAGATGCACATCTGGACGTATGATGGCATTCTCGCCGGCAGCCTGTTTCAGGATATACGCAGTCGGAACCGCCAGGGCTGGCCGACGGAAAAACCGGAACCCGGTCTGGCGTTTAACCAGGCCAGCCTGGGACAGGAGCACTTCAGCGGTTGGTACGGGAAAAGCGTGGCAGACGGCAAGCACTACGTGGTGGTTGGATTCAACCACATCTCGGTCGCCGAGGTGGTTGGCCTCGACAAAGCTCGGCGCGTGACCGGGAGCCTGACCGTCACCCCGGAACATCTGCGCGCCGCGCACGCCTGGGAGACCGCGCAGGCGCGCCAGCAGGCTTACGAGGCGGCAAAGGTCTACCACTGCCCCATCGGAGACGATAAACGCCTGGATGGTGATCTCAAGGATTGGAAGGAAACTTTCATCCGTCCCGACAACGAGGAAGGGGTTGAATTTGCCATGCACGTGGGCAAGCAGAACCTCTACCTGGCGTACCGGGTAACCGGCAACAGGGGGCCGTTCCTCAATCAAGGTGGAAGCGGCTGGCAAAGCTATTTCAAAACCGGCGGCGCGGTGGACATCATGCTCGGAACCGATCCCGCGGCGAACCCCGGCCGCAAGGGACCGGTGAAAGGCGACCTGCGCCTGCTGCTTACCCGCACGGACAAAGGTTCGCACGCGGTGCTCTATCAGCCCACCGTCGCTTCGCCCAAACCCTCCGAAGCCTGGCAGGCCAAGACCATGGTCTTCACCACCAATTTTGACCGGGTGGTGGAACTGAAGAACGCCAAAATCGCCTACCAGGCGGATGAGCGTAGTGGCACCTGGGTCCTGGAAGCTTCCGTTCCCCTCGCCGAGCTGGGACTTAAGCCCGAAAAGCGGCAGCGCCTCAAGTTCGACTGGGGGTTTCTCAGGACGAACAAAAACGGCAGCGAGGTCATGCAACGTATCTACTGGTCCAATCAATCGACCACCATTCTCAGCGACGTCGCCGCCGAAGCGGCCTTAGAACCGGGGCAGTGGGGCCATGTCATTTTTCACCCCGAAGGGTCCGGTGGTGATGGCCAACCGGCTTTTGCATCCGACTTGCTTGATGATCCTGAAAACAAAGACGATGATTTCACCGAAGAAGATCTCCTCAATGACCTGGAAGACTTTTAGCATTGGGCCATGCGGGGCGACAAAGCTTTCAGGCTGAAGTGGCAAAGACCGTCCGTCTTTGAATCAGTCAATCAAGGTGGCAAATTAGTGGCAAATCTTGTATCGCGATTGGCGGAATTGGCGGAATTGGCGGAATCTGATAGGCAGCACAAAGGCCTTTGTCTGCTATAAATTACGCAATTATAAGCACTTATGTGTTCAGCCCGCATTACCTTCACACGGCAGAAGTCACAGGTTCGAATCCTGCACCGCCCACCATTCTAACCCCTTTATTACCAGTAGTTTACGCCGCCAGCCTCCACTGTCAATTTGCCCGCGAATTCAAAAGGTGGCAACTCAGGTGGCAACTTTTGTCCCGACTTTGTCTTTGGGGTCGGAGTTAAATTTATGATGGCCATGGACGATGGGGTCCGGGTGGAGAAAAGAGCGCTGGCTTCAGAGGGACCTGATGGCCTCCATCTCAGGCCCGGGAGTCCCTGAGATTTAGATAAAGAGAGGGGGCGTTCACCGTGGCGGGGTCCATCGGAATATTTGCTGGAAGCATTTATCAGAGGCCTGAAAAGTTCTTGGCCAAGACGGCTTCTTTGCGTTCTTGTGGATAGGATTTCATTGTAGGTATCAGATGTCTTTCTCCGCCCGGTTTTTTAATGGATGATATGGGGTCATTTTACAATCGTCGCTGCTTTTCACGCCCTTCCCGGGGGTACCCCCGGGAAGGGCGTGAAAAGCATTAGAATCACAAAACAACCGACCGGACAACTATCCTGGCAGATAGGGGAGGGAGTGCTCTATCCCCTGTTCAGGGGACCCAACATAGGGGGTATATATTCGTCCTTGAGGTGAAGATTTCAGATTTGGTCCAGGTGAAAATTTATGCA
>JBLIND010000142.1:0-14600 GCA_047639095.1 Candidatus Omnitrophota bacterium | reverse complement strand
CAGGTGGGGCCCGACGGCCTCGTGACCCTCGCGGAATTCACCGGCCCCGGCTGTGTAACCCGCATCTGGAACACCAGTGTTGGCGCCAAGGAGTGGCACTTCTTTTTCGATGGTGAATCCGAGGCGCGCCTGGTCGGCTCCACCCAAGATTTCTTCGGGGGGAAACATCCGTTTGTTGCGCCGCTTGCGGGCATCGTCAGCGGTGGCTTCTATTCCTATGTTCCGCTCCCTTATCAAAGCTCGCTCCGTATCGCAATTAAGGCCAACAGCTTTCCGCCCGGACAACGCCGCTATTTCCATGTGAATTACGACACCTACCCGGCGGAAACGGACGTGACCTCTTATCCGGCCGTCTTAAGCCCGGAAGAAACGGGGGCGATAGACGACGTCATCAGCCAATGGTCGCAGATCAAGGAGACCTACGCCGCCATCGGGAGCGCGGGCGAAGCCCAACGCATTAGCCTGCCTTCAGGCGAACAAGCGGAATGGCTGAACACGCAGACCGCCGGCACCCTTAAATCGTTCTCCATCGGTCTGAACATCTCACCTTCAGCCGATCCGATCGCCCGCGACCGCGTACTCCGCGACCTCGTACTGGAAATGTACTGGGACGGAATGACCGAGCCCAGCGTTCAGGTTCCACTGGGCGATTTCTTTGGCAATCCATTTTACACCCGGCGATTCACCTCCAGCATGTTCGGCTTGGTGGATGGGCGATATATCTGTCGGTTCCCGATGCCATACCAGAAGGGCGCAAGAGCAGTGATCCGGAACGATGGCCCGACGGAAGTGGCGGTGGACATCCGCCACCAGCTCGGTCCGGCGGCGGAATCGGCCTACGGCGCCTTCCATGCCGCCTTCAAAAGTGAAACCTCACAAGGCGGCGTCACCCGGCAGTTTCCATATCGCATCTTAAGTACGAAAGGCCACGGGCGCTACCTGGGCTGCTTCCTTACCGCCATGAGTACAGACACGTCCTGGTTTATCCTCGAAGGCGATGAACAGATTCGACTGGATGGCAGCATGTCCCCGAGCTTCCACGGGACGGGTCTGGAAGATTATTTTAATGGTGGCTGGTATTACTCAGGCATTTTCGACCTGCCCTATCACGGCTTGATCGGCAAGCGCCCCGTGCACACCGACCAGTATCGTCTCCACATTCCAGATCCGGTCACCTTCAACACAGAAGTAAGCGTGAACATCGAGTTCGGCGACGGCAACAAGTCGAAAGGATATATGTCGAGCGTCGCGTTCTGGTACCAGGAACCGGCCGTCAAAACGCCCTACCCCGTGCCGGCAACCTTTGATCGCCGACTTCCGGCTGACCCCAAAGAGAAGGACGCGATCATGGCCGAGCTATTTGAGCTGGAGCGCCTGGAGCTGTTCGAAGAAGCCCGGCAGCGCTGCGAACATTACGCGTTCAGATTTTCAGAACTAGCCGACACCCTGGAGTTCCGGGCGACGGGGTACATGGAACTCCAGGATGGTTTTGCCGCGGTTAAGCCTCTTTACGAAGTCCTGAAGGATGCGGCAACCGACCCGCTGGTGCGCACGGCCGTGGGGAATTATCTAAACATGAAGAGCATCGCCAATTACGCCGTCGTCGCGGTGAATGGCAATGGACGTTCAATGACCTGGATCGATGCAAAACCCCTGACCACGCAGATCTCCAATCCCAATGATCTCTACATCCGTGCGACCACCATTCAACCGGGCGAGCATGTGATCTCTGCGCAAATCACCCCGGCACGGGCAGACGCCTGGTACACGCTTCATTTACAGACCTCCACCACCAACCTGGTTGCCGACGGGACCTGGGAGTGTACGGAAATCCAGCCACAGGGGTGGCCCGACGCGTATGCCGATACCAATGTCGTCTGGCAAACCGTCCCGGAACCGACCAAGGGCGACATGCTGCCCCGGCAGGGCTTCTGGAAAATGAAGCCCAATGGATGGGTGAACACCCAGTCCGGCGAACAGCTTCTCCGCCCGTGGAAAACTTTTAAAAACCGGCAGGCGATCGCCTATCTGCGGAAAACAATTACCCTCCCTGCGAATCAGCCCAAATAGGTGTCACCCACATGACCGATCTCCATCCGCTGGTGCTTATCCTGGCCTTCGTTATCTCGTCCGCCTTTCAAACGATGGCCGATGAAACGATCCAATTTGAGGACGCTCCTGCCGCGGCGGCACCAGCAGGCTGGACCGTCGCGGTGACGGGCAAGGGCACTCCTTCCTGGCAGGTGGTCGCGGACCCGACGGCGCCCAGCGCAGCCCAAGTCCTCCAGCAATCGGGCCGAGCCGACTTCCCCTTGTGCACGCGCAACGCATCTTCGCTCAAAAACGGATTTGTGGAGGTGACATTCAAACCGATCAGTGGCCGGATTGATCAAGCCGCCGGACTGGTGTGGCGATTCCGTGATGCCGATAATTACTATGTGGTCCGGGCGAATGCGCTGGAGGACAACGTGGTCCTGTACAAGGTCGAAGACGGCAGGCGTTCCGCCCTCGACATCGTCGGGCGCAAGGGCGGTTATGGCCTGGACGCGAAGGTGGCCAACAAACAATGGCAGGTCTTACGTGTAGAATTCAACGAGGACCTGTTCACCGTTTTCCTGGATACGAAACAATTGTTTCAGGTGAAAGACGCCACCTTCCAAGCGGCGGGCCGGGTCGGACTCTGGACCAAGGCCGACAGCAATACCCACTTCGACGACTTCAGCTACGGAGAAGTAGCCAACAAAACTGGCGCGCAGAAAACCGGTCTGTAATTTACAGACTCTTGAGGTTGAATCCGAGGGCCTTCGCTTCTTCCTTGTTGAAGAAGTTCTTCACATCGAAGATGACCGGCGTGCGCATCTGACTTTTAAGCACTGAAAGCTCAATCTCCTTGAAGGCATCGTGTCCGTTCACGAGGACAATGGCATCGAAACCTTGAAGCTCCCCTACCGTCGTATTGGCCAGCCCGAATACCCGCTGGACGAGCTCGTCTTCCAGGATGGGTTCACAAGCCGTTACCTCTACGCCAAGGGACTGAAGACGATTCACCACATCAACGGCCTTGGTGTTACGATAGTCCGGAACGTTCTCTTTAAAGGTCAGCCCCAGTACGGCCACTCGGGCGCTGGAGAGCGCAACCCCTTCGTGATGTAACTGGCCGGCCACCTGGTCCGCCACGTAGGCGCCCATGCCATCATTAATGCGACGACCGGAAAGGATGACCTCAGGATGATAACCGAGCTCTTCTGCGCGTTTCGTCAGATAGTACGGGTCGACTCCGATACAGTGCCCACCTACGAGTCCGGGGTGGTAGCGATGGAAATTCCACTTGGTCGCAGAGGCCGCAATCACGTCGGGCGTATGCAGGCCGAGCTTTTCAAAAATCTTCGACAGTTCGTTCATCAAGGCGATGTTCAAATCGCGTTGCACGTTTTCGATCACCTTGGACGCTTCCGCAGTCATGATGGTCGGCGCTTCATGAATGCCGGCACGAATGATACTTCCGTAAACTTTGGAGGCCCGCGCGAGGGACGCGGGACTGTGCCCGCTGACCACCTTGATAATATCGCGGACGCCGTGTTCCTTGTCGCCGGGATTGATGCGTTCCGGCGAATAGCCGAGATCAAATTCGCCCAGCTTCATACCGGACTGACGTTCGAGAATCGGCAGGCAGATGTCTTCGGAAACACCGGGGTAAACGGTACTTTCATAGACCACCATACAGCCAGGCTTCATGACTTTACCAATGGCTTCGGAGGCGCCCTCCATAGCGCCCAGGTCGGGTTCATGATTTTCGTCGATCGGCGTGGGCACCGCGACGATGATAAAGGTGCAGTCCGCCAAGCCTTCCACCTGATCGCAAAAGGACAAACGGGGTTTCGCGAGGTCTTCCGCGGTGACTTCCTGGGTATGATCCTCACCACGTTGAAGCTCGAGAATACGTTCGGACTTCGCATCATATCCCACGACGTCGTAGAGGTCTGCAAATGCACAAGCGAGCGGCAGCCCCACGTACCCTAATCCAACAATTCCAATTTTTTCGTCCACGATTTGCCTAACTTTCAAGCCCAGAGCGATTCGGGGTAGACCCCTTCTTCAATAAGCGTACGTACGCTCTTCACCACGGCAGGTTTATCCTCAGGATAGGTTACGCCGAACCACTGTTCCGTCGAATTTAAAACATCCACCGTCACCTTTCCGTTCTCGATCAACTCCTGAACGATCGAGGGGATGAGGTACTCAGCTTTCATCGGGTCGGCCATGCCATCGAGGAAGGCCGTAAAATTATCCGTCATGTATCGGAACACGTCCGGAGTGAACCCCCACATGTTCATGGAAACCGGTTCATCGCCAGTGACCGTCGTCACACCTGCCCGACGCCGGGCCTGGATCGGTCCCTCAGCGGTCCGCTGGATCTCATAGCACTCCTCGACATCGACCAGCAGGCCGTTGGATGCAGAACAGATGCCGCGGGAGACGCTACCATGTTCCGACAAGGTTTTCGCCAGGATGAACCCTACCAGGGAATACACATTTTCACTGGCGGTGTGAGCGCGCAACCAGTCACCTAGGACTTGAAACGATTGGCGGCCGTAAAAGTCATCGGCATTGATGACAGCAAAGGGCTCGTTCACGAGGTCGCGACAGGCAAGCATGGCATGCGTCGTGCCCCAGGGTTTCGTCCGGCCTTCCGGCAGCGCGTACCCTTGCGGCAGGTCCATCAGGTCCTGGAAGGCATATTCGACTTCGATCCGATCGGTATAATGCGCTTCGAGCGCGTCACGAAAGTCCGCTTCGATATCCTTACGGATGATAAAAACGACCTTTCCAAAGCCCGCACGAATCGCGTCGAAAACCGAATAGTCCAGCACAACCTCCCCGGACGGTCCGATCGGGTCGATTTGCTTCAGGCCACCATAACGGCTGCCCATACCAGCCGCCAACACGACCAGGGTAGGTTTTATTTCTTCACTCATGATGGGGCGGGTTATGACAAAGGGGCCTTGTTTTGGCAAGGGTAGAAGGTGAATACGGCCGAACTTGGGAGGGCTTCCTCAGACGGCCGGGCCTTCTCTGAATACACCGATCGAGCTGGTGTAACCGTGGATGAAGGTGGAGGTGCCCACGGGGCCAATTTCACCCGCGCAGAAAAAGCCACTGATCGGCAACGGCCCGATGCGGTTAGTGATGAGGTCGCTGTCGTGGTTGGTCGAGCCATAGAGGTATTGGCCCCGCCCCAGGCAGGAAAACAACAGGACGTTCTCTGCGGTTCCCTGCGTCTCGAGATAGTGGTCGAGCAGGGTCTCCAGATCGTGACGGGACGATTTACGATCACGGAGGTGAAGCTGGACCCGGGCGCCCTCTTCGGCAATGCCCGCGAGGATAATTGCGCCGGAGTCATAATCGATCCCGATCAAATTACGGACCAGGTAATCGCCGGGCACCGGATGGTCAACGAAAGGGTCATTGGTGATGCCCAGGAAAAGGGCACTCTTGAAGAGTTTACGATCATAGGCATCCAGGCCTTCCTGAACCGCCTGCACAAACCCAAAGGCCGAAGCGCCATCCAGCTCGACGACCATGTTATTCTGTGCACGCGTAACGGTGCCGATCGGTCCAACCGGACGACACCCCTGGGCCACGATGGGTTCCAGGCGTGTACGCCCCTTGAACGCCACCAGTACCAGCCCTTCGCAACGCATGAGCTCATCGCAATAGAGGACGTTCTGCAAGGCATCCCCCGCGGCACTCGCCAAACCGCCGATCTTGTGCGCAAGTGGGTACGCGTAATCCATGCCCTGAAGAAAATGGTCGAGCTCGGTGTTGAACGGATCGGCCAGCATGACCATGCCATTTACCTCGGGATCGAGGTCGATCCACGCACGCCACTCGTCGGGCGAAGCATCCGCATCAGGCATGTCTTCGAACCCGGTATGCCGGGTGAAGATTTCCGTATCTGGCAGGACGGCGGCATTCACACACAAAGCGGGGCCCATTTCCACTTCCAAACCGCGGCCGATAATGCCTCGTGCGGTACACCCGATGATGTGCCCGGGCGACAGCTCCTCCCGGATCCAGGCCTGCAGCTGGTCGTAGGCCGATTCGTGAATCGGGGAAACAAAAAGAAATACCAGGTCGGGTGGCTGGTCACCCAGCACCTCACGCACCTGGGCGATCACATCGTCAAGTGCCTGTCTGGCATCAGGAGAACTTGAAAGACTGGAAACCCATTTCATGCGAAGGGGGAAGGCAGGGCCTTCGGGTTATGGACGCCAGAGGTACAGCAGTTGCGGCGAGCCGATTTGCATCGGGTTGGGCAGCTGAAGACCGGTATTAATTTCAACCGGGGTCTCCACGCCCGCCAACATGGACATGAAGTCCCCTCGGCGCTCGTAGCGAACGATATGAACGTCCCCGCCGAGCAGGCCTTCCGTTTTGGCCACGACTTCCTCCCAGTATCCGATTTCGTCGATGAAGCCCAACTCGAGGGCCTTTGTCGAATCGAAGACCCGACCGTCAGCGTAAATCTTGAGCTTTTCAGGATCCATCGATCGGCCTTCCGCGACAAGACCCGAAAACCGCTGATACATGCTGTCCACCAATTCCTGGAGGATGGCCCGTTGTTCTTCCGACACTTCCTGGAATGGATTCAAGAGGTCTTTGTTCGCGCCGGACTTGATCGTGGTATCCTTAACGCCATATTTTTTGGCCAACTCGCTCCAGTTCACCGTCTGCATGATCACCCCGATGGAACCGAGAATACTCGTCGGCTCGGCAATCAGCCAGTCCCCCGCCATGGCGACGTAGTAGCCCCCAGAGGCCGCGAGGTCTTTCATGTAGACCACGACTCGACGCGTATCGTCGTCCTTCTTGAACCGCAGTAAGGCCGCGTAGATCTCGTCGCTTGCGGTAACGCCGCCACCCGGCGAATTTACCTCCAGAATAATGGCTTTGACCTTCTTGTCACGGGTCGCGGCCCGAATCTGGTTCAGGATCAATTCAATCTTGTCGGCCTGCGGCATGAACAGAGAGCCGGTGCTCTGGCGCATGATCGCGCCGTCAATGGCAATGCGCACAACGGGGATGCCTTTCGGGTCGCCCCAGGAAGATTCGCGTTCAAAATCTGGATACTCATCGGACCCTTTGCCGGCCTGACTGGTCACGTCTTTGACCATCAAGGCCATGCCCTGAAACAGGTTCACCATCACACTGATAAACAGGAACACGCCGAGCACGGCGACGCAAACCCAGACCATCCAGCCCTTGTTCGCCGATTTTTCCGTTGGTTTTTCTTCATCCATAGTGCGTCTCACGTTGCAGATTAAGCTCGGTAAATGCTAACCTTACGACTTTCAATTGCAAACGGCAAAGGCCGGGAAAGCAGGGATATATGCGTGTGCACCCCTTGATTGCCTCTCAATTCGCCAGCGATGGCGGAGCCATGTTTGGCCTGGTCCCTAAACCGATCTGGTCCAAGTTGATCGAACCCGACGAACACAACCGCATCCCCCAGAACGCCAACGCGCTGCTCGTGGAGCTCGACGACGGCCGGAGGGCGCTGATCGACAGCGGGTGTGGACCGGCCGAGCGGTATAGCGAAAAGGAACGTCAGATTCATGGACTGGGTCCGGGCTGGCCGCTCATGGAAGCCCTCACCCAACGCGGCTTAACACCTGCAGATATCGACGTGCTGATCCTCAGCCATCTGCATTGGGATCACGCGGGAGGTGCGGCCACCGCCGAGGGCCATCCGGCTTTTCCGAATGCGCAACTCATCGTCCATGAACAGGAATGGTCAGATGCCATCGGCGGCGACCCCTTGCTGTACAAAGCCTACCCGAAGGAAACGATCGCACCGTTGCAGGGCTACTCAAACCGACTGCTGGTCTCCGGGGATGAGGTCTGTATCGCTCCCGGAATCACCTCGATCCGCACGGGAGGACACACCCAGGGCCACTGCGCATTCCTCTTGGAGTCGGATCAGCTGAGCATCATGCATCCAGAGGCCGAGGGCCTGGGCGGACGTGTGCTCTTTGCCGCAGATGTCTGCCCGACGACCAGCCATCTTCGGCTCGTATTCCAAGCCGCCTACGACACTTATCCGCTGGATACCCGGCGATGGAAACAGCAGTGGCTGCCCCGATGTGCCGCAGAACACATCCCCATCTTCTTCTGCCACGATCCGCGCTTTGCCGGCGCGACCATCTTCGCAGATGAACGCAAGGAGTTTAAGCTGGGGCGCACACTGGACGCCCGCTGATCATATTCACCAGGTACGTTCCTGCTGCTTGAACGCCGCCCAGACGACGGACAGCTTTTTCATCAGGCGCACCCGGCGCTTCTGCGCCTTCTTGAAGAGGATCTTTCGTCCTCCCCGGCCTTTAAGCTTCTTGATGGCCGCAGCATGGCGAGCCAGAATGCTTTCGGTATCGTTCAAGCCTCCCAATACGCTCTGCAGGTCTTGAAGCATCCGCAGGTAGGGTTGAAACGAATCAGGGAAGAGCAGGGCCTCAAAAAATTCGAGTTGGTAACGCTGCTGCTTGCAGGCTAGCCGTAAGCGATGCAGCTCGGGTAGTGTGAGCTTCTTCAGCTTCCGACCTCTATTCAGAATTTCCTCATGGCCCTTCTGGAGAATGGGAACCGCCCAGGTTTCATCTGTTTCAGAGGCCGCCTGGTCGACCTTGAGATCAGCTATCCAACAGGCCATTGCCAACAGCATCCGGGTGTAGGCCGGCTGATCCATGGCAGCGCGTAACTGAGCACGATGAAGCGACTGCTCCTTGCGCAGCGAGGCGAGCAGTTTGGGCGAGGTCGATTGCGCATATTCCGCCAGCACGTCCCAATCGCGTACGGCCCCAAGCTGTGTCAGAAAAGGTTTCAACTGTTTTTTCAGCATCTTTCGATCCGCCTCAGACACAAAAGATGAGAAGGCCTGAAGTGCGGCGCGAAAACGTCGGACCCCCACCCGCATCTGGTGCACCCCTTCCGGGTCGTCATTCAGGCGCACAGGCTGCTCGTTAGAGACGACCTGATGGAAGGTGGCATCAAGGATGCGCTGGAAGGCTTCGCCAGCCGTCGCCTCCTGAGGCAACGCCAGTCGGGATGCACGAACGGGGCGGGGCAAGGGGCGCGAGGTGACGAGGGCGTATCCACGCTGCGCCTTGGAGATCTGTTCTATGCGCAACGGAAGGGCTTCGGAAAAAGTCTTGGCGAGGGCAAGTACATGCCGCGGCTCTCCAGCTTTAAGCTCCAGTTCGACTTCACAAAACGGCGTTTGCTGACCACCTGCCGTCACGTGGCCGATATCCAACGCACATTCGATCAGGATCCCGGGTTCGGGTTCGAGCAGCCAGGCCGTACGCTGGAATACGGTTCGAAAAACTTCATGCAGGACACCCTCCCCCAATTCCTGCAGCCAGGTAAACGGGGCTTCCTTCGGCAAAAGAGAGAGATCCAGCGTCGCGGCGGCCAGCTCCCATTCATATTCCACCCGGGCATGGAGCAGGTCGGCCGCTTCACGCCTTCCTTTTACGGTTTGCACGATGTGGTCACCGTCTTTCCGAATGCGCAGGGCAAAGCGTTTGGCCAGCAGGGCGAAACCTTTCGTATCGTAATACATGCTTGTGAGCAGGTGGACCTCGGGCGGAGCCTGGGCGTATTGCACGATGGGATCAAGTTCAGCCACCCGGGCACAGATCCCGGGATCGAGGGTCAGTTTGATTTCTGTTTCTATGCTCATATGTCCCTCCACCCACGACCGGGCAGATGCTGGCTGGGCGATCGGAAGCTTCGCAGTTGCACCACACAGAATTTGTGCTAGCTCCCTAAAGGGATCATTGATCATGACGGATGCATTTTCAAAGGAATTAAACAGTCTGCCGGAGGAGACGCTCTGGCACATGGACCGAGCGGAGGGCTACCTTTGCTTGAAGATGCCCGCACAAGCCCTGGATTGCTTAAAGACCGTACCACCGGCCATTCGATCCAAAGGTCCGTTTCTACACCTCCTGATGCAAATCGCGCAACTTCAGGCCGACTGGCCAAAGGGTGCACAACTGGCCGAAGAACTCTGCGGACGGTATGCAGACATCGCGGGCTTCTGGGTTCAATACGCGTACGCGGTCCGAAGGAGCCGGGGGATTCCCGAAGCCGAAAAGATCCTGAAGGAGGCCGTGGGACTGTTTCCAGGCGAAGCGGTTTTCTATTATAACCTGGCCTGTTATGCGGCCGTATCGGGCCGCAAGACCGAAGCGCAACGGCTGCTGGAGAAAGCGATCAAGCTCGAACCCGCGTACATTGAAATAGGCTTGGATGACGAGGATCTGGCAAGCCTTGAAAGCTACCTGGAATCCTTCGCCTCTTAACGGGACGAAGGGGTCCCGATGGTCCGGGCGCTGCTCGGCGCTGGAGTCTGGATAGCCGAGAGCGATCGGGTCGTACTGGGCTGGTAGGCCTGAATCGTAATGATTTGCGGATTATTATACGTGCGGCCCAGGTGCGAATGAGACGACTGCCCGGAAGGCCTCGTCGCCTGCTTCGGCGCTGGATCGCTCGCGGGTCGATAGTAGGAGGGATACGTGGAACCGTAGCCACTGGAATAACGAGCATATCGAGAAGTATAGGCAGGATTATAAGAACGGGAACGACGGGCATCCCGCTCGGCTAAACGTGCGCGCTGCTCTTTTTCCGCGACATCCAGTTCCAGCTGGGCGATGCGCTGACGCTGACGTTGGGTTTCGCGCTGGGCCAGGTTTTCGCTTCGGGCCTGGGTGACCGCCTCTTGGAGCTCATGGCGAATATCAACCTCGGGATACGTAGCCGAAAATTGACGCCAGAAACTGAGTTTACGCGAACCGGAGGCGACAACAAAGTCGGGATCGTTCAGGACCCGTCGCTTACGATCTACCCCATTCGCCAGACGGTTCGCCCGCTCGGCTTTAAGTCGTTGTTGGCGTTGAGCTTCACGTTGGACGGAGGCCTCCAACCGGGCGGCATATTCCTCCTCGGTCATTAAGGCAAAAGCGGTCACTACACCCGAGATGATTTCAATACTCCCAAGGTGGTAGTAGAGGACTTTTTTATCGCCGAGATCGACGGTACCCCGGGGTGTGCCCAGCTTTTCGTAGACGGCTTCCACCGGCTCGCCCCGGCGGATCACCTCATCCGCGAATAAGGCGTCAGAACTGCATATAGCGAGAAGCATCATCCAGAACTTGATCATGCCTATAAAATACGATCAGGGGGCATCAAAAGCAATAACCACTATAATAAAGCTGGAAACCATGTATAACTTCAACCATGAGGGGTATTTTCAGCTAGGCATCATGATCATCGGCGCGCTCTCAGACACCCATGGCCACCTGGCCCGCAGCCGGGCGGCCATCCAAATCCTGCTCGATAAAGGTGCCGAACTTCTCATTCACAGCGGAGATATCGGCCACGAAAACATCCTGATCGAGCTCGCGGCCCTCTGCCATCCTCAGAAAATCCCCGTATATGCAGCGACGGGAAACGTCGACCTATATGATACGGATATCATTGATTTTCCAGCGGGTACGGGCGTCCATGTCGCTCGGTCCCATACGCTGACATTGGATGGCCAGCAGGTGGGTATCATCCACGGAGATGATGCCTCAGCCCTGAACACGATGATTCGTTGCGGAACCTATCACCTGATTTTCACCGGCCATACTCATATTGCACGTGATGAACAACTTGCGAATACGCGGGTCATGAATCCCGGCGCCGTTTTTCGTGCGGCACAACCTTCGGTAGCCATTTTCGACACCTCCAAGCATGCCATGGAGATCGTCCCTCTCATATACGATTAGAAGCGCTCAGTTAATAGCATATTAAAATGGTTGGTCTGAGTTGTCACTCGTCGCGCACGGACACCTTACAACATAAAATACTTTTATTCGATTAGGGCCTAAATGGTCAAATGGTATTATACCTGCTGGAATCCGAAGGTCCCTGGGTTGCGGTTTTACTCGATCTTGCGCTCCCCGGTCTATCAGGACTTGAGATTCTAAACCGGATTCGCGAGAAAAACCTGCCGGGTGAACGGTCTGTCATCATTCTAACCGCGAACGAGCAAACGTCTGCAATTGTCGGAGCCCTCCTCGCGGGTGCCAATGACTATATCCTCAAATCCGTCGATCTAGTTCGCGCGCATACTAGTGTGCGTTGCCATGCAGGAACAGTTCGCCCAACGAATTGACGAGGTGCAATACCGGGTGATGCGGGAAACGATTGGTGCAGCCTGCCATCACATTTCGCAACCCATGACGGCAGCCACCGCGGAGCTGGACCTTATGTTGTCCAATCCTGATCTCACCCGTGAGGAAATCCTCGAAAACTTGAAGGATCTTCATGAGTGGATCGCGCATATTCTCCGTTTACAGGGAACGCGCGAATACAAGACGACACCTTATTGCGGGTAAAATGAGTATTCTGGATGTCGATCAAACCTGATCGCACCCCAGACATGTCGTAGATCTGATCGCCCGGACTTGCTTAAGGCGTGGTCCCATGATGGGTGTACTCAAGGCTCCCGACCTGGTGCGGAAGAATCAGCCCGACTTAGCGCTGCATATGCATGGCATAGGTCTTCACGACCTTTAAAACGGTCTCTTTATCGAAAGGCTTTTTCAGTACAGTAACCGGCCCAAGCGCCAGCGCATTTTCCATCAGCTTGCTATCGAAATAGCCGGTAATGATGACCACTTTTGATTTTGGCGCAATTTCCATGATGCGACGCATCGCCTCTGCACCGTCCATGCTGGGCATCATCAAATCCAGAAAGATCAGGTCGTAATATTGTACACTCAACAAGCTGAGCGCACTCTCGGCATCGCCCAATGAGTCGACAATACAGCCAGCAGGCGTAAGCCAGCTCCCCATCAGCTCACGCACCATCGGATCATCATCAATGACCATAAGCTGCATGTTTGAATAGGGATTATTGCTGTTCATGGTCACCCACTGGTCGATTTCCTCCTGCTTGAATCGCCAGTATCGACCGACCTTAAAAGCGGGCAGTTTCCCACTCCGAGCGTGTTTGTACACGGTCTCCTCGGGGAGCTTCAGGTAGTTGGATATTTCATTTACGGTCAGATATTTCGGCATACATGCTTTCGAGCCTGGGGACAGGCATTGGATTTCTAATACAGCAATTTATAAATGATCAGGTCATTAGCCGTCAAACCAAGCTTTAACACTATAATCACATTCTATTTTGAGTCAATCGATAACTCATCTCATACCAACAATTTATCACAAATGTATCGAATGGTGGGGAGGCTGCCATTCAGCAGCCTCCCCGCATCCAACATTATTTCTGGTTCAGGTCCAGCTCGTCCATGCGCTTGGGATTGTCCACCAAGCCAAACTCAATCCGCGTGGTATCCGCGGGAATGAAGAAGATGATCTGTTCACCTTCGACAACCACGGCAGGAATTTCCGCGCCATCTGCATAGACGGCGATCCGGGCGTAATCTGACAAGCCCGCTTCGGCGAGGACGGCATCGTTCACTTTCGCCATACCCGTCGTCGTCACGTCGAAGCCACCCTTCATCTCGGGAGCCGCGTCCAGCTCGGCAAGTACCGGACCATGGATCGTCGCTTTACCATCCAGATCGACATCTTCGAGCCAGTAGAAGTAACGTCCCGGTTCCAGGCCAGCATCGACCAGGCTGTATGCATTACCGGTGCTTGAGCCACTGGCAGGTACCAGATCTGCATTTACCGGAACCCGCTGACCATTAATGCTCACTGAGCGGTAGACGTTGAAGCCGTAGTTCCGGGTTTCAGAAGCCGTGCTCCAGCTGACCTGCGCATTTTCGCCATCCACGTCCACTTCGAAGCTGGCCAGCTTGACCGCAGTCTCGACACTGGCGAAGAAGCACAGGTTCTGGCTGCCATTCTCACAGAAGGTCACGATCTCGCCACCCGGACTGGTGTTGCTGAACTCATTCAGTCGGAAGAACTGCGGATTCGCTGCGCGTTTCCGGGCGATCATCGCGGTTCTGACCTGAGCCTCCACCGCTTCAACTAAGTAGCGTGCACCCACCTTACCGGTAAAAGCATAATACCCGTTCGTCGTACCGTTGGCAGCCGTAGTCGCACGATCAACCTCAACTTCACCGGCAGCCGTTACTTCCTTCAGGATGATTTCAATCCCGTTGAATCCTGTCAGGGCGAAGTTGTTCGGCGTGCTGCTCCTGTCCAGCGACTCGAACAAATAACCCTCAATCGTTGTACTCGCCAGCGCGAATCCAATGTCAATGACCTGATCCTGGTCCGCGAGCGAAACAGGATTCACCAGGGCTGAGTTCGGACCGATGACGGCACCCGCCAGCATCGGATCCGCTGCACTCACGACCACCGTATACGCCCCGGTTGGAACGTTCTGGAAGCTGAAGTCGCCATCGCTATCCGTCGTACTTGGCGCGAGGAAAGGAGCACCCGCACGAAGCAGACTGACCGACACATCGGCAAAGACATCGACTTCACCAGCGTCCCGTATCCCATTGCCATTGGAATCGCAGAAGAGCGTTCCGGCGATGTTCTGGACCTCGCGGAAACCGACAACCCCAAAG